>CAIXGW010000041.1 GCA_903919145.1 uncultured Myxococcales bacterium
AGTCGCGTGGCGCGATGGCAAACTAGAGCGGTTGACTGAGGCCTCGTCGCGCGGTCTGTCGGTCGAGCTGTACGTCGATGGTCGGTACGCCGCTGTCTCAACAAGCGATATTCGCCGCGAGGCCGTGGCGTCCTTCCTGGCAGACGCCGTGGTGATGACCCGGGCGCTGACGGCGGATCCGCACCGCAAGCTGCCTGACCCAGCGCGCTATGCCCCGCCGGAGGTTGCGCTTTCACCGGATGCGCGTGGGCTGCAGTTGGCGGATCCCAGCCACGCCGAGCTGAGCGCCGTCGAGCGCCGCCTGACCGCCCAGCAGATCGAAGAGGCCGCCCGCGCCGTCGACAATTCAGGGCGGATCCTAAGCGTCTCCACCGGCGTCTCCGACAGTCAAAGCGAGACCTACCGCTGCGACTCGCAGGGCTTTACCGGCTGGCGGCGCGGCACCGCTTTTTGGTGGTCGGCCGAGGTCAGCGTCCAGGATCCCGACGGCCGTCGCCCAGAAGCCGGTGACTACCGCGGTGCGCGCTTCCGCAGCGATCTGATTGACCCTTCGGCTGTCGGCCGCGGCGCTGCCGAGCGCACCCTGGCCCGCATCGGTGCCTCCAAGCCGGCCACTGCCACCTGCAGTGTGGTCGTGGATGCCAGATGTGCTGGGCGCCTGCTGTCGGCCTTGCTGGGGCCCTTGAGCGGCGCGGCCTTACAGCAGCAGCGCTCTTTCTACCAAGACCGCGAGGGCACCGTGGTCGGCTCGACCTTGCTGCACATTGACGACGATCCCTTTGTTGTACGCGGGCTTGGCTCGCGTCTGTACGACAGCGACGGTCTGGCTTCTCAGCCAATGGCAATCTTTCAAGACGGCGCCGTCCGCGGCTTGTACGTCGATACCTACTACGGCAGCAAGCTCGGCCGGCCCGCGACCACCGGCGGCGCGTCTAACCTAGCCTGGCGCCTAGGAGATCTCGACCAGCCCGGCCTGCTGGCCCAGGTTGGAGAGGGCGTGTTGGTCACCGGCTTCCTGGGCGGCAACTCCAATGCGACGACTGGAGATTTTTCCTTTGGTATTCAAGGTTTTGCTATTCGCAATGGCCAACTGGCAGAGCCGCTGGCAGAGATGAACATGGCCGGCAACCACCTGCAGTTCTGGCAGCGGCTGGTGGCCGTAGGCAGCGACCCCTACCGCTACTCAGCCCTGCGCACCCCCACGTTGGTATTTGACGGCGTGACGGTGGCCGGGGCAAGCTGACCCTGGCCGTACCCCCGCCGCCTGCAGGGGAGCGAATGAACCTGGCCTGTGCAGCGTTGAACTGCCACTGCGGTTGGCATCCAAGCCGGCCTTGTGCTTTGTCTCTTGCCCTGGAGCCCGCCATGCGCCTGATTGCCCTTGTGATGATCCTGACTTCTCTGACCGCCTCCAGCGGGTTTGCCGCCGTGGCCGCGCCAGGTGGGGGCACCGGAGACCAGCGCGTAGAGGACGCCAAGGCCGACACCGTAGAGGCGCTAGTCCTGCGCTTTCTGCAGGCGGGCATGGCCGGTAGCTTTGAGAAGTACCTGGCCGAAGTGCACCCGGACCGCCGCAGCACCGCCGACCAGAAGTCGCAGCTGATGCGCTACGAGTGGAAGCGCTTCGCCGGTCAGGCTGCGTGGTACGTGCCCGACCCAAAGAATCCCAGCTTTACGGTAGAGCGCCGTCAAAACCTGAGCGAGACCAAGGTCAAGCTGTTTCTCAAAGACTACAAGAACACCGCATCGATGCCGCGGCCGATCGAGCTCAGCAAGTGGGACGGGCGCTGGTACGTGACCTCAAATTCCCTGTAGTCGCCAGCCTACGTGGATCCGGGCCCCGCGCGGAACTGCTGTCCGCGACACCAGCAAGGCCCTGCGACAGTCCCCTAGGCATTGTCTGTGCATTGAAATTAATAAGTATTCTTCCGTAGGGAGCGCGGCTGGCCGGTCAGGTGCCGCGTGGTGACACTGCGGAGATAGGTCGCCGCGCCCGAGTGCCGTGAGGTCGTGATCACGGCGATTTGTTGCAGCCAACGAGGCGATCGCGGTCTTGGCGAAGGCCCGACAGTACCGTAGGGAGTGTCTGATCTCTGATCTTGCAGACTATTTCTGTTTTCTCCGGCGGACCTGTCCTGGCCTCCCCCTCGCCGTGAAAAGCCTTTTTTGGCCTTGTGCGCGGCAAAGCCGGCCAGTCGACGAGAACTGATCTTGCATGGGCAAATCCGCCCAGCCTGCGAGACCGCCATGAAGGAACTGCGCCTCTACGACTCGGACCACTATTGTGAAGTCACGCTGAGGACTGCTGGCGGCGACTTTGGCTTTGATCTGAACGATACCGGTCTGCGCGACCTGATCTACGGCGTGTTCGCCGAGGCCATCCAGCGCTACAATGTGGCCGTGTTCGTCTTTCATTTCATGAGTAACCACTACCATGGACTGTACGGCTTCAGCTCAGCGGAACAACTGGTGATGTTCTTCGCGTTCTTGCATGGCAACCTGGCCCGGCTGGCTCACCGAACCAACGGCACCAAGGGCAAGTTTTGGGCGCCTCTCAAGGTGTTCGCTGTCGCCAAGGATGCCGAGTCGGTCGGCAGGCGCGTGCGCTACATCATGGGGCAAGCTGTTGCTGCAGGCCTGGTCGACCACCCGGGGCAGTTTCCTGGAGCGTCGTCAGTGGATGCGATGTTGTACGGCACCCGACTGATGGGGCGGCAGTTTGACAACACTAGCCGCTGTCGAGACGCGGCGCGTTTGGTGGGTGGCGCCAAGGCAGACGAGGCCTACGAAACATGGGTCGAACTGCCGCTGTCGGTGCCAACATGCTGGGCGGATTTGAGCGGCGACGAGTTGCGGCGAATGTACGCTGGAATCGCCGCGGAGCTGGCCGGCGGCGGGGCCGACCTTGGGCACGGACACGGACAGTCCTGTGGGGATTGTCTGATCCATGAAAATACGAACAATTGTTGGGGACAGGCCATCGACGACGAAGCTCCCAGCGGGTCCTTCCCTCCCCCAGCCGCGGCACGAGTTGGCACCCCAGAGGAACCGGCAAGCGCAGGACCCGAGCCAAGCCCCGCTCCCGCAGCAGGCCGCGAGCCCGTGTGCACCCAGCCGCCCAAGGCGCGCGTGCCAACCCGCGTGGCCGAAGATGGCGGCAGGTACAGCCACGGTCCGGTCAAGCCCAAGCGGATGGACGGCAAGCGCAATCGCGGACGGCCACCGCGGCTGCTGTCTGTTGACGAGCGGATGGTCGACGAGTACGAGGAGCGCTACCAGGAGTCGGTTGCGGGGTACGGCGTGGCCAAGGCTGGGTGGCGCGGTGGGTCCAAGCTCCGCAGCCGCGCCCTGCACGGTGTCGCGATCACGCTGCCGCCGGGCATGCTGCTGGGGACATTGCCGCTACGGCTAGGGGGCGAAGGGTGGGCCGGCTGTCTGCCGGTCATCGGGTAACTGAAGAACCGGAGAACGCGTCGAAGTTTCTGCCTGTTTGAGGTGCAACGTGTCGCAGTATCACATCGGACATTGCCGTGGGGACTGTCGGACCTGCGCAAGGGCACCGGGCGGCAAGGGAGCCATTGGAGGTTAGCGAGCCAGTTTCCCGGGCGGGGCGCCGCGGTGCGACGGTGACCAGTACCCAAAGCAGCAAGACGCTTCAGGTCGACACGCGCATCCCGTGTGTAGGCAGGCTGTTTTATTGGCTATTCTTTGCCGCCCGACAACCCGGAGCCGTGACCCAACCCTGCGCGAGCTTGGGTTTTGCTGGCTTGGACCGCGGGTCCCTGGAGAGCGCCCGATCGGTCTGAGCTGGCCGCAAAGACGTGCGGCTGGGGGGCGCAGCCTGGCGCCTGCCATGGTCTGCATCGACCGTTTGCAGTCACCGCTCGCGCCTCCGTGCCAGCTCTAGGGCCCGCTGGTTCGGCTCAAAACCGGGGAGCACTTGGTCCGCGCGCTCAAAGCTGGCCACCGCTTGCGGCCAGCGTCCGGCCTTGGCGTGCAGCTGTCCGAGCCGATGCCAGGCATTGAAAGACTCAGGAAAATCAAGGGTCGCCCGCTGCATCAGCGTCAGGTCGTCTCGCCAGTCCAAGGTGCGCCGCGCGCTCAGCCCCGCCAGCAGCAGCGCGATGGCCGCGGCGACCCCCAGCACCACGCGCTTCTCAGCCCTGCCCGCAGCGAGCCACAGCGGCTTTTGGCTCAGCGCTTGCGCCCCGCCCGCCAGCGCCAGACAGGCGCCGATGCTCGGCAAGTAGAGGAAGCGCTCCGCCGCCCCCACCGGCAGCGGCAGCAGCTGGCTGGTGGGCAACAGCCCCAGCAGCCACCAAGAAAGCCCAAGGGCAATCAGCGGAAACCGCTGCCGCCACCGCCAGGCCAGCCACGCCGGGACTGCCAGCGCCGCCACGCCCAGCAGCGCCCTTGGGTCCAGCGGCGTCAGCGCCGGCGGGCACAGTGTCCAGTCATAGAACGGCACCAGCGGCCAGGGCCACAGCCACAGCCGCGCGTGCAGGCTCTGGATCGCCAGCGCCGTCCACACCTTGACGGGCCCCGGCAGCGCGGCCAGGTACGGCAGCGGCGTCTCTACCACCAGCGCCGACCGCACCAGCAGCCAGCCAAGGGCCACAGCCGTCAGACCGGCGTACAGCGGCCATTGGTCGCGCAGCCTGCGCCGCAGCGCCCAGTCCTGGGTGGCCAACAGCGCCGGCAGGACTGCCCCCGACTCCTTGCCCAGCAGCGCCACGGCGTACAGGCCCCACAGCGCTGCCTGCCGCCGCAGCCGCGCGGGTCTGTTGGAAAATTGCAGGCCCAGGGCTATGGTAACTGCGCTCGCCGACAGGAGCTCAGACCGATAGGTCACCAGGCACACCACTTCTGTGTGCACCGGATGCACCGCGAAGAGCAGCCCCGCCAGCCACGCGCCGCGAGCGTCCGTCCAGCGGCCCGCCAGCAGGGCGACCAGCAGCGTGACCAGCCCGTGCAGCAGCAGGTTGACGGCGTGAAAGCCAAGCGGCTGCAGCCCCCACAGCGCGTACTCTATCGTCCAGGTCAGGGCAGCCAGCGGCCGCCAGTAGCTCAGGCCGATCGCGTGATCCAGGCCGTCCTGGGCGGTCGCCGTCCAAGCGTGTCCAAAAAGACCAGGGATATTAGACAGAACGCGGATCTCTGGGTTGGCGACCAGGTTGTAGAGGTCGTCCATCGCAAAGCCATTGGCCAGCGCGCCCACGTGCACGACCAAAGCCAGCAGCCCGCACCACAGCGCGGCACGCAGAGTCGCTGCCCCTGTCGCCCCTGCCGTCGCACCCATCGGCGGACCGGGGGCTGCAGCCAGCTCAGACGAGCCAACTCCTAGCATTTCCCCGGTTTCTTGAGCAGGAACGGGCCGACGGCCAGGGCATCCATGTCGGTAGTGAAGTAGCACTTCAGGGCTTCTTCTACGCTGGTGACGATGGGCTCGCCGCGGATGTTAAAGCTGGTGTTCATCAGCACGGGGACGCCGGTGCGCTCGCCAAAGGCCTTGATCACGTCGTAATAGCGGGGATTGTCTTGGCGCTTGACGGTCTGCACCCGCGCGCCGCCGTCCACGTGGGTCACGGCCTGCAGGTGGTGCACATGCTCGGGTCGCGTTGGGTAGACCACTAGCATAAAGGGCGCGATCTCGCCGTTCTCAAAGAACTCAGCAGCCCGTTCCTCTAGGACGGCTGGCGCAAAAGGACGAAACCACTCGCGAAACTTGACGCGGGCGTTGACGATATCCTTCATCTCCGCCGGGCGCGGGTCGGCCAGGATGGTCCGGCAGCCCAGGGCCCGCGGGCCAAACTCGGCGCGGCCCTGGAACCAGCCGACGATCTTGGACGCAGCCAGCAGATCGGCCGCCGCCTCTGAGATATCGGCCGGCCGCTCAAAAGTGCAGCCAGACAGCTGCAGAACCGCCTCGATCGCCTCATCGCTATAGCCTGGGCCCCAGTAGTCGATCAGCGGATGCAGCTGCGGCGGGTCAGTGCGGCCCTGCGAATCGCCGATCTGGTGGGCCACGTACAGAGCGGCTCCGAGGCTGGTGCCGGCATCCGAAGACGCGGGCATGAAGTAGCACTGCTCAAAGCCGGTCTCAAAGCGGATCCGCGAGTTGGCCACGCAGTTGAGGGTCACGCCGCCGGCCATGCACAGCCGCGTCTCGCCGGTCAGCTGCCGGGCCATCTGGGCCAGGTGCAGCAGCAGATCCTCGGTCACTGCCTGAAACGACGCGGCAATGTCCATGTGGCGCTGGGTCAGCTCACTCTCTGGCTGGCGCTCAGGCCCCAACAATTCCAAGAGCTTTTGGGTGAAGCGGCGGCGGCGCGGCACAAAGTAGCTGAAGTAGCTCAGGTCCAGCTCAAAGCCGCGATCCGTCAGCGTCACCAACCGGCGAATCTGCTCGTAGTACAAGGGCTTTCCGTAGCTGGCCAGGCCCATTACCTTGCCTTCGCCGTCGTTGGGCTCAAACCCCAAGTACTGGGTAAACGCGGCGTAGAAACTGCCGACCGAGTGTGGGAATTCTATGCGGTGCAGCACCTCAATGGCGCCGTCGCGGCGGGCCCGGCTGATCTGCGCTGCCGTGCGCTCGCCGTAGCCGTCCACCGTCAGGATCGCCGCGCTGTCAAAGCCAGACAGGTAGAACGCCGCTGCCGCGTGGCAGGTGTGGTGGGTAAGATAGTGGATTTTCAATGGCTTGACAAAGCCTTGGGTGGTGTTCTTGAGGTGGAACGTCTGCTCGACGCGCTCGACCTCGCTGCCGTCCAGCTGGCGCAGCAGGTGAGCCGGCACGCTGTACAGGTACTCCATGTGGTCGCGTGGCACCGCGGTCATGCGGCCGTTGGGCGCCTCGGCGTGGATGCCCGGATTCCAGAAGAAGGCTACGGCGTCCAGATCCGCAAGCTTGAGGCCTGCTTCCTTGAGCACCCACTTGATGGCCTTGGTCGGAAAGGACGCGTCGTGCTTGATGCGCGACAGCCGCTCTTCCTGGACCGCGCCAGAGATCCTGCCGTCGATGATCAGCGCGGCCGCCGCGTCATTGGAGAAGTTGATACCCAGGACTTTCATGCCACTCCAGCGCCGGACCCGGGGGGCAGGGTGCGTCGGCGGCTGGAGAATAGCAGGGCGCGGCGGCTGGGCAAACCCGCCAACGCAGGCCGCGTCCTGGCAGCGGCTACTGGCTCAACAGCGCGGCCGATCCCGGTGGGAGGATCGCATGGGCGCGGGGATCTGCGGGTCGACGGGCTTGGCCTTCAGCAGCAGGAGCGCCGCACCGGCTTGAGGGCCTCAATGGTGGCCGATGCGATGAAGTTTTCTACCCCAGAGCCAGGAATCCAGTCGGCGATAAAGCCGTGGCTGTCGGGCGCGATGTTGATGCGGATGTCCGTGAAGCCCGCCTCCTGCAACAAGGATTTCACCGTGTCGACGCTGGCGGCGCCCGCCACGCAGGCGACCAGGGCCGCCACGTCTTGGGCCAGGGCCGCCGGCAGAGGCTGGGTACTGACCACGTCAGAGATGGCCAGGCGCCCGCCCGGCTTGAGCACGCGCAGGGCGTCCTGAAAGACGGCGCCCTTGTCAGGGCTCAGGTTGATGACGCAGTTGGACAGGATGACGTCGACCGTGTTGTCGGCGACGGGCAGATGCTCGATCTCGCCCAGGCGAAATTCAACATTGGTGGCGGCCAGTTGCTGCGCATTGGCTCGTGCCTTGCTGACCATGTCGGGCGTCATGTCCACGCCAATGACCCGCCCGGTCGCGCCCACCCGCTTGGCCGCCAAGAAACAGTCAAAGCCGCCGCCGGCGCCCAGGTCCAGCACGGTTTCTCCCGGTTGCAGGGCGGCGATGGCCTGGGGGTTGCCACAGCCCAGCCCCATGTTGGCGCCGTCTGGCACGGCCTGCAGATCGTCTTGCGAGTAGCCCAGCTGCAAGCTGGCGTTGGCGTTGCCGTTCGGGCTGCAGCAGCCGGGGGCGCAGCAGGCATCAGCGCTGCCTACCGCTCGTGCAACTTGGCCGTACTGCTCGCGAACGGCGGCGCGGATTGCATCTTTGCTTTGCTCATTCATGCTGGCTCTCTCTTGTTTGGCTTGTTTAGCTTGTTTAGCTTGTTTGGTCTGGTTGACCTGGCTGGCCGGGTGATTGGCTGGGCGTCCGCCGCTACCCGCGGCAGTCATCCAATCGTAAAACGACGATAGGATGGCGGGCCAAAGCTGTCAAGAGATCGATGACGAGGCCGATCGAATCGCGATGCTGCGCTGGATTGCCGCGGTTGTGGGGCCGGTCGGTGGCCCAGCTGGCTCGAGCTACTTCGCGACGGGCCGCGCACCGGCTGGCTGATCGGCGTCTGTGAGCCGGAACAGCGCCCGCGGCAGGCCAGGCTCGCGCACCAGCGGCAAGGGCCGCCAAGAGGGCGCGGCAATCACCCACGCCGCGCTGGGTTGGCCGCCAGCGCCGCTGTCAAAAGGCAGCAGGCGCAGGTGGGGCACTGCCTCATAGGTCTGCCAAAGGAAAGCGTCATCGTGGCCGACCACGTCATACGCTACGGCAGCCACGCCGGCCCGCCGCAAGCTGGCGCCGACCAGCGAGCTGCGGTGGGCCACGTGTTCCGGCGCAGCATAAAGCAACACGGCTGCGGCCAGCCCAGCGCCGGCGATCGCGGCGATCCACGCCCTGCTGGGCCAACGCGCAGCGGCAGCCGTCAAGGTGGCAGTGTCAGGCTGCGCCATGGCGTCCTGCTGGCCGGCCGGTCTTGCCTGGGCGTTGAGCCAGCGACTGCCGTGGCGGCGGATGAGCCGCTGCGCCGGCCCTTCGATCCCTTTCCAGGCCACCAGCGAGGTGACGATCAGCAGCGCCAACTGGCCGCCAAAGACCCAAGGCGAATGGAGCTGGTCGTGCGGCTCGCCAAGCCAGCGAAACCAAGCGTTCATCACTGGTTCTTGCAAGACGTAGAGGGCAAAGCTCGCCTCGCCCAGGCGGACCAGCCACGGCGCCTGCAACCACCGCGCCACCCAGCCGCCCTGCGCCAGACCCAGGACGATCGCAGCAAAGGCCAGCGAGAAGAGCGAATTGTGCAGTAGATCGCGGGGAAGATCGGGCCACAGCGCCGTAACGCCCAGAGAGATGCCTGCGCCCGCCAAGACCAGGGCGTCGGCCTTTTGCCAAGAAAGCCGCGGCAAGACGGCGTGCAGTCGACCGGCGGCGATGCCAACCAAGAACTCTGGAAAGCGAAACAATGGGTTGTAGCTAACCACCCGCGGCCATGGGTCAAAGCCGGCCAAGCGCCAGTCCCAGGCCATAGAGCGCCCAAAGGCCAGGCCCGCCAGCCCGACCAGCCAACAGCCCACCGCCAGCGCAAGCAAGCGCGAGGCACGCCGCTCGCGGCCAAACAACGGCAGGACCAGCGGAAAGCACAGGTAGAAGAAGGCCTCTACGCTGATGCTCCAGCCCGGCGTGTTCCAGCCAAAAAGCGTACGCGGCGTCCAGGCTTGCAGTGCCAGGGCCGAGGCAAAGAAGCCCTGCAGGTTGTGGCGGATGGTGCCGCCCGCTTGCAGTCGCTGCACCACGCAGATAGCCCAGCCCAAGAAGTACAAGGGCCACACCCGGGCCACCCGCGCCAGCCAGAAGGCCTTGGGATGCTCTACCCGGCCGCGATCGCCTTGGTAGGTATACGTCAAGATGAAGCCAGACAGGACGTAGAACAGTGCGACGGCCGAGTCGCCGTGGTCGCGCAGTCGCTCCAGCGGCGCCGGCAAGCTGGCCCAGGCAGTGCAGCGCGCGTGGTAGAACACCACATGCAAGGCGGCAAAGAAGCGAATGGAAGTCAGCGCATCCAGACGTGCAGTCGGGGCGTGACCGACGGCTGGGTCGGCCGCCGCGGTCGGCTGGGTGGGCCCTGTCCCTGGCCCGGTCGGTACTGCCCCTGTAGGCGCTGACGCTGTGGCTGTGGGCGCTGTCGCGGTGGGCACTGGCTGGACCTCTGAGAGCTGCGCGCTGGGGAGCCGTGAGCTCGCAGCCCTTCACCGAGGCCGGGAGCCGTCGCCCCAGGGGCGCCCTGGCTAGAATACCGGCTGGCACACCTGAAAGGTCGTCATGCTGTCGTTGGCAAACTTCACGCCGCCCTTGCAGGCCCAACTGGGGCAGTCGGCGTCGGCCTTGCACTGACTGCCAGAGGCGCTGCACTTGCCATTCTTGCAGCCGCCCGGCAACACTGCGCAATCATTGTTGTTCTTGCAAAGCGCCAGGCAGCCGCTGATGCCGCACCAGCCTGTCTCGCACAGGGCAATCACGCCCACCACCGGATAGTCGTTGCAGGCCTGGGTGCCCTTGACGCCAGCCGTGCCCACCGGGTTGCTCTGCTTGGGCGAGCAGCGCGCCTGGTAGTCGGCCAGCAAGGTGATGACCCGGCAGACTTCGCCGGCTTGGCAGTCGCTGTTGGCGGCGCAGGGCGCAAAGTTACTGCCGGGCAGGCAGATTTGGTCGGTCTGGCCCACCAGCACCTGGGCCGGCGAGTTCTGCTCGACACAGCGGAATTCCGCCCCCATCGTGCCCTTGACGGCGCCGGTGCACTGGCTGACCTGGCCCGGATCCTCGATTCCATCGGGCCCTGCGGCGCCCGTCAGGTTGTTGACCTGGTCCTGGGCAATAGAGCACTTCTTGGAGCAGACGCCGCCCACACACAGCCCGCCTTCGCACTGGTTGTGCATGCACTCAATGTGCTGCTTTTGGGCGAATTGCGACGCGCCAGGCGGCGGCACCGGGCACTCTTCGCTGGGTCCGCAGTACTCGCCAAACTTGCGCTTGATCTTGGGGTTGTCGAGCTTGCAGGAGTTGGCCGAGCAGAACTGGTTGATCTGGCACTGGCCGCAGCTCTTGGCGCAGCTCGGCTTGGAGAAGCCGCAGGCAATCCCGCTGCACGGGCAGTCGCCGCCGCCAGCAGTGCACTTGTTGGCTTCGCATTTTTCGTCGGCGCCGCAGCCGCCGCAGTTCTGGGCGCAGCCGGGGGGGACACCGCAGACCCCCGGCTTGCACGCGCACTTGGGGTCCGGCACGCACGCGTAGTTGCTGCACAGCAGCCCGGTCTGGCACTCGCCGCACGCCTTCTCGCACCCGGGCCAGGTCCCGCACTCCAGGTTGGTGCAAGAGCAGTCCAAGTCGCAAAAATTGTTCAGGCAATTCAGGCCCTCATCGCAGCCGCCGCAGTCTTTGCCGCAGCCGGGCAGGATGCCGCACTCTTTGGCCTCGCACTTGCAGTTGGGATCGGCCTCGCACATGTTGGCGTTGCACAAAGCGCCCTTGGGGCACAGGCCGCAGTCCAAGGACGGGCAGCCGGGCGGGTTGCCGCACTCCAGGCCGGCGCAGGTGCAGGTGTCGGGCGCGTCGGCGACTTCTTTGGCCACGTCGGCTTTGACGTCGGGCTTGGGGGCCACGTCTTGCGCAGGACCCTTGTCGCTGATGGCGTAGATGTCGGCATAGGCCAGGCCCGGCTGGTTGGGCGTGCTCTGGCTACAGGCGCTTAGACCTGCGCCCCCCAAGGCCAGCCACAGTCCAAGCACGGGTACGGAACCGCCAGCTGCGGCGCGCAAAAGCAATTGGACGACCATTGTGCTCCTCTGTTGGCTCTTGCCCTTGTCAGCCATAGGGTACCCGCCGGGTCTCAGCGTTCCAACAAGGATAGCGCATTAGTCGCAGTTGCGGAGGCTGGCGGGGCGCTAGCATCCCGCGCCCGCTTCCTTGCCGAGCCAAGGTCGGACCTAGGAGTTGCCGTACCAGGGGGCCCAAAGGCTCCGTGGCCCAGCGGCGAGGCTCTGCGGTCCTAGGCGTACAGCGACTCGATCTCCGCTGCGTACTTGTCTCGGATGACTTTGCGCTTGATCTTCATGGTCGGAGTGAGCTCTCCCCCTTCAATGCTGAACTCGCCGGGGATGATGAGCCAGCGCTTGACCGTCTGAACTTGGGCCAGATGGCTGTTGGTGCTGTCGATGGCCCGCTGCAGGTGGGCGCGAAAACGCTCGCAGGTCGCCGCCGCCGCCACGTCGCGGGCTGGGCTGCCGATGATCTGGGCTTCGCTGGCGATCTTTTCTGGATCCAGGGTCAGCAGCGCAGACAGGTACTTGCGTTGGTCGCCAATGACCACCGCCTGGGCTACCAGGGGGATGCCCTTGAGCAGCCCCTCTATCAGCTGCGGGGCCACGTTCTCGCCGCCGGCGGTGATCAGCAGGTCCTTTTTGCGGTCGGTGATCTTGAGCATGCCGCGCTCGTCCAGCGTGCCCACGTCGCCCGAGTGCAGCCAGCCCTTGGCGTCCATGGCCTCGGCCGTTGCTTCTGGGGCCTTGAAGTAGCCCTTGAAGACGTGGCGGCCGCGCATGCAGACCTCGCCATCTTCGGCGATCTTCAGCTCGGCGCCAGGCATCACCGGACCGGTCTTGCCGGTGGCCCAGCACTGCGGCGTCGAGATGGTGCCGGGGCCGGTGCACTCGCTCATGCCGTACACTTCGTGGATGACGATGCCCAGCGAGAGGAAGTACTCCAGCGTGGACTTGGAGATGGGCGCGGCACTGGTGATCTGCACGCGGCAGCGGTCCAGGCCCAGGGCGGCGCGCACCTTGGCAAACACCAGCTTGTTGGCCAGCTGGTACTCCCAGCCGGGCTCTTGGCCGTTTTGCAGCGCATAGCCGCCGCGCAGCCCCACCTCGCGGGCCCACGTAGCGATCTTCTTCTTTAGCGCCGAGTTGTCGGCGGCAGCCGCCTGGATCTTGGCCTGGATCTTCTCCCAGACCCGCGGCACGCCCAAGAAATAGTGGGGGCGCACTTCGCGCAGGTTGTCACCCAGCTTGTCCAGGCTCTCGGCAAACCAGGTGCAGCCGCCCAGGTAGATCGGCCCGTGCAGAGACACGATCTGCTCGGCAATGTGCGACAGCGGCAAGTAAGAAAGGCACTGATCCCCTTGGCGGATATCGACCGTGCCCAGCACCTGGCGGGCGGTCCACGTCAGGTTGTCGTGGGTCAGCATCACGCCTTTGGGTTGGCCGGTGGTGCCCGAGGTATAGATCAAAGTGCAGACGTCATCGGCCTTTTGCGCTGCCATGCGGGCTTCAAGCTCGCTTTGGGGCACCTGCAAGCCCAGGCGCAGAAACTCCTCCCAGGAGTGGACACGCGGGTCGTCGTCGGCGCCATTCATCAGCACAATGTGGTGCAGGTCCGGCAGGCGCGGCCAGATCTCGCGGTACTTGGCCAGCTGCCGCTGGTCCTCCAAGACGGCCACCGCCGCTTCGCAGTGTTCGGTGATGAAGTGGCACTGCTCAGCGGAGTTGGTGGTATAGATGCCCGCTGGCACCGCGCCGCAGTGGATCGCCGCCAGGTCCGCCACAAACCACTGGGGGCAGCCGCTGCCCAGAATCGCCACGCCTTTTCCAGGCTTGGCCCCCAGGTGGATCAGCGCCCGC
This sequence comes from uncultured Myxococcales bacterium, assembly GCA_903919145.1. Taxonomy (GTDB): domain Bacteria; phylum Myxococcota_A; class UBA9042; order UBA9042; family UBA9042; genus SXRM01. The sequence goes on from CAIXGW010000041.1 coordinate 13,443, forward strand.
GCCGCCTGGTGGACTTCGCTGTGGTACTCGCTCCAGGTCGTCGCCTGCCACAGGCCGTCGCGCTTGATCCGCATGGCCGGCTGATCGCCGTGGGTGCGGGCAGTCAGATCCAGGGCTTCAAACACGCGGCGCACATCGGAAAGCGAGGTCGGCGTGGCCTGTGAAATCGGCGAGGGCATGGGCGAGTCTCCAGATCAAGATTTGCCCTGAGAATCGCCGATCTTGGCAGCGCCGGTCAACTGACTTGCAGGGCCAGCCGGCAATCCAGAGCTGGCGTGCTGTACTCCCGCAAACCCGGAGTTCGCGGCGGGCGGCGGAACCGATAATTCGCCCTGGGTTGCACCTGGTTTTTGTTCAGAGGTCTTGGGTCCTAGCGGATGTAGCTGGCAACGGCTGTGGCCAGGTCGACTTGGCCCGCCAGCACGTCGGCCAGGCCGCGCAGGATCGGCGTCTCGACCCCCTTGGCCTTGCACAGCTTGGCCACCACCGCCGCGGCGTCGGCGCCGTCGATGTTGCCCAGTGTGGCCTTGATCTCGCTGATGGTTTTACCGCGGGCCAGCAGGCGGCCGGCCTGCATGTCGCGGCTGTCCGCTTCCCGCTCTACCAACAGGAAGCCCAGGCCGGCAAAGCCATAGGCGGAATGGGCCTCTCCGCCGGCGGCCACCACGGCGCTGGCCAGCTCGGCAGCGGCGTTGGCCACCAGACCGGCGCGCGCCGCTGGACCAAAGCCCAGGCCATCGGCGATGCCCAGCGCCAGGGCCAGGGCGCTGGCCGCCGCCGCCGCCATCTCGACGCCGACCTGATCGCGCTCAGGCTTCAGGTGCAAGACCGGGCCGTGCAGCGCGTCGGCTGTGGCCTGCTGGACCTCTTGGAAGCGGCTGGCGATCACGGCGGCGTTGGGCCGTCCGGCGCGCAACTCGTCAACCAGGGCCGCGCCCAGCAGGGCACCGGTGCGCAACACTGCCGTCTCCTCGGCCATTACCCGCTGGGGCAGGGCGCCACTGTGCGGATCCAGGCCGCGCACGGCGTGCACCAGCAGATGCGCCCCATCCAACACGTCTCCCAGGCTGCGGCACAGCCCGCGCAGCCGGGCCGCCGGCACTGCCAGCAGCACCAGCTCGCAGTTGTTGGCGACATCCAGCAGCTCGCGGGTGGTGCGAACCCTCTCGGCTGGCAGCTCCGCGGTTGGGTCAACTTCGCCGTCCTCGCTCCACAGCACCACTGGCGAACCTTGCCGCGCCGCCAGCTGCGCCAAGGTGGTGCCCCAGCGCCCGGCGCCCAGCACGCCAACGCCCGGGCGAAACGCGTTGCGGTTCATACGGCCCCCTTGCTGGTGGTGGAAAGTCCAATGCTCTCCAGGCGATTGGCATAGTAGTACAGCAGGCGCGGGTGCTGGATCTCACTGCCGCTAGAGGTGGCCCGCAGCACCGGCGCCGAGTGGTACATCGCAAAGATCCGCTGCGCCGCTTCGACCAATTGCAGCGCATTGAGGCGTTGCACATCGTGGGCCAGCTGCAGCTCGCCCTTGGCAGCCAGGAACTTGCAGGCATCCAGCACCGCATCGACTTCCGCCGCCAGGTCCGCTTGGCTCAGGTGATCGCCGCGGCAGACGCGCAGCCGCTGGAACAGGTCGGCGCCCGGGTAGCGGTGCGCCACCAGCCGCCACGCCGCGTGGGCCACCAGCGCCGTAGAGACCACCACGGTGTTCTGGCGAAAAGATTTGGTGATCGCCTGGCCGCAGCGGCGGGTGTACTCGGCGTCGCGATCGCCGTCTTGCACCACCTGGCCGCCGCGCCACAGGTAGCGGGCCGTGTCGATCGGCCGGCCGCGCGGATCGCGAGACGTGCCGTTGGCATCCACCGGGTTGCCAAACAGGTCCAGGGGCTCGCCAAAACGGATGTAGGTCGTATACTCCAACTGCATCATCTTATAGAGGAAGGTTGCCACTTCTTTGGGCCGGCTGAACTCGTCGTCGTCAATGATGTAGCGGTGGCCGCCGTCCTGCCGCAGGGCGTCTTCGATCAGCGTCTCTGCCTCCAACACCAAGTGGTAGTTGATGGTCAGCGGGCACACGTAGATCTCGGCGTTGGGCTTGCCCATCTGCAAGTTGCGCGCGTAGGCCGAAAGCCCCGTGCCCAGCAGGCCCAGCTTGACCTTTTTTTCGACCTGGTTGCTGCGAGAGCGGGTACCGCCGGGAAAGAACAGCGAATGGTAGCCGCGCTCCAGCAGGACTTCGCTATAGGCTTTGAGCACTTCCTTATAGAGCGTGTGGCGAATCCGCCGGTCGACCTTGTAGGCCCCCAGGTTGTGCATGAAGAAAGACGTCACCGGGCTGGTAAACAGGTTCTTGCCTGCGCCATAGGTCACTGGCGGCAGCCCCGCCTCGTGCAGAGCCCAGCCGACCGCAAGCGAGTCCAGGTTAGAAGAGTGCGTGGGCACCACTATCAGCGTGCCCTTCTCCGCAAGCCTGCGCCAACTCTCAATAGCGCCTGACAAAATGACCCGCTCGGCCAGCTTCTTGCCGTGGTGCAACAACGTGTCGAGGTTGTTGGTGTTGAACAGCGTGCCCAGCCCCAAGGGCAGCAGCTTGGTGGCAAAACGGTAGACGTTGGGGGTGAACCGCCCCGCCACATCGTGGGCATAGTCACTGGTCAAAGCCCTGACTGTCCTGGTCTTTTCGACGTCAGACAGGTTGTGCAGGTCGCGGGCCAGGTCCTGCCAGTAGCCAAACGGGTGCAGGTCCAGCGCCGTGCTGCCGCGCTCCAGCCGCTGCATCTCCAGGTACGCCGCTTCGTTGAGCACGTACTCCAGCGACTGGGCGCGATCGCGGTAGCTGGCGGTCACCTTGTCTCGCACCACCCGCTCGGTGACGTCGGCCAAGATATCTTCCCGCTCTTCCATGAACTGAAATATCCGCGGCTGCTGGGCCATGGCGACGCTCCTCCCGGGCGGCCAAATGCTACTCCACCGCTGGGGCAGCGTCACCTGGGCCGGCGGGCGTGGCCTCAGACAGTCCCCTAGGCAATGTCTGATCCATGAATATGCGGCGGAATTTGGGCGGGGCTGCGGTCGGTCCAGGCACGCTTGCAGCCCGGCCATGCTTGGGCCAAGCTGCGCCCACGCCGCGCGGCGGAGGGCACGATGGGCGACCACCACAGCAAGCAAGGCCACGGCCAAGCCGATCCGCCGCCAGCGGCGCCGGCAACACCGCTCGTGCCGCCAGCCGAGGGCCAGGCAGCTGCTCAGCCGTCCGCTTCGGCCGGTCCGGAGACAGCCGCAGGCCTTGCCCACACCCACCGCCAGCCCAACAACCCGCTGCACGGCGTGACCCTGGAGGTGATGCTGCGCTACCTGGTGACCAACCTGGGCTGGCCGGGGCTGGCGCAAAAGATCGCTGTGCGCTGCTTTGCCACCGACCCGAGCATGGGTTCTAGTTTGAAATTCCTAAGAAAAACCCCGTGGGCGCGCGAGAAGGTAGAGAGCCTGTACCTGTTCATGCTCAGAGAGCAGAAGCGCCACAGCCGCCGCCCGGTCCAGCCCAAGGGCTAGTGCCCAAAAACGTTAATTCGATCCGGGTTACAACCAGTTCTGCTTCACCGGCCGTGGGCGCGACGGCTAGCTCCTGGTTCCGTGGCTCGCCAACCGCGCCGCAGCGGTCGCGCCGGCTCCATGACTGGGTATCGCCAGCGCCAGCACCCGCGGGCGGTCTGGTCGTGACATCGCGATCACCAGATCGGTAACACTTTGATCAGTTGAAAGAAAGCCGCGGCCCTCCAGCCGACCGCCCAGGGCTCGCCGCCGCGTCCTGTATGACTTGACAGGCATGTCAGGCTCGCGTGCAGCGATTTCGCTTCTGCGGGCCCAATGCGTAGCGTAGGAGGGAGCCCACTTTCGGGCCCCTAGAGCAAAGAGAGATCGCAATGCGCAAAAATCCCCTGACCTCGCTGGCCCTGTTCACCGTCGGCGTCCTGTCTGTGGCTGGCCTGTATGCCTGTGACAGCGAGCCCGCCAAGAGCGAACCCGCGGCGACCGCCAAGGATGCTACTTCAGACGGCTCAGACGCCGCAGCTCTGGCCGATGCGGCCACCACCTCCGACGCCGCCAGCGGTTCTGACACGGCCGCCGCTGACACCACAGCTGACACCACTGCGCCGCTGCCAGACGCCGCAGCCGATGCTGCAGTGGACGCTGACGATGTGGGGCTGGCCGATGCAGCCAGTGCTGCGGATGCCGCTGAGGATGCCAGCCCCACTGCGGATGCGGCTGGCCCGCCGGCCGACGTGACCTCGACCTGATCCCCGTCTGACAGGTCCTTTGCAGTGGCCCGCCGCAGGGTTCTGGCCCCATCGCTACCAACCGCGCTGGGTCACAGGGCCCTGCGGCGGCGCAGCCAGCCTACCCCGACCGCGGCCAGGCACAGCAGCCAAGTAGCTCCGGCGCCAGTAGAAGACCGTCCAGCGGCACAGCCATCGGCCGCCGCGCTCGCCTTGGGCGCTGGCTTGTTGGCCGCGGCACCATCGCTTGCGTCGGCTGCGCTGGCGTCCGCACTGCCCGCGTCGGTGGTCGGCTGGGCCGGTGCGGCAGTGGGTTCTTCGGCGTAGGTCAGCGTCTTGGGCAACAATTCCTCGGTGGTCGGCTCGCTCTGATCGTCCAAGGGCGCTGGCGCAAGGCCCGCGGGCTGGGCGCCGGCCTGCCAGAAAACATAAATATCATCAAGCACATACTTGCCAAGACCCCCTTGGCTCAGGCGCACTCGCTCCAGGCCGCCCCACGGGTCGTTGATCAGCACGCCGCCGTCATCGGCGCCGACGATCAGCACCCAGTGCCAGTCTTCTTTGCTGCCGTAGAAGCTGGCGTTGCCGCCCGGCCAGTGCACCCCCGCCACCACTGGCATGCCTGACTTCAGCGCGCCGGCAATGAACTTGGCGGCGCTCTCACTGATACAGTCGGCCTTGGCGCTGTAGCTGTGGGCGGGAACCAGACCTGCGGGCGCTTGCCCCCACAGCACCAGGCACTTGCCAGAGACTTGCTTGCCAGAAAGCTCATAGGTAGTGCCGGCATAGCCGCCGTGCTTCTTGCGCCAGGCGTTCTCTGTCACCGGGTCGTTGCCGGTCTTGCCATCGACCTCGCGCTCTACGCCCAGCAGCTGGTGCATCATCGACAGCGACGTGATGGTGCAGCCCGAGTTGTGGATGGTCAGGCCGGGGCAGGTGCCCAGCTGGTCCGAAAAGTCCTTTTGATTCCAAACTTTCAGACCCTTGCCGGTCCAGACGTCCAGGCTGCCCTCAAACTGGCCGCAGCCGTTGGCGCTGGAGACTTTGAGCGAGCCGGTCGGCGGCTTGGGCGCGGCCCCGCTGTCTGGCATGGCGGGTTGGCAGAGGTCGGCTTGGCCGGCGGGCATCGCCTTGCAGCCGCCCGGGCAGGCAAAAGTCGAGGTGGCGGTGCCGCCGGAGCACTCGGTCAGCAGCGGGCCGTCACACCAGCCTCCATCAGATTTTCCTGAGCAGAAACAGGCTCCTTTGACCTTGCAGGCGGCCGCGGCTGGGGCCGGCTGACCGCAGCCCTTGGCGCAAGAGACCGCCTTGCCGACTTGGCCACCCACGCACTGGACCAGATCGGCGCCAGAGCACCAGGTGCCGTCGGTCTTGCCCGAACAGGGCCCAGCGCCAGAGGTTTTGCAGGCGTCGGGCACCCCGGGGGGCATGGGGATGCAGCCGCTGGGGCAGCTGAAGGCCCCTGCCATGGCCCCGCCTTTGCAGGTCAAGAGCTTGTCTCCGCTGCACCACGCGCCGTCGGCCTTGCCCGCACAGGCCTTGGTGGGGTCAAACGGCGGCGGGGCACAGGCGTCGGCGGCGCCAGCCGGGTGTTCCAGGCAGCCCTGGGCACAGTCCTTGCTGCCCACGACCTGGCCCCCCTTGCAGATCCTCAGCAATTGGTCTTGACACCACGGGCCATCGCCCTTGCCGGTGCAGGGGCCGTTGGGCAGCGGCGCCGGCTTGCACTGGTCGGCGACGCCGGCGGGTTGCTGCTGGCAGCCGTAGCTGCAGCTCTGGGCCGTGGCCACCTTGCCCGCTTGGCACTGCAGCAGCTGATCGCCGTCGCAGAAGCCGCCGTCGCCCTTGCCGGCGCAGGGGCCCGTGGCTGAGGGCGCCGCCTTGCACTGGTCAGCCACGCCCGGCGGCATCGACTGGCAGCCGTACGGGCAGAGCTGCGAAGCGGCCGTCTGGCCACCTTTGCACTGCAGCAGCTTGTCGGCGTCGCACCAGCTGCCATCGACCTTGGTGCTGCACGGGCCCGGCGCGGCAGGGCTGGCCTTGCAGATGTCGCTGACACCCGGTGGCTTTTGCTCGCAGCCGTTGGCACAGCTCTGGCTAGATGCGACCCCACCGGCTTTGCACTGCAGCAAATTGTCGCCGTCGCACCAGGCGCCATCGGCCTTGCCACTGCACGGCCCGCTGGGGGCTGGCGCGCCTTTGCACAGATCGGCCGTGCCGGCGGGCATCGACTGGCAGCCGTAGGGGCACGGCTTGGTCGAAGCGACCGCGCCGCCGCTGCACATCAGCAAATTGCTGCCGTCGCACCAGGCGCCGTTCTGCTTGCCGGCACAGGGGCCGCTGGGGTTGGCGCACTTGTCTGGCACGCCTGGCGGCATGGAGACGCAGCCGGCGCCGCAGCTCTGGCTGGCCGCGGTGCTGCCGCTCTTGCAGGTCACCAGGTTGTTGCCGTCGCACCACAGGCCATTTTGCTTGCCGGTGCAGAAGGCGGCCTGAGCTGGCGCGGCCCACAAGAGGCCACTGGCCGTCAGCACCATGCCGACCAGGACCGCGCCGGTTGCGCTGAACAGTCTGGAAAAAAACATGGTTGCCTCCATTGGCACCCAAGGCCGCAACCTTGATCCGCTTGGCACGCGGACCTTGCTCTCAGGCCTTGGGCCCTGCTGCTGGGCCCTTTCATAGCCCCATCAAAGGCGGATCCAGAACCCGGAGCCAACCTAGGACATGGGGTAATAGCTGCGCCGCGGCTGCCCGTGGGGCTGGCTGCAGCGCCGAGCGTCGCGCTTTTTGCCGGGATTTTCAACGCCTGCTGCTGGCAGGGCCGTCCGTCGGGGTCTAGGGGTCCCAGCAACGCGGCTGGCGCCGCCGTGGGCAGGCCATCCGCAAGCGCACGACCCAGAAGCCTTCGATTTGGCCGTAAGCCCGTGGGCGAGCCGCTCGGACCTTGACAGTCGGCGGCGCCCCTCGCTTACTCTTGTCCTCTGGCTACACAGACCGCTGGGCTTGGACCTGGTGCTCTGGTCAAAGGCCGTGATTTCTTTAGAGGTCGCCATGGACATGGTCTGGACTGTAACAATGCTTCTGCCGGTCGCCGCCGGCGTGGTGCTCGGCGTGGGCTCTGCAGTGCGGCGCCTGGCAGGGCGGCCGCGGCCGGGGCCAGACAATCAGGCGTCGCTGCTGTCTCGCGCTGGCGAAGTGGTGGCGGCTCTGCTGATCGGCGGTGCGGTGGTCGATGGCGCTGTGCGCGGTCAAGACCTGCTGGTCGATGTGCAGTGGACAATCACCTTTGCCTTGGCGGCCGCGCTGGTGCAGATCTCCTTGGTGGCTGCCGGCATGCGCTTGATGGTCGGCGGGGCGCTGCCCAAGCTGTTGAGCCAAGGCAACCTGGCCGCCGGGCTGTTGGCCGCAGGTCAAGAGCTGGCAACGGCGCTGGTGGTCGGCCACGCCTTGGTGGGGGCTGACTGGGCGGCGCTGGTGCCAGGGCTGGCCTTTGCGATCATCGGCTGGTTGGCGATGCAGCTGCTGGTGGCGGCCTTTCGCGCCTTGACGCCGTGGGATGATGCCGAGCACATCGCCGATGGCAACGCCGCCTCCGCACTGTCTGGCGCGGGTCTGGTGCTGGCGGTCGGCCTGCTGGTCAGCCATGCGACGTCTGGTGAATTTGATGGCTGGGCCGCCTCGCTGCAGGCCTTTGCCGAGACCTGCGGCTTTGCGCTGTTGCTGGTGCCGGTGCGCGTCCTGTTCATTCAGGGCTTGCTGCTGCGCGGCGGGCTGCGCTGGCGCCACGGCCTGCTCGACCAGCTGGTGGGCCAGCAGCGCAACCTTGGCGCCGCCGCCCTGGAAGCGGCCGGCTACGTCGGCACGGCCCTGGCGCTGCGGGCGGTGCTCTAGCCAATGCAGCCAAGCGCCCCTCTTGCCCCAGCTGCGCCCGTGCTTGCGGCCCTGGCGCCCGTTGACGACCAGGCCTACGCTGCACTGGCTCAGCGGATTATTGCCGATGGCTGGCTGCCCGACCCGTGGATCGACGGCTCGCCGCGCTTTGACCCGCAGGCCCTGGCACTGCCGGTCAGCCGAGTGGCCGCTCTGACCCGCGCTGCCGAGTCGGTCGCCGCGGCTTGTGACGAACTGTGCCGGCTGTGCGCCCAGAACCCGCAGCTGCTAGAGGGCCTGGCGATGACGCCATGGCAGCGCGCCATGTGGTTGGCCACGGCTCCGCTGTGGCATGGCTTGGCCCGGGCCGACGTTTTTGAGGTCGGCGACGGTGCCATTCAAGTTTGTGAAATCAATAGCGACACTCCCTCGGGCATGGCCGAAGCGGTGGTGCTCGGGCGGCTGCTGGCGGGCGAGCGCGATGCCAACCGCCACCTGCTGCGCCGCTGGGTGGAATTGGTGCGACAGGTGGCGCCGCCCACTGCGGGTCTGATCGGCCCGCCGGTTGCCGGCTTGCTGTGGCCGACCGAGCAGACCGAAGACCTGCCGATGCTGCTGATGTGGCAGCACGGCTTGGAGCAGGCGGGCTGGCAGGTGGTGCGCGGGTCGCCATTCAACCTGACGCTGGCCGCCGATGGCCGCGCGGCGCTGTTGGGCCAACCCTGCGATGTCATGGTGCGCCACTACAAGACCGACTGGTGGGGAGAGCGCCTGCCGGTGTGGCGAGACGAGGCGCGCCTGCCTGACACGGCGCCGCTGGCCCAGCAATTGGCGGTGCTGATGGAGGCGGGCTGGGCGGGCCGCACCGTCACCCTCAACCCCCTGGGGGCCGCTCTGCCGCAAAACAAGCGCTTCTACGCGTTGCTGTGGCAGATCCTTCGCGACCAGCCTGAGCAATTCAGCGCCGAGGCCCGCCAGGCGATCCGCGCGCACGTGCCGCCGACGTGGCGCCTTGAGGATCTGAGCACCGATCAGCTGCAGACCGAGCGCGAGCAGTGGGTCTTGAAGTCCGACTACGGCTGCGAAGGCGATGAGGTGGTGCTAGGCTGCCAAGTCACGCCGCTGGTGTGGGCGCAAGCGCTGGCCCAGGCGATACCGGGGCGCTGGGTGGCGCAACGGCGCTTCGATGCCGCGGTCGATCCAGAGGGCGCGCAGGTCAACTACGGCGTGTACTTGATCGGCGGGCAGGCTGCGGGCCTGCTGGCGCGGCGCTCGCCAGGAGCGACGGACCGGATGGCGCGGATGGCGGCAGTAGCCATCACACGGGAGTAGTGGATGACCGAGCCCAACAAGCCAATAGAACGCTTGGCCTTCTTTGACGAGCCCCAGCTGGTTGGCGCGCGCTGGTGGCAGCCGTCCGTTACCAGCTCGGCGGCGAGTTCGGTCAGCCGCCGCGCGGTGTTGGCGATTGTCGGCGGGTTCATTGGCATCCCGCTGTTGGTCGGCGTCGCTCAAACGTGCAGCAGTGAAGACGACGATCTGCCAGACGCCAATGCCCAGCTGCGCGCCCTTGAACTGCAGCAGGCCGAGGGTTGGGACGTCGGCAGCAAAGACAAGCTGTGGCCGCCTCAGGACTTTGTCGATACCGACGTCGATGGCAGCACCGGCTGGCAGGCGCACGTGACCACGCTGCCCCAAGATTTTGCCGCCGGATTGACCTACCAGTCCTGGCAGGTTCCCACCTTGTTGCAGATGCCTGGCTTGCCGGTCAATGCGTCTTTGGCCAAGCGACTCAAGCCTTTGCGCGATGCCGGGGTGACCAGCGGCTGGCGAATTGGCCGCGGCGTGGCCCACCTGTGGGCGCAGCTGCCCCAGCCGCCGATGGACACCTTGCTGGTCGTGGACTTGCCGGGGGCGCAAGCCGTGGCGGTGGCTGCGGCGCTGAGTGATCTGCTGGTGCCGGTGTGGGTTCTGGACGGCTGCCCCCATCCGCTGGGCGTGGTGCCCTGGCAGCGCACGCTGGGGGCCATGCTGTACCTGCTGCCGGAATTCAACAGGCAGAAAGCGCGTCGACCCCTGGCGGCACCACCCATGCTGGTCCTGGACGGCCAGCGACTGGCCCCCTACAGCGATGAAGCCAGCCAATTCGACAACCGCAGCCTTGCCCAGCTGCCCCAGCCGCAGCAGCTGCAAAGTGCTGGTATTGCGCGGGTATTGCTGCTGACCGACCTGACCCACGACCGCGACGACCTCAACACTCAGCTGGAGGCCATGGTCGCCAAAGGCATCGACGTGCGCCTGCTTCATGCCGGCGATTTCAGCGGTGCGCTGCGCCAGGTGCCTGGGGATGCCCAGACCATGGAGTTGACTGCAGAAGAGCTGCAGTCGCTAGAATCCGGTGTGCCGGCTGGTCTTTTTGATCCCATGCTGCGCTGCCGTTTTGGCCCTTCGCCTGCCCATGAGCTGGCTTTCTGGCACATGCTCGGCTGGCATCTGGCCGCCCAGCCGCTGCCGCCCGGCGTCTACCCGACTCCGACCATGGCCTGGCGAATTGCCCCGCGCTACAGCGGCGCGCTGCGGGTTGGCAGCGTGCGCTATGGCCGCTGGCGCCCCTACAGCCGCTCTTTTGGCTCTTCTAGTTCGCGCAGTGGGTCTTGGACGCGCAGCGGTGGCTCGTCTTTTGGGTGAAGCCAGCTGGCCAATTCTGTGGCCAAAACCTGGATTTTCTGCAGGCAATTGAGAGAGGCGACAATGGCGTGGACGTTCTTTTCGCTGCAGATGGCCTTTGAGTCGCGGCCCGACGACACCTGGCGGCGCCATGTGCGCAATGCCATTGTCAGCGGTCAGGCCAACCAAGATGCCGAAGACAAGCGCAGGTTCTACCAGGAGCTGGTGCCGTTGCTGGTCGGCCGCCTGCCGCAGCTGCGCCGGGTGGCGTGGGACTTGCAGCGGACCGCCTCTACCCAAGCCGATTTTGACGAGTGGGTCACCGACTTGGAAGACAGCAGCGATGTCGAGCCCCCTGACCCCACTGCTGCCGAGCAAGAGGCGCGCCACGTGGTCGTGACGCTGCTGGTCTTGGCCGCTGGCGGCGGCAACGCGGACCAAGCGCTAGGAGAAGCCTGTGATTTTCCAGAAGATCGTTGGCTCAAGCGCCAGTCCCTGGCTCGGATCCTCAGCGTGGTGCCGATGTTGAGCTTCAGCTCCGTGCGCAGCGATGCCGTCTACCTGCAGCCCGGCCGCGGCCTTCCCGGCATGACGGCAGAGGAGCTGGAAGAGGGCTGGGTCGATATGGCGCTGGTTGAAGACTAAGAATTTGTCCAAGAACATCTCCAACAGATCCAAGCTGCTGGGTGGGTCGCAAGCTCACCGCCATGCGGCCGACTCGCCGCTCTCTGTCCAAGCCGGGCGACCGACGTGTTTTCGGATAGGTCCCAATTGCGCAACGGCTGGTGAAGCGGCATTCTCCCGGGCGGGCGCATTGCCTCGGGTTGCGGTGAATCGGCATGGGTCAGACGCTTGGTCGCGCAGTCAACTGGACACGGACCCGCCAGCTGCCGGCGCTGCTGGCGCTTGGCCTGGCGGTCTCAGCCGGCACGGGGGCCTGCAAGGGCGGCGCCAGCCGCGGCGAGCCTGCGGCGCCGGTGCCCCCCAGCGCGGCGGCCAAGCCCTCGCAGCGCCAGCGGCCCGCCCCAGCTGCGGTCGCTGAAGTGGCTGTCGCCGCTGAGGTCACCAGCGCGGCGAGCCCACCGGAGGCCGTAGCCTCCGCTCCTCTGGCCGTGCGCCACGCGGTCGCCCAGATCCCGGCTACCGCCCCGGCGGCCGGCGTGCGCCTTGGCGAGCGCTGGGCAGCCGTTTGGCGCGCCGACCGGCACTGGCAGGCCCGGGCTTTTGATGCCGCCGGGCACACTGTGTGGAACGCACCGGCGGTGCCAGCCCAAGACGGGCCCATCGACGGGGTCTTGGCGACTGCCGCGGGCAGCAAGGTGTGGGTAGGGGCGGTGGCCGGCTTGCAGGTCGCCTGCTTGCAGGGCAGCGGCAGTGGAGGCGTCAAAGTCCTTCGCACGCCGCTCATCGGCTTGGTCGGCCAGAGCGACGGCAGCGCGGTGCTGGTGCTGGCCAGCGGCGGCCCGGGAGCACAACTGGCTAGGCTCAAAGAAGATTTTTCAGCTGTCTGGGAGAGAGAAGTGGCCTTGCCCGGCGCCGTGACCGCTGTGACGGCCACCTTGCGCGACGACCTGCTGCTGCTGGGCCGCGGCCAGGGCAGCACCGCCGGCTGGTGGGCGGCGCGCGTCGGACACAGCGACGGCGGCCTGGCATGGACGCGGGCAATTCCGGCCAAGAGCTTGCCCGCCGATGCCGATCTGTTGGCAGTCGCGCCCTCCTCGCGCGGTGCAGTACTCTACGCTGCGGATCGCCGGGCGGCGCGCAGCTGGACGGTAGTGGCCCTGGATGCCAACGGCCATGTCGAGTGGTCGCAGCCCTTGGAGCGGCGCGCGCCGCGGGTGGTGGCGGCTGCGGCCCTGCAGGGGTCGTGGATGACCCAGACCCGCGATGGGCAGGTGCTGCTGCAGAGCCTTGAACCTATGGGAAAAGCGGGTGAAAGCTTGGCCGCCTATGCGCTTGACCTAGAAGAGCCCCTGGCCGTCGGCAGCGATGGCAGCGCCGCGTGGCTCATCAGCCGCGCCCCCCACCCAACGGGCAGTGGCAGTGAATTGCTGTTTACGCGCTGGAGCTTGGGCGAGGGGACGGAGGCCCCCTCTTGCGATCCGGGGCCCTGCCAGGCCGTCCGCCGCAGTGGCGACCGTTGCAGCCGTACCACTTTGGCCGATGGCTCGGCTTGCGGCTCCAGCGCATCCTGTGCCGCCGGCGTGTGTGTGCGGAAGCGCTCCCAGCCTTCTCCCTAGCAGCCCGTGGCCTGAATTTGCACAGAGTTATCTAGGCGTCATCGCTCGACGGCTGGGTACTTCTGCCACTGGGCTTCCCCAGCGGCGCCCGATTCCCCGTTGCTGTTCAAAGCTCTATTCTTCGGGTCGGTCGCTGGTCAGCGGATCCACCACGGCACTGCAGGCACCGTCATCGCCCATCTTGCCGCGGCCGGTGATGCGAAAGGTAGAGGCCTGGCCATCGCAGTCCAGGTCGGCATAGGCCGACAGCACAAAGCGCGCTTCGCCCAGCGAGCCAGAGGACTCAAACTCGTAGCGGTAGCGGCTGTCAGAGCCGCCCTCGATGCCCAGGGCCTGCCAGGTGGGGCCCAGCTGCCAGCTGCTGGCGTCGCAGCGGCGATCGCCATCGGCATCCATGGCCGGCTCGCAGCAGCTCTGCGGCGGGTTGGGCGGGGCGCTGGGCGGAAACTGGCAAGCAGGGGCGTCGGCGTGGGCTTCGCCATACCACACCGCGGCGGCGCGGGCCAGGCGATCGAGATCGGCTCTGGCCTCTATAGTCTTGCTTTGGTTGCTGTATCGCAGGAACGCTGGCACAGCAAACGCAGCCACCAGCGGCGCGACCCCTAGCAGGGTCGCCTGCAGCTGCGGATCGCCAATGGCGCGCAGCAAGACCCCTTCGCCGTCCAGCTGCAGTGATGCGCCAAAGTAGCGCTGACCCTGGAGCTTCTTGGCCCACTGCTCCAGCAACGGCCCGACTTGCTGGGCGTTCTTGTCTCCCGCCAGGGCGGCGCGCGCGGCGTCCATGACGGGCTGAATGTCGGCCACCGCGCCCACAAACACGTCGCCGTCCAAGGCCTCGACCACGGCGGTGTCCGCCAGAGAATCGCCCTTGCTGCGCTCGCCAGCGGCCAGCAGCACGGCCGAGCTGGGGGCAATCAGCACCGCATCGTCGAGCCTAGCGACCACCGCGCCCAGCGGGCCGGCCTGCAGCTGCCAGCCCTTCTTGCCTTGAATCGTTATTTCCGTTGCTGTTACTCCGCTTTTTCCGGCAAACAGCCCAATCAGCTTGGCCACCAGCGCGTCGGCCTTGGGGGCATCGACCACGCCGACCGCCACCAGCCAGGTCGGCAGGGCCTTGCCGCCGGTCGATGCCGTGGCCAGGGCAGAGGCCATGTCCACGCCGCCGCACAGATGACCAGAGAACGCCTCGGTAATTTCACCCCAGCCCACGCCGGTAAAGGCCAGCATGGCGGTGGCGGCGGGCAGGGCCGTGCGCGTCGATGCCGGGGTCGAAGGCGGCAGCAGCTTGCCAATGCCGCCAGTGGCCTCCAGCAGGTTGGCCGACAGGCGGGCGCCGGCCCAGCCGGTCTTGGGCAGCAGGCGGGCGCAGCGCGGCGGGTTGCGCTTGGGCTTGACGATCTCTGCCAGGGCGGTGCGCCCGGCGGCGGTGGCGCCGATGCGCCAGCCGCTGCGGTCGCTGAGCCACGCTGCTTGATAGGGGAACAGGCCGCCAAAGAACGCCAGGTCGGCACCCACTTCGGCGCGGGGCTGTAGGGCCATCAGCGCAGTGTTGTCGGCCCAGGCCAGCAAGTAGCGATCGCCGGCATCGCGCCGTGCCTTGGCAAAACCACCGTGCTTGGCCAAAGGCGTGCCGCCGCCGCGCAAAAAGCCTTCAAAGCCGGCGCGCAGCAGCGCCAGCTCCTGGGGCGAGGCCCCGCCAGGCACCGGCATCAGCGCCAGCCGTTCGCCCTCGCCTCCCAGCCACAGCGCCTCGCCCGAGACGGTCAATTCTTGAATGGCGCCCAGTTGTTTACCAAGGGTCACCGTGAGGCCCGCCTTGGCCAGGGCGGCCTGCAGCTTGCCGCGGTCGGTCACCCGCGCCAGCGCCACCGGCAAGGGGGTCCGTTGCTCGCTGCGCATCAGCCGGCGATCGGCTACCAGGGCAATGCCGGTGGCTGGGTCCAGGCCCCAGGCCTGCCACGCCTGCGCATCGCCGGGATCGCCGCCCAGTCTTGCCACAATGGCCGGGCGGTTGAATTCCGCCGGCAGCTGCTTGAGCGCCGCGGCGTCCAGGGCCTCCAAACCCTGCTTGGCCAGCTTGTCCAAAGAGCGCAATTCCATGGCTGCCAGGGTCTGGCTGCTGTCCAGCTCGTCTAGCAGGCTGGTCGCGCGGCCACCGGCGTTTTGCCAAAGAAACCAAATGCTTGCTGCAGCGATGGCCAGAGCCATACTGGCCAACATTGCGATCACAACTTTGCGCATCAGAAACTCCCGGGTGCAGCGACCCCTGTGCTTGTACGCTCAGCCGCCGGCAACGGTGTAGGCCAGGGTGAGACGGAGGGCAGAAGGCAAGGGGCGAGCCGCTAGTCTAGGCAGGGCAGGGTGGCAAGTCAATCTGGTCAGACTGGCAAAAACCTTGACTATGCCGCAGTTGGGCCTGAAACTGCCCCGCGGACCCGCACTCCCCCATAGGACCCATTGATGGCAAAGCCCATGCCCGTCGCTGCCTACCAAGCCCTGTCCAGCCCCTTGGAAGACCTGCATGGCCACTATGACGCGGTGGTGGTTGGTTCTGGCTACGGTGGCGCGATTGCCGCTTGTCGCCTGGCCCAGGCCCGCCGTCGCGACGGCAGCCGCTTGCGCATCGCGCTGTTGGAGCGCGGTCGCGAGAGGGGCCCGGGCAGCTATCCAGACACCATGCTTGAGTTCAGCGCTTTGGCCCAGTACACCACCCCGGCAGGGCGCATCGGCCCAGAAGACGGGATGTTTGATTTTCGCATGGGCGGGGATGTCGCCGTCATCCAGGGCTGTGGCCTGGGCGGCACGTCGCTCATCAACGCCAACCTGGCAGCCGAGCCGCTGGACTGGGTGCTGCAAGACAGCGCTTGGCCAGAAGAATTTCGCCGCGATCTGCCCAACTGGCCGGCCTACCTCCACAGCGCCAAGTCGATGCTTCAGCCCGCGCCCTATCCGGCTGACCGGCCGCTGCCCGGCAAGCTCGGCGCCTTGCGCAAGTCTGCCCAGGCGCTGGGGATGCCCTGCCAAAGCTGGCCAGTCAACGTCACCTTTGAGGCGCAGGTCAATCCCGCCGGCATGGCGATGAGCGCCTGTGACGGCTGCGGCGACTGCGTGACGGGCTGCAACCGTGGAGCAAAAAACACCACACTGTTCAACTATTTGCCTATGGCTCGCCGCCACGGAGCTCAGCTGTTCTGCCAGCTGCTGGTAGAGCGCCTAGAGCGGCACGACACCCGCTGGCTGGTCCACTACCGGCCCATCGGCGAAGGTCGCGAGTCTCTGACCGCGGACCTGCCCTTTGTGACGGCGGATCTGGTCATCCTGGGCGCCGGAGCGCTGGGCAGTGCCGAGATCCTGGAGCGCAGCCGCAAGGCTGGCCTGCCGATGTCGGCTCGGCTGGGGATGCAGTTCAGCGGCAACGGCGATGTGCTGGCCTTTGGCTTCAACTGCGACGCCGAGGTGGGGGCGGTGGGCAGCGGCAGCAGCGAGCCCAGCACCGATTTTCCACCCGGCCCCTGCATCACCGGCGTCATCGACCTGCGTGCTACCGAGCAACCCAAAGAACACGGGATGTTCATTATGGATGGCGTGGTGCCGGCGGCGTTTGTTCCCGCCATGCCGGCGGTGCTTACGGCAGCGGCGGCGGCGCTGGGCAAAGACAGCGACCACGGCTGGGCGGACAAGGCCCGCGAGCTGGCCCGCGAGGCGAAGATGCTGGTGCCGGGCCTGCGCGGCGATGCCCTGGACAACACCCAGACCTATTTGGTGATGTGCCATGACGCCGGCGAAGGTCAGCTGGCCTATGACAGCGACGGTCGCGCCAGTGTGGTGTGGCCCGATGCCGGCAAAGCGGCCTACCTAAAGGCTGTTGACCACCGGCTCCAGCAGTGTACGGCTGCCCTGGGCGGCACCCACGTGCCCAATCCGGTGTGGACGCCCCTGCTCGACAACAAGCTCATTTCCTGCCATCCCATGGGCACTTGCGCCATGGCCGAGCGCGCCGAGCAAGGCGTCGTGGATCACAAGGGCCGTGTGTTTGCTGGCGAAGCTGGTGCCGAGGTGCATCCGGGGCTCTACGTCACCGACGCCGCAGTCATTCCCCGTTCCCTTGGGGTCAACCCGCTGTTGACCATCTCAACTCTGGCAGAGCGGGCGATGGTTCACCTGCTGGCCGACCTGGGCCTGCAGCGCGATGACAGCCTGCCGCCACTGCCGCCAGCCGCGCGCCACAAGCTTGGCATGCGCTTTACCGAGCGGATGGCTGGGCACATTGGCCTTGGCGAGACAGTGGATTGGGATGAGCAATTCTGGCAGCCGGGTGTGCAAAAAAGCGCCGCCGAGTTTGTGGTCACCGTCCACAGCGATGACTTGGATGAGGTGCTGGACCATCCGCAGCACCGCGCCCGCCTGACCGGCACCTTCAGCCTGCCCGCGCTGAGTGCCGAGCCCATGACGCTGCAAGACGGCGAGTTTCAGCTATTTATCGACGACCCGTCGGACCCTGCCGGCAAGAAGATGGGCTACAACTTTGACGCGTTGACCAGCGATGGGCAGTTGTACTGCCTGCGCGGAGAAAAGCTCATCCACGATGGCGACGGCTTTGACCTGTTGACCGACACCACCCGCCTGTTTGCCACGGTGTACCGGGGGCCGGTCGCCGACGGAGTCATTGCCGGCAAGGGCATTCTGCTGGTCTCCATTGCCGACCTTCCGGCGGCCCTGGCCAGCCTGACTGTCTTGAACGCCCGTAACGGCGCCGAAAAGGCGGACGCTCTGTACCGCGCTGGCCGCTTCTTTCTGGGTTCTCTTGCAACGGCCTATCTCGGCAACTAAGTCCACAGCAAAGAGGCGAGCATGGAGACCAGCTTGGCAGGCATGCTCCAGCAGTTGCGGGCTTGGGTCGAGCGCACGACCGCGTGGCGCTGGGTGGCGCTGGCCGGGGGGCTGGGCTTTGGCCTGGCCAGCGAGTTCTTTGCCAATGCCGCGCAGCTGTCTTTGGTGCTTGAGTTCTTGGCGCTTGTCGTTGTGTCCGTCTTCTGCGGCATTTGGCCCACGCTGGCCGCGGCAGAGATCGCGCTGGCGCTGCTGTGGTGGGTGCTGGTGCGCCGCAATCGATCCAGCTGGCTGGCGCGCTTTGTCACGGACGTCAACCGCACCCTGGGGCACGTAGAGGCGCTGGGGCCGCTGCTCATCTTGGCGATGCTGCTGGATGCGCCGGCGTGGGTGCGTTTTGGCGGCGCGGCCTGGACGGTCGCCTGGGGTCCCAACATCCTGGACCGCATAGTGATTCAGTGGCACTGGCTGCGCACTCAGCGCCAGCCTACCGCAAGCTGGGTGCAGTCGGCTCGGCGGGTGCCGATGTACGCCGTCACCGTGATGGGCGCGGCGGCGCTGCTGGCCCTGGCTCCAGAGCAGTGGCGGGCCATGCTGCCTTCGACGCTGGCCGTTTTGGCGGGCATGGCCCTGCGCTTGGGCGTGACGTACCAGGGCGGCCGCCGCGGCTCTGGCTTGGTGCACCGGCAGTGGAGCAAATTCAGTGATATCGCCGTGACCATGGCCATCGTGCTGGCATTTGGCTATGCGGCATGGAGCCTGACGCAGCTCCGGTCTGGCGATCAGACCCGCCACCGCCTGACCCAGTCGGCCTGCGCGCCGCGGCCGCCCGGCGAGCCTGTGTTGGCCGTCTGGCTGCTGGC
The DNA here is from genome assembly GCA_903919145.1 of uncultured Myxococcales bacterium. Taxonomy (GTDB): domain Bacteria; phylum Myxococcota_A; class UBA9042; order UBA9042; family UBA9042; genus SXRM01. The sequence continues at coordinate 32,187 of CAIXGW010000041.1, forward strand.
GGACACCCAGTTTCACGAGCTGCGCGGCCAGCGCTCTGCGGCCAACCTGCCCATGGTCGATGCCGTGGTGCCGGTGGCGGTGCGTCCGGTGGTGCTGGACCTGCTGAGCGGGGTCACTCTGGACCACTTTGCCATGCAATATCGACAGTACGCCGCCAAGCACCCAGCGACCAAGCTGAGCTATGCCTACCTGGGCGACCTGGCCGACGTGGGCTGCACCAGCGAGATCGAGCGGTTCGACGCTCACTGGCGGCGCTTTGAGCCTGCCGACTGGAAGGGCGCCCCGGGCAGTCTGCTCGGCATCGCCTCGGGCAACCATGACAACACGTTTGTTGGCAATTTCTACTGGCACCCCGACTGGAAGTCCGCCTGCGAACTGCCCAAGACCGTGACCGAAGTCAGCGAACGGCTAGACAAGGCCACCGCCGACGCCTACCTGAGTCGCTTTGTGCAGCGCTACGGCGTGTCCGAAAAGTGGCTGCCCAGCCAACCCATCCAGTGCTGGGCGGGCAAGGTAGAGGGCAAAGCGGCCCTGCCGATGGTGAGCAAGGTCGGCATGCTGCCAGCCGATTCCACCGGGCCCGCCCGCCCGGTCTTTGCCGTCTTCTTGGACACCGGCGACGCAGGCCTGTGGCAGTTTGGCGTGGCCGGCTCCCTGGGCAACCTCTCTGCCCCGCAGCTGGACGCGGTGCGCCAGCAGGTGCCGGCCGACGCGTGGATCCTGCTGATGCTGCACCACCCCATCGATCAGATAGGCCGGTTTGGCCTGCACCGCCTGGGCGAGATCATTGGCGAGTGGCGCAGCGGCCCGCTGGGTGATCGCCTGCTGCTGGTGGTGTCTGGCCACACCCACCGCTCTTACTGGCACCCCAGGTCGAGCGCCGGCGGCCAAGAATTTGCCGAGTTCACGGTGGGGTCTACCACGGATCCCACCCAGGAAGCGGCCGTCCTAGAGCTGCGCGGTACGGCAAGCCGGCCAGACGTGTTTGTGGCCACCGTGCCGGCAGTCCACCGACCGGGGATGGATTGCAGCGAAAGCGGCGATCTCGACGCCGCCCAGTGCCAGGCGCTGCTGGTCGGCCTCACCGACCGCTGCCCCGCTGTGGCCCAAGACGACTGCAATTTTCGGGTCTCCAGCAGCCAGGCGATGACCCGCAGGCAGCGCCAGCTGGCCAACAACCTCTTTGCCTGCCTGGGCATGCCACCAGGTCCCAATACCTTGGATCCACAGGTCTACACGCGCAGAGCGCTAGAACGGCCAGAGGACCGCGCCAAGCTAGTGTGTCTATCCTGGGCGGCGTCGCTGCTTCAGTCCAAAAAGGGCGACGGCTGGCTGTACCTGGACGCCCTGCACTGTCTTGAAGAGCGCAGCGTGACGCTGGGCGGCTTCTCGGTGCACCTGCCGTACGGCAAGCCCGCATCTGCGCCAACCGCGGTGCCGGTGGTGAGGCGCCAGTAGCCAGCTTTGCAGTTGGTTGGGACCATGCTCAACCGGTTATCGGCCAATTTGCGTCTATTTCTGCAGCGACTGCGCCGACACGCCCATCTGCAGCACGGTCTCGACGTCGCGAAACAGCACCATGACCGCTTGGTCGTGCAGCACGGTTTCCACGATCCCCAGCCCATGCTGCTTGTGCAGCAGCACGTCCCCGGCCTTGTACGTCCGGGTGGCGTTGTAGGGCCGGCCGTCGCGGGCGGAAAGCGTCGCAGTCAGGCGCTGCCAGCGCACCAGGGCAGAATCATTGGCGGTCGCCGGCGGCGGCGGCAGCACCTCTTCGCGAATCGGCCCGCCCGAAGAAGGCGGCCCCAGGTCGGGGTCGCGGCCCATCATCTCGCGAAAGGCCTTGAGCGGTGCCGCCAGGTCGTTCTTGTCGCCGTTTTTGCGGCTGGCAAAATTGACCACGGCCGGGCTGCTGGTGCCCACCCGCTTGCGCGTCATGCCAGACAATTTCTTGATTTGTTTGGACCTTACCTCTTCGAGACTCATCTCGGGGTGCAAAGGTCCAGTGTGGCGGCAAGTTCGGCACGTGACCGAGAAGATCTCTCGCCCATCGGTGGCCGAGACGATCTGGTAGGTATTGAGCTTGCAGCGCGTGCAGTAGCCGTCGATCTCGTCGCCGACTTTGACCATGATCAGCCTCTATGGGCGTTTGCGGTAGGAAGGGCCGCGGGCGTTGGAGCCAGCCACGCGGCCAAAGGCGCATCCTGCTGTCAGGGGGCGGCCGACTGCGGTAGACTGGCGCTATGTCCAAGCCGTTGCAAGCCCCAAGTGCACCTTTGCCGCAAGAATTCACGCCAGAGGCGCCTTCTCAGCCCTCAGGGGCGGTCGCGGACCTGTCAGAGGGCCTGTTTGACGGCCCGCCCCTGCCAGAAGAGCCCTTCTTTGACGGCCCCGCCTTTCCCGATGAGCCAGGCTTCTTTGATGAATCACCCAATGATTTTGCGCCTGAGTCCGGCTCTCCGCGCGCCGCGCCGCTGCCTGCCCAGCGCTCTGCCGCGCCGCGCCGGCTGACCTCGGGGCGCGCCGCTGCGGCAGCTGGCGGGGCTGGTGCTGGTCAAGGCCCTGTTCCACCTGCAGATCTTCCGGCTGAGCGTGCCATCCTTTCGGCCTGCCTGTCGGACCCCGATGCCGTAGCCCTGGCACAATCTGCCATGCGCGCTGCGGACTTCTACGATCCTCGCCACAGTGCAGCCTTTGAGGCTATCTGCACCCTGGCGCTGCGCAATGAACCGACCGACGTGATCTCCGTTTACGGCGAACTGGAGAAGGCCGGTCACGGCGACCTGGTGGGCCTTGGCTATCTGACCGACTTGATTGGAGATGTTGGCAGCTCCTATGCGGTGGAGCACTACGCCAAGCGCGTGTCCAAGCTGGCGACGGTGCGCAACATCTTGGCCGTCACCCACCGCGTGCAGACAGAGGGCTACAAACGCGGTGTGGATCCAGATGCTTATGTGCAGCTGGTAGAGCACGAGCTGGCCGAAGCGCTCAAGCAGACGGTCAGAGACGGGCCGCAGCAGGTCGGCGAGCTGGTGCCCGGCGTGTTTCAGGGGATCCTGGATGCCCGGGCCCGCGGCGGCGAAGTCGTAGGCATGTCCACGGGGTTCAGCGCAGTGGACCGCTGGCACCTGGGTCTGCACACCACCGACCTGATCGTGCTGGCGGCGCGGCCTGCCATGGGCAAGTCGGCGTTTGCGCTCAACATGGCCTTCAACGTCGCCCGCAACCGCCGCCGCCACGCCGTGGACGACTTTGACCGCGCCAGGGTGGCGGTGTTCTCTCTTGAAATGGGCCGCGAGCAGCTAGTCCTGCGCTTGCTGTCGGCCCGCTCTGGCGTTGGCTTGACGCTGCTGCGCAAAGGCGAGCTGTCCGCCGAAGACGAGATGCAGCTGCGAGAGGCCGCCGCGGAGCTGGCCGACCTGAATCTGTTTCTGGACGACACCCCCGGCCTGACCCCCGGCGATCTGCGCGCTCGCTGCAAGCGCCTGGAAATGCAGGGGCCCCTTGACCTGGTGGTGGTCGACTACCTGCAGCTGATGCGCGGCAGCGGCGGCGCCAAGCAGAGTCGTGAGCAAGAGGTGGCCGAAATTTCCAGAACGCTCAAAGGCTTGGCCAAAGAGCTGCGCTGCACCGTGGTGGCGCTGTCGCAGCTGAACCGCGGCCTGGAAGCCCGGGCCGACAAGCGCCCGATGATGAGCGACCTGCGCGAGTCTGGATCCATCGAGCAAGATGCCGACATCATTTGGTTTATTCACAGAGAGCACTACTATAAGCCAGACAGCGCTCCCCCCCACGAGGCCGAGCTGATCATCGCCAAGCAGCGCGCCGGTGCCACGGGCGTCATCAAGCTGCACTTTGACGGGCCGCTGACCAAGTTTGGCAACCTGGACGACCGCGCCAATGATCAGTGGGTGGGCGGGCATTGAGGCAATGCGGCGCGCCCTATACAATCCTGCGCCCGCAGCTGACGTGCAGGGCCGAGGCTTGGAATGAAAGTTGTTGTGATTGGCAGCGGTTACGTAGGGCTTGTTGCGGGCGCCTGCTTCGCGCACAGCGGCAATGACGTGACCTGCGTGGACATCGACGCCCGCAAGGTCGAGCGGCTGACCCAGGGGATCCTGCCAATCTACGAGCCCGGGCTCGACGACCTGGTGCTGCAAGGGGTCTCTGCCGAGCGCCTGCGCTTTACCACCCAGGGCAACGAGGCGATTTCGCAAGCAGATACCGTGTTCATTGCCGTGGGCACGCCCCCCCAGGAAGACGGGTCGGCCGACCTCAGCCACGTGCTCACGGTGGCCAAGACGATTGGAGAGAATCTGCAGGGTTATACCGCGGTGGTGGTCAAGTCGACGGTTCCGATCGGCACCTGCGACAAAGTCCGCGCCATCCTTGCACCGCTGGCGGCGGATCGGCCCGGGGTCAGCGTCGATGTGGTGTCCAATCCAGAATTCCTCAAAGAAGGCGCAGCGCTAGACGACTTTCTGCACCCCGACCGCGTGGTCTGTGGCACCGACACCGTGCGCGCCAGGGCCATGCTAGACGAGCTGTACCGCCCCTTTGTCGAAAAGGCCGACCAGATCCTGCACATGGACATCCGGTCGTCGGAGATGACCAAGTACGCCGCCAACGCCATGCTCGCCACCAGAATCTCTTTTATGAACGAAGTTGCCAACCTGTGTGACCTGGTCGGTGCCGACGTCAAGAATGTCCAGCGCGGCATTGGCAGCGACGCCCGCATCGGCGCCTTGTTCCTTAACCCGGGGATTGGCTACGGCGGATCGTGTTTTCCCAAGGATGTCAAGGCGTTGATGTCCACTGGTCGCGATGCCGGTCTGGCCATGGAGATCCTGTCGGCTGTGGAATCGGTCAATGACCAGCAAAAAGGCCTGCTGGCCCGCCGCCTGATCGCCCGCCTTGGCGACGACCTGCAGGGCAAGACCGTGGCGCTGCTGGGCCTGGCTTTCAAGCCCGACACCGACGACATGCGCGAGGCGCCAAGCCTGACGGTGGTGCGCAAGCTGCGCGCGGCCGGCGCCAAGGTGCTGGGCTATGACCCGGTGGCGCAGGAGACCGCTGCGGCAGAATTGCACGACACGATCACCTATTGCCGGACGTGGCAGCAAGCCGTGGCCAGCGCCGACGCCGTGCTGCTGCTGACCGAGTGGCGGGAGCTGCGCCAAATCTCCCCTGCCGAGCTGGCCGCCGCGACCCAGTGCCGGCTGCTGTTTGATGGTCGCAATGCCTGGGACCCCAAGGTATTTGCCGCTGCAGGCTTTGAGTACCACGGCGTTGGCCGCCGCTAGCCTGGCAGCCCCAGACAACTCCCAGGGGAATGTCTGATCCTTGAAAGGACAGCTGATCTTGGTGGGGCGCCGTGGGTTGAGCATTGCAATTCTTTCCGCTAACCTCCGGGTCGCCGTCGCCAAACCCGCGGAAGACCGGAGCCTAGATGACCATGCCCGCGGGCGAAGCCCTTGCCACCTCTGCCCCGGACCACACAGCTCCACCGGTGGCGCTGCCCGACTTGCTGCTGGTGCCGGCCGACGACCGCGAGCGGGTCTGGTTTGAGACCTACTACCAGGGCGACACCCAAAAGCAGCTGACCGTGCGGGCCGTCTTGATGGGCTCGGTGCTCGGCGCGTTCATGTCGCTTTCCAACCTCTACGTCGGCCTCAAGACCGGCTGGAGCCTGGGGGTAGCGATCACGTCGTGCATCCTGAGCTATGCCATCTGGCAGACGTTTCTCAAGATCGGCCTGGCCAAAGAGCCCATGACGATCCTGGAAAACAACTGCATGCAGTCCACGGCCACCTCGGCCGGCGCGTCTACGGGCGGCACCATGGTGTCGGCCATCGCCGCCTACCTGCTCATCACCGGCGAAAACATGAGCTTTTGGTCGCTGTTTTGGTGGACGGCGTTTCTGGCCTTGCTGGGCGTGTGCATGGCCGTGCCCATGAAGCGCCAGATGATCAACCGCGAGCAGCTCAAATTCCCCAGCGGAATTGCCGCTGCCGAGACGCTGCGTTCGCTGCACGCCGCTGGCTCTGACGCTATCGACAAAGCCCGCGCGCTGTTTATCGCCCTGGGGGCGGGGGCCGTGATCAAGTGGCTCATAGAGGGCCAGGCCGCCCTGGTCACCAAGTCGCTGGTGCCGGCGTGGCTGGCGCTGCCAAGTGAATGGGCTCTGCCTTTTTCCATCGGCAAGCGCTCCGCCGAGTCCTACGCGCTGACTCTTCCCGTCGACCCTATGATGATGGCGGCCGGAGCCATTGTTGGCATGCGCACGGCGGCCTCCATGGCCGTGGGGGCCGTGCTGGTCTTTGGCGTGGTGGGGCCGCAGCTCGACCGCGCCGGGGTGTTCAAGGAGATGAAGCTGACCGACTTGTCTGCCCAGGTGGCCGAAGTTCAGCTGGCCCTGCAGACGGCCCCGGCCGAAAAACACGCAGAGCTCAACAAGAAAATGGTGGCCACCCGCGCCAAGATCGCCACGGTAGAAAACCAAGGCGTAGAGCCAGCTCTGATGATCCGCAAGTGGTCCCTGTGGACCGGCTCGGCGATGATGGTGTCTTCTGGCCTGATGGCGTTTGGCTTTCAGTGGCGCAGCATCGGCCGGGCGCTGGGCGGGGCAACGGCGCTGCTGCGGCGGCGCAAGTCCAGCCAGGTCGATCCCCTGGAGGCCATCGAGGTGCCGCCGACCTGGATGCTCATTGGCCTTGGCATCTCAGCCACCGGCTGCATCGCCATTCTTCACCACGAGTGGGGCGTGGCGTGGTACTGGGGGCTGATTGCCATCGCCTTGTCTTTCCTGCTGTCGCTGGTCGCCTGTCGCGCTACCGGAGAGACGGACATCACGCCGATTGGTGCCATGGGCAAGGTAACCCAGCTGTTCTATGGTGTGGCGCTGCCCAACCACGCCGTGGCCAACCTGATGACGGCAGGGGTCACCGCAGGGGCCGCCGGTGCCGCGGCCGATCTGCTCATCGACCTCAAGTCCGGCTATCTGCTCGGCGCCAATCCGCGCAAGCAGTTCATTGCTCAGGCTTGGGGCATTGTCGCGGGCACCTTGGTCGTCGTGCCGGTGTGGTACATCCTGGTGCCGACCGCCGCCGCCATCGGCTCGGCCTCCAAGAATTTTCCAGCGCCGGCAGCCGAAGTTTGGGCCTCTGTCGCCAAGTTGCTCAGCCAGGGCCTGGGTTCTTTGCACCCCACCATCCTGATGGGCATGGCCGTGGGCGCAGTGCTGGGCGTCGCTTTGACGATCGCCGATCAGTACGCCCCGCCGCCCATCAAGAAATGGCTGCCCTCGGCCACTGGCCTGGGCCTGGCCTGCGTCATCAACTTCGCCGATTCCATTGCCTTCTTGATCGGGGCCGTGGTCGCGCACCTGTGGCAGAAGTGGGACGGCAAGCACGCCGACAAGCTGCTGGTCCCCGTCGCCTCTGGCATCATCGCCGGAGAGAGCATCTTGGGCATTGCCATCGCGCTGCTGCAGGCGACTGGCACCCTGTAGCGAGGAGAGGCTGTGACCCGCGCCGACCTGCGCCCGACCGAAAACCAGCGGATTCGTCAGACGGCTGTGCGGACCGCCTCGCTGGTCGGCGGCATCCTGGTCGTTGGCACCATTGGCTATGGGGGCATAGAAGGCTGGTCCTTCGGCGACAGCCTGTTCATGACGGTCATCACCCTGGCCACCATCGGCTACGGCGAAGTTCATCCGCTGAGCGATCTGGGCCGCGCCTTCACCATCTTCATTATCTTTGTTGGCGTGGGCACTTTGGGCTACGCCTTTGCCGAGGTCACGGCCTTCTTGACCAGCGGTGGCCTGCGCGCCTACCGCCGCCGCGATCGCCTGGAGCGTATCATGCGAGAATTGAAGGGCCACACCATTGTCTGTGGCTGCGGCCGGCTTGGCACGGCGCTGGTCGAAGAGCTGCACGCCGAGGGCCAGCCGTTTGTGGTCATCGACCGTGACCCCAAAGTGTTAGAGAGGCTTGGGCTATTTGGAGACATCGCCTTTTTGCAGGGAGATGCCAATGACGACGCCATGCTGCACGCCGCAGGTGTGGACCGCGCCCACGCACTGGTAGCGGCGCTGAATGACGACGCTTCCAACGTGTTTTTGACCCTGACAGCGCGGGTGCTGACCAAGGAGACCAATCCCCAGCTGATCATCCACGGCAAGGCCGAAGACCCGGCCTCACTGGTCAAGCTAGAGCGCGCTGGCGCCAACCACGTGTTCAGCCCAGGGCGGGTGGTGGGCCACCGGATTGCCCATCAGATCTTGCGCCCGGCGATCACCGAGCTCATCGGGCTGTCGACCCGCAAAGGCGACCTGGAGCTGGGCATTGAGGAGCTGCAGGCTCAGAACATTGGCGCCGTAGGCAAGACCCTGCGCCAATCGGGGCTGTGGGGCCGCCCAGAGCTGATGGTGCTGGCCGTAAAAACCCGCGACGGTGGGGTCGTCTTTCCGCCCAAGCCCGATGAGCCGCTGCAGCACGGCGACCGCGTGGTCCTGCTCGGCCGCCCTGACCAGCTGATTCAGCCGGTGGTGTTTGGCAAGAATTAGGTCGCAAAGGACTGACAAGTATCTGATCGCCGTACGAATTCTAGCACGGCCGCGCCCTAGAAACGGTCGCCCCGGGCACCGCAGTGCCGCTTGGGCCCAAGGTCAGTCGGCCATCGCGCTGCCCATGCCCACCGGCCCGTCCAAGTCGCTGACGCTCAGCGAATAGCGCCGCTCTTCAAAGGCATAGGGCCCCGGCACCAGCTCAATCACGGTGTGGATGGGGATTTCCATGTTCAGCACGTCTTCGGGGCGCTTGTCCATGAAGTAGGCGTACAGCATCCGCAGTACCGCCTGATGGCCAATGACCAAAACCGGCTCGCTCTCTCTCTCCAGCTCCAAGATCACCGGCTCCAGGCGTTGCACCACGTCGACATAGCTCTCTCCCCGCGGGTAGCGGTAGTTGAGCTTGTCTACAGCGCGCGCATCGAATTCTTGAGGCATTTTCTGGGCGATCTCTTGGTAGGTCATGCCATCGCACACGCCGGCGTCGATCTCGTCCAAGGCGCGCCACGGCATGGACGGGACCTGCAGGTAGCTGGCCGTCTCGATGGTGCGACGCAGCGTGCTGGTCCACACGTTGGGCGGCCGGATCGAGTGCTCGCGCACAAACCGGCTCAGCGCTTTGGCATAGAGGTGCCCCTCTGGGCTCAAGCTGGTGTCGCCACCGATCCGTCCTTGCACGTTGAAGTCCGACTCGCCGTGGCGGGTCAGCCAGATGGGGCGGCGCACCAGGTGCAGGTTCATCAAGAAGTTGACCAGTTTTCCCGGCAGGAAGCCGCGAATGCCGTGCATGACGATGATGCGGCCCACATCAATGAGCTTGATGTAGGCGTAGTCCTCTTCTGTTACCGGCTCATAGGTGCGGCTGTAGTGATCAATGCGCGCGCGGAAGTCGCGGGCGGCATCGTCAGGGTTCATGCCCTCATAGTCGGGCGAAGTCAGCTTGGTTTCGCGGATGTTGGCCTCGACGATCGACGGGTCCTCGCACACCGACTCGATAAACACCACGTCCAGCCCGGCGGCCTGACAGCGATCGTAGACCTGGCGGCGGCGCTGGGCATTGGTGTTGGTGGCGTCGTAGATGCCCACGCGGCCGCCGCCCTTCATCCACACCAGCATGTCGTCCAGCGCCGCAGTCGCCAGCTCATTGCGCAGGCGGTTGCCCTCGACATTGGCTGGATCAAAGAAATCGTGGCGGTGGTGGGTGCCCAGCTTGCGCCGGCGGTAGTCGCCGATGTTGAAGGTGCGCGCACTAAAACCCAGCCAGTTCAAATAGCGCGCCAGCTTGCGCGACACAAAAGTCTTGCCGCGGGCGGGCAGGCCAACCAAGACCAGGACCAGCTTGGTGGCTTCGGGAGTGAAGGGGTCGTAGCGCATCGGTTCCTCAGCGGTGGGCAAATTGACGAGCGCGCAAGCATAGCACAGCTCGTTTGCCTTGTCGGGTATAGGTGATGTGCTAGGATGGGCCGTCGGCCAGCGGGCACCCCCCACAGGGCGAGGGCGGCCACCAAACTCCTTCAATCCCAACAGAACCACCCAAGCAGCACCGCTGCCGTTAGGAGAGCCATGCAGCCTCGCCAAGGTACCGCCTCAGAATTCGTTCTGTCGATCTTGACCAAGCACCCCGACCGCGAATTTCGCCCGGGCGACCTGGCGGACCTATCGGCCGGTCGCTTCAGCCGCGACAACATCTTTGCCTCGCTCAGGTTGTTCTTTGCCGACGGCCAGGTGATCCGCAACAAGGATGGCCGCGACGCCTGGTGGGCGATTACTGAAGCCGGCCTGCAGACCCGCTAGTACCCCAAACCCCAATTTCGTTCCGGGTTCCGCAGCGGACGCGGTTTGGGGTACGGAACAAGACCCAGCAGCAGCCGCCAAGACCTGTGAACAAGAGCCGGGTGTAACCCGGATCGAATGCACGGTCTTGGGTACTAGCCCTGAGCCCCTTCTCTCCTGCATCGCCGTCCTGTGCGGCACTGAGCGGGCACCATGCCATCATTGCAGTTTCCCCTACAGGAGAGCTTGTATGCCGAGCACCTGAGTGTGCTTCAGCGCGGCTATGAGCGAGTACTGGAACAGCACGGCTACGCATGCGCAGTGGTCCTGAGCGGTCAGCCCTTGCGCAAGTCCATGGCAGATGACCAGTACTGGCCGCTGCGCATCACCCCGCACTTTGCCCACTGGCTGCCCCTGCAGTCGCCTGGCTGTGCGCTGGTGGTGCAGGCTGGGCAGCGCCCGCGGCTGTTGTGGTGGCAGTGCGCCGATTTCTGGGAGGGGCCGCCAGAGCCCGCGTCGCTGCTGTGGCGCGAACACCTGACGGTAGAGACCTACACCGACGCCGAGCACCTGCTGCGCCAGCTGCCGCGCCCTGCCGCGCTGTGGCTGGGAGACGACCGCGAGCTGGCCACCCTGGGGGACCCGGACCCCGACGCCGAGCGCCGACTGCGGGCCGTCAGGGATCTGGACGAGCTGCGGGTTCACAAAACCCCCTACGAAGTCGAGTGTTTGGTCCACGCCAATGCCCGCGCGGCGGCCGGGCACCAGCGGGTGCGGCTGGCCTTTGCCAGTGGCGACTGCAGCGAGCTGGACCTGCACCTGCAGTACTTGTTGGCTACCTCTCAAGATGATCCAGAGACCCCTTACAAGAACATCGTGGCGCTGGGCCACCACGCCGCCACCTTGCACCACGTGGCCTATGGCAAGCGCCCGGGCCAAGCGCAGTCTCTGCTGCTGGATGCCGGCGCCACGTTTCTGGGCTATCACGCAGACATTACCAGAACTTGGATCAAGGGAGACGGCGCGGCCGCCGATGTGTTTCGGGCCCTCATCGACGGCGTAGAGCGTCTGCAGCTGGCCCTCTGCGACGGCGCCACCGCCGGCCGCAACTATCAGGACCTGCACGATCAGGCCCACCTGCACATCGGCGTCTTGCTGCGCGACCTTGGGATCGTGCACAGCTCGGCCGAAGAGAGCGTAGCCAAAGAGGTGACGTTCGCCCTGTTTCCCCATGGCCTGGGCCACTCTCTGGGCCTGCAGACCCATGACGTGGCCTGTGCCCGCATCCGCCCCCGCGCCGACAACCCGTACCTGCGCACGACCCGCCTGATCGAGCCGGGCATGGCCCTGACCGTCGAGCCGGGCGTCTACTTCATTGACGCTCTGCTGCAGCCGCTGCGCCACGGCCCACAGGCGGCGCTGCTCAACTGGCCGCTGCTGCAGGCGCTGGCGCCCTTTGGCGGGGTCCGCATCGAAGACGACTTGATCATCGGCAGCGGCCCTCAGGGCTTGCGCAACCTGACCCGAGAGGTCCTGCCCCAGGGCGGCGGCGCGGCCTGACCGCGGTCTGGGCGGTTGAGTCAGCAATTTTGAGCAATTGCAAACGGATTGCGGCAAGAGCCCTTAGGCCGTGCCATGGCGCAGCTGCAGCCACATCTTCTCGGAACGCTGCTGCAGCTCTGCCAGGTTGTCCACGCCGCGCTGGTAGAGGTGGTCCAGCATTTGCTCGGCGTAGGCGGTGCTGGCCTGGCGTTCGCGCACCAGCTCGGCCATCTGCTGCTCCAGGCCTTCTTGCAGCACTCCGCAGTTCACGTCGATGGCCACGTACTGGTCGACCTTGGGCCGCGGCCGCCGTCGCCCGCCAAACCGGACTTCCAGCGCCTGCCGCCACTGGACCAGCGCCTCGATGACGGGCAGCGTCAGGCCGGGCAGGCCGACAAGGCGATCGCGCTCCACGTCGGCGGCCGTCTGAATCTGCCTGAGCAGCAAAGTCTTCTTGCGGTCCTGGGTCACTGCAGGGGGCAGATCGGCTTGCAGCAGGGGCACTTGCTCCAGCGCTTGCTGCAGCGCCGGGTCAATGGCATCGCGCTCCAGCTTGTCGATCTCTTGCTGGCGACGGGCCACCATGCCCAAGTGCCGGTCGGTCAGCAAGCTGAAGGCTTCGGCGATCTGCCGGTCGCGGGCGCGGTGCTGATAGGCCTCGGCCCGCCACAAGTCGCCGTGGTGGACCACCGTTTCCAAGCGAGTCTGCAGGTCCTGCACGGCATTTTGCCACGGCTTGAGCCGCCCGCGCTGCCACAGAACGCCGGCCACCCACACGCCAATGCCTGGGCCCAGCAGCGCCTTGGCTGACCAGCCGCTGTCCTGCGCCAGAAACGCAGTGCCGCTCAGCGCCATCAGCCCGCCCAACACCCTGACGTAGTAGCTGGGCACGTGGGCCGGCGGGTCGTGGCGGATCACCCGCTGCGCCAGCGCCAGCACCTGCTCTTGGCCCAGCGGCTGCTCATAGACAGTGGGATCGGGCGGCGCTGCCGTCGTTGCCATGGCGCGGCACAGCTCTTCCAGGACGTCGGTCCGAGGCGCCCAAGTGGAGACGTACTGATCGCGACCAGCCCGCGCAAAATACGCGTAGTGCAGGCTCGCTTCAATCTGGCACCACGGGCAGCGCGATGCCCCTTTGGGGACGGCATGGGCGTCTTCGACCGGGCAGGTCTCCAGCTCTTCGGCAAAGGACAGCAGGTGCTGCAGCCACTGCTGCGGAGACGGCCGGCCCTCTTCTGCGCCCTCTGCACCAAAGGCCAGCAAGAAGCTTTGCTGGATCGCCCCAGGTGCTGCCGTCATGGGCAGCAGGTGCGGCAGGCGCTGGGCCACCTGCGGGTAGTCGAATTCGCTTGCGGCAATGGCCGCACCCAGGTCGCCGGCCAGACCGCCCGAGAAGGGGTGGCGACCCATAAACACCAGCTTGAACAGCAGCACGGCCAAGCCAAAGCGGTCATGGTTGGGTGTGCGGACGACCTGCGAGAAGCGCACGCCCTGCAGCTCTGGCGGGGTGTAGTCAGCCACGCCCACGCCGGTCAGGTAAACGCGCTCGCCCTGGCGAATCTGAAAGGAGTCGGCATCCACCAGCCACGGCCGGCCCAGGCCGTCCAGCAGCAGGTTGCGCTCGTTGACGTCGCCGACTACCACCCCGTGGGTGTGCAGCCCGGCAAAGATCCGGGCGCACTGGGCTGCCACCTCGACCAGGGTTCGCCAGCTGGCCTTGGGAAAAGTCTGCTTGCGCTGTTCTGGGTTATAGAGTTCGTGCACCGGGTGCTGGCTGGCCAGGCGCGTCATCACAAAGCCGCGCACCCGTCCCTCTTGGTCGCGCAGAATTCTCTGGGGCCAGGCGCACTGTTCGGCCAGCTCTGGGGCGCGCCGCAGCAGCTGCACCATCCAGCTCAGCTTGTCGACGCGCTCTTGGCCAGGCATTTCGGTGTAGATCTTGGCAGCCAGCGTCGGCTCGCCAGCGACGGCGTGGACAAAGCCTTCGCCGCCGCGGCCAATCTCGGCGGCCAGCTCGATGCGCCGTTCGCCGTCATGCAGCTGCATGCCCGTCTCCGTGGCCGGTGGCTTTGCGCGGCCCTGGGGACTTGCGCACCGCCAGGATCAGGCTGACGTCGTCGTCGGTGCGCTCGGCGACACGAGGCGAGGCCAAGAACGCCTGCAGGTGCACCAAGAGCTGCTGGGGCTGTGCGCGGCGCAATTCGGCCGACAATCCCTCAAAGAACGGCGAGAACGCCTGCTGGCGCGCCAGGTCAAGACCCAGCGGCAGCAGGCCATCGGTCAGCAGGGCCACAGCGCCGGCGCGGGCCATGGTCCGCTCGCTCCACTGCACCCGGTCGTCGCTCAAGAAGTGGGTGCTGTTGGCGTATTCGCCGCGGGCCGGCCACAGAGCGATCTGCCAAGCCCCTGGGCGAGCGCGCTGGGGCCACAGCGCCGCGGCCCCGTCGCCGACCTGCACGATCCAGGTCCAGCCGGGGCCGGCGACCAGGCAGGTCAGGGTCGTGGCCAGCTCGCGCACCGGCAGCTCTCTGGCTTGCGCTGCAGCCACCACCGCTTGCTTGGCTGCCTGCACCACGGCGGCGCCGTCCAGCCCGCGGTCGCGCCGCGCCGTGCGCTGGCTGCGGCTCTCCAGGGCTTCTCTGCACGCTGCTACAGCGGCGGCCACGGCGACCTGACTGCCCACCGCACCGGCGCTGGCGCTGCCGGCGCCATCGCCACAAGCGGCGATGAGCCAGACACTGCGGCCGTGGCGCCACTGTTCGACGGCGACTGCGTCATCGCAGCCGCGGGTGCCCTTGCGGCTGCCCGCCACCGCGGCGGCCAGGGCAGCCCAGTGATCGGTGGCCAAGGCGCAGTCGCCTGCTACGGGTTGGGGGGCGGCGGCGCCCGCTCCGCCTGTTGCGGCTACACCTTGCGTCATCAGACCTTGGCCCAACCTTCTGGCCCAGAGGGGTTGGCCAGGGGCACTTCTTCGCTGGTGGCCGAATGCGAGACGGACTTGAGCGAGTTGGACAGCCACTGGAACATCTCGCGAAACATCAGGCCGCGCAGCTGCAGGGGCTGGCGCACGGCGATCTGCCGCAGCACTTCAAAGTTGGCCTCGCCGACGCCCACGGCAAACACCGCAGCCTGCTTAGAGTTCTCTACGTCTCTCACCAAGTGGATGGCGGCATGCCAGTCGTCGTTGGGCTCGCCGTCGGTGAGCATGAATACCCACGGACGGTAGTAGGAGACGCCGTTGCCGCGGTAGACCTGCTTGCGGGCCGTCAGCAGCTCCAGCGAAGTGGCAATGGCGCTGCCCATGGGCGTCAGCCCTTCGGCCTGCAGGCGCGGCGGCTCAAAGTGCTCAATTGTGGTGAAGTCGCAGGCCAGCTTGACGCTACCGCCAAAGGTGACCACCGCGACCTCCACCCGCTTGCGCGCCAGCGGATCGCCAAGTAATTCCTCGCGGAATTGCGCCAGGCCCTTCTGCAGCTCCTGCAGTCGCTGGCCGGCCATCGACGCCGAGCAGTCCAGCACCAGCACGCAGGGGCAGCGCGGCTCTGGATTGGCGGCGAATTCAACGGCGCCAAAGGGTGTTGACTGGCTCATGAACCTCCTGAACAGCGGCCACCCCAGCGTGGCACGCCGCGCTACCGTAGCAGGGTCGGCCACAAAATCCAGCAAACCCCAGTGGCCATGGGGCAACGGCATGGCGCTTGACCGGCGATCGCCAGCGTGCAACGCTGCAAGCCGTGGAGGGAAGACGATGCACGCGCCAGGGTGGCCCGCGGCTTGCAGCACTTGCTGGTCCCAGCGGGCGCGCAGCGCGTTGGCCTGCTGGCTGGTGATGGTCGCTTCAGCGTGCGCAGAGCCTGTCGAAAACGGCTTTCTGGCACCGCGCCGCAGCTATCCCGATGAGCCACCTAGCGGCGCCGCCCTGCGGCTGGAGCGCTCTGAGTTGCCGCCGGGCAAGACCAAGCTGCGGCTGGGGATTACCCCATTTGAGTCCGACGAGCGCACCCGCGCCGACCTGGCGCCCTTGGCCAAGATGATCGGCGATATGCTCGGCGTACCTCTGGAGATCGAGCCGGCAGCGAGCTATGAGTCGCTGGTCCAAGCCATCAGCAAGGGCGAGACCGACATCGCTCTGCTGTCTCCGGTCTCCTACATCCGCGCCCGGATTCAGCAACCCAGGCTGCAACTGGTGGCGCGGGTGATCTCGCAGGGCGTGGCCGAGTACGCCTCGTTTATCGTGGTGCGAGCCGAAGATCCGGCCCAGGGCTTGGCCGATCTGCAGGGCCGGCGCATGGCCTGGGTCGACCGCATTTCGGCCTCAGGGTTCATCTATCCGCTGGCCGCCTTCCGCCGCGTCGGCCTGAATCCAGAGAAACTATTCAAAAGCCAGCGGTTCTACGGCACCCATGAGGCGGCGCTGCAAGCCGTCTTGAGCGGCGATGCCGATGCGTGCGCGGTGGCGTCCGGCACCTTCGAGCGGCTGGTCAGCACCCAGGGCTCTGACCACCAGCGCACGGCCCTGCGAATTTTGCACAAGAGCGGCCGAATTCCTTTTGACGCCCTTGTGGTTTCCGCTGACCTGTCAGCCGACAGCGCCCGGCGCATTGGCTGGGCTTTTCGCAACGTGTCTTCGCGCACGCCAGCAGGCAGAGAAGTGCTGGCCCGAACCTGGGGCTGGCGCGGCTGGGTACCCTCTGACGATGCTACGTACAACGGCGCGCGCGCGCTGATCAATGAGGCAGAGGCTCTGTCAGTCGCAGCGCTGCCTCCGGCGGCGCCCGCCGCTGAACCGGCGGTTCCAGGGCCTGCCGGCCTGGCCCCGCTAGCCCAGCCCAAGGCGGCCACCCGTGTTCACTAGCCTGCTCAAGCCGCGGGGACGCAAGCTTGCGCGCCGGTTGGCGTTTTGGGTGGCGCTAGGCTGGCTGGTCATTATTGTGCCGGCGGGTTCCCTGGGGCTGGCCTCGGTCGCCCTCAACTACCGCGCCGAAGCAGTAGAGCGCGCCGCAGCAACGCTGTCTGCCCTGGCCAGTCCCACCGCCCTGACGCTGGCCGACTATGCGCTAGAACGGCTAGACAACATCATGACCGACGCCATTTCCCCCGCTGAGTCGGAAGTGCGCCTGCTGGACGTCTCGGTGCTGGACGCCGAGGGCCGGGTCGTTGGCAGCTCTACAGACCAGCTCAAGCTGCCCGCGGTCGGCAGCCATCACCCAGCCCTGCTTGAGCGCTTTGCCATTCAAGCCATGGCCTCTCGCCAGCCGGTGTGGCAGCGCCTGCCTCTGACGGCCGACGAAGCGCCGCTGCTGGTGTCGATGCCGGTCGTGTCGGGGCTGCGCTGGGGCACCCTGATTGGCGTCTTTGATCTGCAGGCCCTAGAGCACCGCCTGCTGAGGTCGCTGGTGGTTCTGCTGTGCGCCACCTTGGGCATTGCCGTGTTGCTGGCGGGCGTCGTCTACGCGACCTTGACCCGGCTGGCGGTGCGGCCGCTTGAGCACCTTTCGCGGGTCGCGGCGGCCGTGCAAGCGGGCCAGCGCGACGTGCGGCTGCTGTGGAAACGCGGCGACGAACTGGGGACTGTGGCCAGTAGTTTTGACCACATGGTCGACTCCCTAGAGGCCCATGCAGACGAGCTGGAGCGCAAAGTGGCCGAGCGTTCTGCCGAAGTCCAGGCCAAGAACCGCGACCTGCAGGCCATGAACCAGCGGTTGGAGCTGGCTGTCTCTGAGCTGGACCGGATCGCCCACCTGGACCCGCTGACGCAGGTGGCCAATCGCCGCTCGCTGGCCGGGACGCTGGAGCTGGTGGCCCGACGCCCAGACCGGCCGTGGACGGTGCTGATGTGCGATCTGGACCGTTTCAAGCGGATCAACGACACCTTTGGCCACGGCGTCGGCGACCTGGTCCTGCGCGAGCTGGCCAATGTCCTTAAAGACGGGCTGCGCGGCGCCGACCAGCTGATTCGCTATGGCGGCGAAGAGTTTGTGGCGCTGCTGCCCAATACCAGCGATCTCAGAGCTGTAGACGTGGCAGAGCGGCTGCGCCGCGCCGTCGCGGCCTGCGATTTCGAAGCGGCGTGTTCTGCGGCGGTGGGTCCATTGACCGTTAGCATTGGCGTGGCTTCGTCACCGGTGGATGCCCAGGATCCAGAAACCATCATGAAGCTTGCGGATCGCGCCATGTACGTCGCCAAGGCCGGCGGCCGCAATCGGGTGGTGCGCTGGAGCACCGACCTGGACGCCGTGCCCGCCGGCGACGCTTGACAGCGGTCCATCTCGGACTATTTTGGTCCGCCTAACCTCTTTGGAGTTCATCATGGCCTTTACCCAACCCGCTCTGCCCTACGCCAAGAATGCCCTGGCGCCGTACCTGACTGAAGAGCAGATTGAATTCCACTATGGCAAGCACCACGCCGCCTACTTCACCAACCTGAACAACCTGGTGGCCGGCAAGCCCGAAGAGCAGAAGTCGCTGGAAGAGCTGATCCTCACCGGCAGCGGCGGCGTGTTCAACAACGCCGCCCAGGCGTGGAACCACACGTTCTACTGGAACTGCATGGCTCCAGGCGCCGGCGGCGCCCCCTCGGGCGCGCTGGCTGCGGCGATCGACCGCGATTTTGGCAGCTTTGATGCATTCAAAGACGCGTTCAGCAAGGCGTCAGTTGGGGTGTTTGGCTCAGGTTGGTGCTGGCTGGCCAAGAACGCAGAGGGCAAGCTGGTCATCCACCCGTCACAGGGCCCCGCGGACCTGCCCATGAAGCACGGCCTGACCGCCATCCTGACCGTCGATGTGTGGGAGCACGCCTACTACATCGACTACAAGAACCTGCGCGCCAAATTTGTCGAAGGGTTTTGGGGCGTGGTCAACTGGCAGTTCGCCTCCGCCAATTTTGGCGGCTGAGCCAGCTCGCACCGATAGCGCGGCAGCCCCGCCTGGAAGTTGGTGCTTCCAGCGGGTGGCTGCTGCTTGAGTCTGCCTTGCGCTGCCTGCCGTCGCCGCGGGTGCTCCTGCTGGCAGCGCTGGCGGTGGCCGGCGTGGCTGCGCCGCCGTCCCAAGCCTGGGCCGCCGCTGCGGCTTGGGATCCGCCCAAAGACCCGACACAAGGACTCCAGGCTCGCGAGCAACAACCTGGCTTAGTCCGGGTCGAACTCTCCGCTCTTGGGGCTGGCCGCGGTGTCAGGGGTGGGGGTGGCGCCAAGTCGGCCAAGTCTGCTAAAAACCTCAAGAAAGTCACGACGCGCAAGGGCAGGGCCCCGCAGAGCCCGCCCGCGCCGCGCCACCCGCCCCTAGAGGTGCCTCAAGGGCGGCAGGGCGTGCTGGAGCCGATCTACGACCCCGGGGGCCGCGCGCTGCAGCCGTGGCACGCCGCCCTTGGCCGGGTGCTTCAGCAGAAAACCACTGCGCGCATCGCTTTTTACGGAGCGTCGCACACCGCGGCGGATCTGTGGACCGGCGAGCTGCGCCGGCGCCTGCAGATGCGCTATGGCGACGCTGGCCACGGGTTTGCCCTGCCTACCCGCTTCAACCCCGGCTATCGGCACCAGGATCTGGTGGTAGAGTCCTCCAAGGGCTGGCAGGTGCTGCGCCACCGCCGCGACGATGGGGCGGCGATCGGCAGCTTCGGTCTGGCGGGGATGGTCATGCTCTCGGCCGACCCCACGGAGTGGACCGAGGTGCGCACCACCCAAGACAATCCGCAAGGCCGCAGTTTTGACCGCCTGCAGGTGTGGGTGGCGCCGCAGCCCGGCGGTGGCCACTGGTGGCTCGACCTGGATGGCCAGCGCCACATCCTGGACGGCGGCCAGGCCGCGGCCAAGGTGCGCCAGTGGGACCTGCCCGATAGCGGTCACGTGCTGCGCCTGCAGCCGGCGGGCGATGGCCCGGTCGGGCTGTACGGGGTGGTCCTGGAGCGCTCCTCTGGCGGGGTAGTGATCGACCAGCTGGGTATTCCTGGCATGCGCGCAGAGGTCCATCTGCACTGGCAAGGGCAAGTTTGGGCTGAACAATTGGCCCGGCGCGCCCCTGATTTGGTGGTCCTGGCCTACGGAACCAATGACGTGGGCGACCCGCAGAGCGCTGCCGACTACGCCGCCGAGTGGCTGCGCGTGTTGCAGCGGGTGCGCGCCGCGGCGCCCCAGGCGGCTTGCGTCCTGGTTGGCCCCACCGACCGGCTGGCCAAAGACGACAGAGGCCACTGGCAGCCGTTTGCGCGCACGCCAGAGGTGATTGCCGTGCAGCGCCGGGTGGCAGCCCAGATGGGCTGTGGCCACTGGGATGCGGTGGCTGTGATGGGCGGGCAGGGCAGCATGGAGCGGTGGCGGCGCGCGGGTCTGGCCGCCCGCGATGGCGTCCACCTCAATCGCGCCGGCTATACCCGCCTTGCCGAGCTGTTCGACGCGGCCTTGCACGCCGGCCTCGCCAAGGTGGTCAGCGTACCTAGCAGATCACCCTGAGAAAAATAGGCTGCCCTTGACGGAATACAGCAGGTGTGGGACGACATGAACTGAGCAGGGTGGGAACACCCTCCGGACGCAAGCATCTTGCCGCGACCGAGCAACAGTTTGAGAGCGCCAGCTGCGCTGGTGGTATCAGGGTTCCCGCCGCTGCGCCACCTCGATGGGGGTCGAAAGATGGAATTGTCCGTTGTTTTGAAGCTTTCGCCTGAAAATCGCAAAGAAGAAGTCGAAGGCTTTGTGCGCAGGCACCTCGAAGCCAAGCTCAGCAAGATCGAAACCCGCTGGGGCAAGCCGCTGGCGGTCCGCCTGTCGGCAGAGGAGCAAACCAACGGTTTTGTCGCAACTCTCTCGCTGATGGGCGAGGGTGAGATCGTCGGCAAGCACTTCGGCGATAAACTTCCCAAGGCCGTCGACGGCGCCATCGACAAGGTGACCCGCCAGTTTGAGGAATCCACCCAGAAGCGCGAGGGCAAGGAGCGGCAGCGCCGCCTGCCGGTCAACGGCAAGGTTCCAGCGGAGTTCTAGCTCTCCCGCCGGCCAGCGGGCCTGAAGGTTCGCAGGCCGCCGTGGGCACCCGCAGACATGGGTACCCAGAGACCGTGGTACCCAGACACAGTTGTACGCAGACACAGTTGTACGCAGACACAGTGGAGCGGGCGTCGGTTTGTCCTCAGACCGGCGCCCGCTGGCGTTTTGGCCAAGCCGGGCTATAGCCGACCGGGCACTTCAGCCGCGATTCTAGGGCGATTGGCGCTGTGCGCGCTATTGGCGTACCATGGCGGTTCTGTGCGCGGTCCTGGCTCCGCGCACCCACTGTGGAGGGGTTGTGCGGCCCAAACAACCAAAGATTTCAGTAGCGATCCTGTGGCTGGCTGTGGCGCTGGCCACTAGTGCCTGCACCGATTGGAACGCCGGAACTGCTGCCGGGCCGTGGGTGCAGGCCTCTAGCAGGGCAGCCGGGGCCGCCGACGCGGCAGCCACCGACGCGGGGCCTGGCAGCGCCGCCGGTGTGGTGCAATGGGACACCTGGAAGGCGCCAGAGGTCGCGACGCCGCAACCCGATGGCAAGGGCGACTCGGCCGACGCTGCGGATACCGCCGAGAGTGGCGACACCGCTGCCCCGCAGGACGCTACCGCCGTGGACATCGCAGCCGCTGACGCCGAAATCGAAGACGCTGCGGCAGGTTCCGACGCGGTCGATACCAGCTATTCTCTGGATGGCAAGGCTGATTTTGTCGGGTGGCCTGAGCTGCCGCCACCGGCGCCCGATGTCCCCGCTGCAGACGATGTCTCTGCCCCAGACACCGCCGAATCTGACGGCACCGGCTTGGACGGAACCGAGCCGGATGCGGGCGATCCCGACGCTGCTGCCCAGGACACAGCCAATCCCGACGACAGTGGCCCAGACGCCGGCGAAAGCGACGTTGTCGAGTCAGACGTCATGGAACCAGACGTCATGGAGCCAGACGTCTTTCAGCCAGACAGCAGCGAACTCGACGGCAGCCAGCCCGATGCTGTGGAACTGGACATCTGGGTGGTGGACGCAGAGGCGGACGCGGCAACTGCGGACTCGACCCTACCCGACTCCACACTGCCCGACTCCACACTGCCCGACTCCACACTGCCCGACTCCACACTGCCCGACTCCACACTGCCCGACTCTGCACTTCCCGACGGTGCCCAGGCTCCCGATTGGCAGGGCTATCCGGATTTGCCGTTTGCCGCCGATGCCGACATCTACGGTGGAGCCATCGGCTCGTGCTTGTCGATGTACCTGTATCAGCAGGAGCTTTGTGGAGACAGCCACCCAACGGCTTCCTGCATCAACTCGCTGTTGACCGAAGGCAGCCAGTATGCCCAATTTCAGTTTGAGCCGCTGCGCCAGTGCGAGACGGCGGTCTGCACGGACTTGTGTGCGCTAGCGACCGACAAGCAGTGCATGGAGAGCTGCGTTGGCAAGTACTGCGCCGCGCCCTTCTTGGCCTGCACGTCCAACGGCGCCCAGGGCACGCAGTCGTGCTCCGACGCTTGGCAGTGCTCCAAGCAATACCCAGACAAGCTGTTGACCATCAGCGCCAAGTGCTACTCGGCCGCTTCTGCCAAGGCCCAGCAGCAGTTCTCTGCCGTCATCGGCTGCGTCAGCAAGCCCCAGACCAAGGGGTGCATCCCAGAAATCAATGCCTGCTTCTCTGCCGGAGCGGCCGCCACTGCCTCGTGCAGCTCCAGCCTGACCTGCATCAACGGCTGCAACAATGACGAGATCTGCGGGTTTACCTGCATCGGCCAGGCCAGCCCTGCAGCCACTGCGCTGATTGACGCGATCTGGGCCTGCTCGCTGAACGTCTGCACGCCCAAGTGCGCCGGCAGCAGCGACCCGGCGTGCCAAGACGACTGCATGAAAAGCGATTGCCAGTCCGAGTTCGTCCAGTGCTTGGTCAACTAGAGGCCTCTCGGGACACTCCCCCACAGGCTCTTAGGCTGGCGGCAAAGGCCGGCCGTTAACCCACAGCTGTGGACCCAGCCACCGGCGCGCCACGTCGACGGCCTCTCGCACCTGTTGTTCGCGCACGTCCTCATGCAATTCAGGTGCTTGACAAAGCCTTGGGTGTTGGCGAGGGGCGGCGTACCACGTCATTAGGTTGACAAACATCAACTGGCCGGCTTCAGCGGCCAGGCCTGCCAGGTGGCGCAGCACCGGCTTGGTGCAGCACTCTAGGTGGCCCGGCATCAGCAGGTGGCGCACCACCAGCGGCGGCAGGCCGGCTTGCGGCGGCGTCTGCAGGGCCAGCCGGGCGGTGGCCAGCCAGTCTGGGTGGGTTACGTCGGCGGGCCAGCCAGAAATGCGCTGCGCGCAGGCAGGATTGCCAAACTTGGCGTCGAGCGACCACACGGCGACCACCCCGTGCAGCAGCGCGCGAGCTTGGGGGCTGACCAGGCCATTGCTGTTCCACACCACCGGCAGGGGGGCCGGGCAGCACGCCAGGGCCTGCAGCAGCGCGGGCAAATTGACGGTTGGCTCGCCGCCTACCAGCGTCAGCGTGCGGGCGCCCTGGGCCTGGCGCTTGGCCATTCTGCCGGCAAACCACTGCGGCTCCAGCTCCACCGCCGGGCCACCGCGCGGCTGGACGACCTGCGACCACTCGCTGCAGTACAGGCAGCGCAGCGAGCAGCCGCCCACATCGACCAGCCACGTCGGATTCAGCACCGCCTCTTCGCCGACGCTCAGCAGCTCTTTGTAGATCCAGGCCTTTTCGTCCAGCCGGCAGAAGGCGCCGCTGCGCGACTGCAGGCGGTTGACCCCGCAGTCGCGCGAGCACAGCCGGCAGCTGATCAGGGCCTGGTGGGCCAGTGCCGCGCGATCGCTCAGCAATTGCCGCATTGGCTAGGCGTTGGCGTGGTGGGACTTGCTGGCTGCCGGATCGTCGTCGCCTGCCAGGGCGGCCTGCACCTGCTGCGAGTGGGCGGCGGTGTTGACGGCATCGCCAAAGGCCAGCTCAGCCAGGTGGTTGGTGGCGGAGCTCAGCTCCTCCAGCGCTTGCCGCAGGGGGTCAGCTTGGCGGGTCGATATCGCAGCCCGCACGCTGGCCATGGTGGCCTCAATGTCCTGGCGCTCCTCGGCATCCAGTCGCTGGCCCGGGCCGCGCAGCTGGCGGTCGGTGGCGCGCAGCAACTGCTCGGCTTCCACGCTCAGGTCCACAAAAGCCCGCTCGGCGATGTCGCTTTCCGCGTTGTCAAAAGCGGCTTCCAGCATCTGCTCGACTTCGCTGTCGCTCAGGCCATAGCTCGGCTTGACCTCCAAGGTCACCTCGCGGCCGGTGCGAACGTCTCGCGCCGTCACGTGCAGGATGCCGTTGGCGTCAATGAGAAAGCTGACCGCCACCCGCGCCAGACCCGCCGCCATCGGCTGGATCGGAATGACAAAGCGAGCCAGGCTCCGGCAATCCCTCACCAATTCGCGATCTCCTTGCAGAACATGGACGACCACGCCGGTCTGATTGTCTACGGAGGTGGTGAACTCCTCGGTGGCGCTGGCCGGAATCGAAGAATTGCGCTGAATCAGCTTGGCAATTCCGCCGCCGACCGTCTCAATCCCCAGCGACAGCGGGGTCACGTCGAGCAGCAGCATGTCGCGGCGCGAGTGGGTCATGATGTCGGCCTGAACAGCGGCCCCCAGGGCCACGACCTGATCTGGGTCGAGCTCGCAGTGAGGAGGTCGGCCAAACAGCTCTTGCACCCGCTGGCGAACCAGCGGAATTCGCGTCGAGCCGCCGACCAGCACCACTTCGGAGAGATCGGCTGGCTGCACCCCGGCATCGCGCAGGGCCTGCCGACACGGCGCCAGCGTCCTCTCGACCAGCGGCGCGATTACCGCTTCCAACTCGGCGCGGGCCATCTGCCACTGCACCGGGCGACTGGTCAGCGGAGCAAGGTCCAGCGTCCGCTCGGCCGTCTCAGCCTCTGACAGGGCAATCTTGAGCGCAATCGCATCTTTGCGCAGCCGCTGCAGCAGCTCGGGCTGGCCGCGCACGTCCAGGCCCTGGCGGGCCAGCCCCGCCGCCAGCTGCTCTACCAGGGCCAGGTCAATGTCGTCGCCGCCCAGGTGGGTGTCGCCGCCCGTCGCCAGCACCTCTGTCAGGCCCTCGTGCAAGTGCAGGATCGAAATGTCAAAGGTGCCGCCGCCAAAGTCATAGACCGCCACCTTGCCGCTGGCGCCCTTGTCCAGC
This sequence comes from uncultured Myxococcales bacterium, assembly GCA_903919145.1. Taxonomy (GTDB): domain Bacteria; phylum Myxococcota_A; class UBA9042; order UBA9042; family UBA9042; genus SXRM01. The sequence continues at coordinate 57,246 of CAIXGW010000041.1, forward strand.
CCGTAGGCCAGCGCCGCGGCGGTGGGCTCGTTGACGATGCGCAGGACTTGCAGGCCTGCCAGGCGGCCGGCGTCTTTGGTCGCTTGGCGCTGGGCGTCGTTGAAGTAGGCCGGCACGGTAATGACGGCCTTGCTGACCGGCCTGCCCAGGGCCTGCTCGGCGATGCTCTTGAGCCGGCGCAGCACAAACGCAGAAAGTTCGGGCGCCGAGTAACGCTTCTGCCCCACCTGCACCCGCACCGCCGCGCTGCCGGCCTCCGTGTGCACCTGGTACGGCAGCAGCCTGAGTTCATCGACGACTTCGGCGGCGTCGCGGCCCATCAGGCGCTTGACCGAGTAGATCGTGTGGCTGGGGTCCAGGTGGACGCGAGCGTCGGCTGCCGCGCCGGTCGCCAGCAGTTCGCCCTGCGCGTCAAAGGCAATCACCGACGGCACCATCGGGCCTTCGGCGTCGCTCAACACGCGCGGCTGGCCATCGGGGCCGACCCATGCGACCAGGCTGTTGGTGGTGCCTAGGTCAATGCCGACGGCAAGCTCAGCCTGGGCCTGTTGCGGAGAGCAGCCGATAAGGATCGCCATGAATAGCCCCGTTCCGTAGAAGTTCTCAAGTCAGGTGCCCGGCCGGTCGCCAGGAACAGATCGCAGGGTGAAATGGGTGCGAACCGCCGCCCGCTGGGCCTTCTACGCCTGTTGCGCGGCGCGGTCCAGCATGGCCTTGGCGCGGTTGCGCAGGCGGTCCAGGTAGGCCATCCGCCCCAGGGCCTGCCGCAGCGCAGTGCGCGCCTGGTGGCGAGCTGCGGGCTCTTCCGCCGCGTCCCAGGCGGTGGAGGCGTCGCGCAGGTCTTCTACCAGGTCCACGCGCTCGCCCTCCAATTCCCCAAGCAGGCTAAGCAGTTCTTTGCGATGCTGCCGCGGCGCGTCTTCGCACTCTTCCAGCAGCTCGTTGCGCTCAAAAGTCTGGGCCAGCTCGATAGGCGTGGGCTTGTAGGCTTCATCCGGGCGATCGCCAGCCAACTCCAAGGCGTACAGGCAGCGCTTTTCCAGGTCGCGCAGCACCCGCCAAGCGTCATTGACCAGCGCTGTGTGGCGCTGCGCCATGGCCACGGCTTCGGGACCGTCGCGGTGGAAGCGATCGGGGTGCAGCGAGCGGATCAAGCTGCGCACCTGTAGCTCCACGGCTGCTTCGTCCAGGCCCAGCTTGGCTGGCACTCCCAGCACCGCAAAATAGTCCGGCAGCGCTTCTCCAGGTTCGGGCCAGCGGTTAAGCACCACGCCGCCCAGTTCGCCGGCTACCCAGGGGCGCACCGCCGGGTGCTCGGCACCGCTCGCTAGCATCGATTGCATTTGGATGGCCATTGGCTTGCACTGCCTTTGTCGGGCGCGGATGCACTGCAGGGGCGGGTAGGGCGGCAGAGAACGGTCGCGCTACACAGAGAACGAGGACCCACAGCCGCAGCTGGCCTTGGCATTGGGGTTCTTGAACACAAAACCCTTGCCGTTCAAGCCTCCCTCAAAGTCCAGCATGGTTCCGCGCAGAAACACCAGCGACTTGCGGTCCACAAAGATCTTGGGGTTGTCGCCAAAGACGCTGTCGCCCAGGCGCGGGGTCTTCTCAAAATCCAGCACGTAAGACAGGCCAGAACAGCCACCGCCCGAGACGCCCACGCGCACACCGACCAGGTCAATTCCCTGTTCTGCCGCCACAATCCGCAGGCGGGCGATGGCCTCTTCAGAGACCTCTAGCACCGGCGCTGCTGGCGGCGGCGGGCCCACGGCAGGGGCAAGGGTGGCAGGTGTCGGCGGCGTTTCTGGGTTGGGTTGGGTCATTGTCGTCGTTTGCATGGTCGACCTCTGTGGCACTGAGCTGGAAGGACGTTGGCTGGCAAGAGGCGAGCTCTGCCCTAGGAATTGCGCGAGGCGCGCTTGGCCTGGTAGTCGCTGACGGCTGCGCGGATCGCGTCTTCTGCCAGCACCGAACAGTGGATCTTGATGGGCGGCAGGTTCAGCTCCTGCACGATGTCGGTGTTGCGGATGGCCGCGGCTTCTTCCAGGGTCTTGCCCTTGACCCACTCGGTCGCCAGCGAAGAGGAGGCGATCGCCGAACCGCAGCCAAAGGTCTTGAACTTGGCTTCTTCAATGACCCCGTCGTCGTTGACGCGAATCTGCAGCTTCATCACGTCGCCGCACTCGGGCGCCCCCACCACGCCGGTGCCGACGTTGGGATCGCTCTTGGGCAGCGCGCCCACATTGCGCGGCTGGTTGTAGTGGTCAAGCACCTTGTCAGAGTAGGCCATGGTATCCCTCGATAAAGCCGGAGGTTGGAATCAGTGTAAGAGCGCTCGCTGTGCTCAGTGCCCGGTCCAGTTGACGGTGCTCAGGTCGATGCCTTCCTGCACCATCTCCCACAGCGGGCTCATTTCGCGCAGGCGGTTGACCACTTCCGTCACGCGGGCGACGGCGTAGTCGACTTCGGCCTCGGTGGTAAAGCGGCCCAGGCCAAAGCGGATCGAGGTGTGGGCCAGCTCGTCTCCCACGCCCAGCGCCTTGAGCACGTAGCTGGGCTCCAGCGAGGCCGACGTGCACGCCGAGCCCGAGGACACCGCGATGTCAGAAATGCCCATCAGCAGCGACTCACCTTCTACATAGGCAAAGCTCACGTTCAAGCTGCCGGGGCTGCGATGGTCCAGCGAGCCGTTGACATACAGGTGCTCCAGGTTGCCCTGCAGGCCTTTGAGCAGTCGCTCGCGCAGAGCTAGCAGGCGCACGGCCTCCTGGGGTTGCTCGCGCACGGCGATCTCGGCCGCCTCGCCAAAGGCCACAATCAGCGGCACCGCCAGGGTGCCCGAGCGCAGGCCGCGCTCGTGACCGCCGCCGTGAAACAGCGGCTCCAGCCGCACCCGCGGAGCTTTGCGCCGCACCCACAGGGCGCCAACGCCTTTGGGTCCATACATCTTGTGCGCCGTAAAGGCCAGCAGGTCCACCTGCCAGGCTTCGACATCCACGGGGATCTTGCCCACGGCCTGGGCCGCGTCGCAGAAGAACAGCACGCCGCGTTCTTTGCACAGCTTGCCGATCTCTGCCAGCGGCTGCACCACGCCGATCTCGTTGTTGACGGCCATGACCGACACCAGGATCGTCTGGTCGGTGATAGCGGCGCGCAGTTCCTCCAGGTTGATCAGGCCATCGCTGCCGACCTGCAGAAACGTTGTGCGGAAGCCCTCTCGCTCAAGGGCGTGGTGGGCATCCAGCACGGCCTTGTGTTCGGTGGCCACGGTGATCAGGTGGTCGCCCTTGTCGCGGTACATGTGGGCCACGCCCTTGATGGCCAAGTTGTCCGACTCGGTCGCGCCCGAGGTAAAGACGATTTCGCGGTCCGCGCTGGCGCCAATCGCCGCGGCCACCTGGGCGCGGGCCTTGTCGACCGCGGCTTCAGTGGTGCGGCCAAAAACGTGGGTGCGCGAAGCGGCATTGCCATAGTCCTCGCTGAAATAGGGCAACATCGCCGCCAGCACCCGCGGGTCGCAGCGGGTGGTGGCGTGGTTGTCCATGTAGAGGGGCAGTTTGACGGCAGCGCGGAGGTCGGCGAGCTGGCTCATGGCGTTCCTTGGGTCCCGGGCGGTAGGTGGGGCGGGGGAGGGGCAGATTGGTTGAGGCAGAGAGGTTGCGGCAGAGTGGTTTTCTACAGTTGGGCGATGCTCATGCGGTCGAGCACCATCATGACTTCGCGATGCAGGGTATCCAGCGGGTGGCGGATGTCACAGCTCTCAAAGCGGTTGCACTCCAGCAGGCCCTCGCGGCAGGGCGCCAGGGTGGCGTCGCCGTCCAGGACCCGCACTACTTCGGCCACACTGATCAGCTCTGGCAGCCGTGCCAAGCGATAACCGCCTGACTTTCCAAGTATGGACTCGACCAAGCCCGCCTGGGCCAGCCGCGCCAGCACCTTGGGGGTCAAATCGGCCGGCAGGCCATGGCGCACCGCCAGCTCGCGGGCTGACAGCGCGTCGTCGACGCCGAGCTCGCGCAGGGCCTTGAGCGCTACCAAGCCATAATCCGATCTGCGAGACAAGCGAATCATGCTGTTCCGTCGCCTTGGCGCTGCGCCTTGCTGCAGGTCCGCCGCGATCACCGTCCGTAGACGGCTTTGGTCACCCCGTTCGCCAAGTGCGACCAGGTTAGTCCGAGTTTAGGACCGCTGCGCCGCCCTGTCAATCCGCAATCGGTTTTGCCAGTGGAATTCCGTTGTCATTCTGTGGCGCTGGGGGCGCCGCTGTCGTCGCTCGCCGCCGCTGCCAATGCTCAATCGCGGCGCTGGGTCTGGTCAGAAGCGATTGACATCGGCAGGGCGACCGCCCTATATGCCGGCTGCCACGGCGCGGTTTCGCCGTCTTTCGGACTCGACTATGGCCCACGATCCCAGCCACGCTCCCGCTGCCCCCAACGCCGTGCCCGGCATCCGCTGCATCCTCGGCATTGGCGCCGGCAAGGGCGGCGTCGGCAAATCCACTGTTGCCACCAATCTCGCCGTCGCCCTGGCCCAAAGCGGTGCCCGCGTCGGCCTGCTAGACGCCGACATCTACGGACCCAGCGTGCCGATCATGCTCGGCCTGCGCGGCGCCAAGCCCGCTGTCAACGCCGAGCGCAAGATCATCCCAGCGGTGGCCCACGGCATCCAGACGGTCTCCATGGGCTTTATGGTTCAGGAAGACATGGCGGTGGCCTGGCGCGGCCCAATGGTCGGCCGGGCTGTCACCCAGTTCATCCAGGACGTCGCCTGGGGCGAGCTCGACTACCTGATCGTCGACCTGCCGCCTGGAACCGGAGACATTCTCATGTCTTTTGCCCAGGCGGTGCCAATGACGGCCGCGCTGGTGGTGTCGACCCCGCAAGACGTGGCTTTTGCCGACGTGCTGCGCGCGGTGCGCATGTTCTCGATGCTGCACGTGCCGCTGGTCGGCCTGGTAGAGAACATGTCGAGCTTTCTGTGCCCGGATAACGGCAAGGAATACTTGATCTTTGGCCCGTCCAACAGCCCGGCGCACTGCAAGACCCACGGCCTGGAGTTTCTGGGCGCCCTGCCCATCGAGCTGCAGGTGTCGCCCTCTGCCGATGCTGGTCTGCCGATCGTTGTCGCCGAGCCCAAGTCGCGCCTGGCAGGCCTTTACCGCGACCTGGCGGTGCGCCTGGCCGGCATGCTCGACGCGCTGGTCGCCAAAGAGACGGCGCAAGCCGGCCTGGGTCAAGACTTCTTTACCAAGCCCGCCGCCGCGCCCGCGCAGGTCGTCCACGAGTACAAGCCCTAGAGCACCGACCAGGAACCTGGTTTCTGATCGAGAGGTTCTTTGCTTGATGGGTCGCCCGGCGCGCCCCAGCTCTCGCGCCGGCTTCACTGCCGGCCGTGCGGCTGGCTAAGGCCGGCTTGGGATTGCCCCCAAGCCCCCTTGGGCCAGTTTCCGCGCGGGCTAGCCCGGCGACCTACTCTACAGCTTCGTCATCGACTTGCTGACGCGCCTTGGGGGGCCGGGGCACCGGCAGCTCTTGGGGCTGCGCTGACACAGGCTCGGGAGCCAGCTCCTTGTCTTCCAGATCGCTGGCGCCAGCCTCGACGTCGCCCACCGGGGCCGGCAGATTGGCCACTGGCCCGGCCAGCACATGCGGCAGGCGCGGCAGCGGGGTTGCCGGCACCGCGGCCAGGCCCTGCTTGAAGAACTGTGCAAAAATCGGTACGGCAAGTGCGCCACCGGTGCCTTTGGGCATTTCTTTGCGGTCGTCGTAGCCTACCCAGACGCCGGCCACCAGATCGGCTGAGAAGCCAACAAACCACGCGTCGCGCCCGCCGTTGCTGGTGCCGGTCTTGCCTGCTACCGGTCGGCCGGCTTGCTGGGCGTCCTTGCCCGAGCCCTTGCGCACCACTTCGCCCAGCATGTCGACCAGCTGCCTGGCCACCGGCTCGGCCACCACCAGCCGCCCCTCGCCGCGCTGCGCCAGAAACAGGTCCTTGCCGGTGCGGTCGACAATCCGCGTGACGATGATCGGCTCAGCGCCGCGGCCACCTGATGCCAAGGTCGCGTAGGCATTGGTCAGTTCCATGGGAGTCACAGAGCTCGCGCCCAGAGCCAGCGGCAGGCCCGGGGTCAGCGGGCTCTTGATCCCGGCCCGCGCAGCCAAGTCAGCGATCTTCTCTGGCCCGACCCGCGCCCCCACCTCGACCGCGATCGAGTTGATAGAGAAGGCCAGTGCGTCCCGCAGGCTGTAGCTGCGGCCGTCGTACGTCCCAGAGAAGTTGCGCGGTGTCCATCCCCGCCCGCCAACCGTAAACGTGCGTTTCTCATCGCGCAGTTCTGAGTCGGCGGTAAACAAGCCGGCCTCAATGGCCGCGCCGTAGGCAAAGGTCTTGAACGTGGAGCCAGGCTGGCGCAACGCCCGTGTCCTGTCGTAGGGGTGCAGGTCAAAATCGTCGCCGCCGACCAGCGCCCGCACCAGCCGCGTCTTGGGCTCCAGCGCCACCAACGCCGCCTGCGGGCCAAATTCTGGAGAGAGCAACAGGCCTTTCTCGTCATGGTCGCGAACGGAGACCCGCAGAAGGTCGCCGCGCCGGTAGGTCAACGGCCCCGCGGGTGGCGCCTCGACCTCTTTGTCTTTGCCGACCTTAACCTCTCTTGGGGCATCGCGACCGGCTTGGTAGCGCGCTAGAGCCGTCTTGGGCAAGCGCCCCTCTACCGCACCCAGACTGACTTGGTAAAAGTGCGGGTCGGCGTTGTCGCCCAGCACCACCCCCAGCAGCACCTTGCCGCTCGCCGGCATCTCCCCTTGCTGGGCAGCCAGCTTCTGAATGCCGACTTGCTGCGAGGCCTCATCGTCATAGTGCTTGACGGGCACGTCGGCGCGGTACTGGCGATCGACGCGCTGCAGGCCCTTTTGCACTGCCTCTTCGGCGGCGCGCTGCAGCGCTACGTCCATGGCGACCTCAATGCGCAGGCCGCCGCCGTACAGCGTTTCGCGGTCCACTTTGTCGAGCGCCAGCCGTCGCACGGTCTCGACATACCAGCTGCCTACACCGTCGACCTTGTCATGGGGCGCCGCCGGCAGCGGCTGCTGGTTGGCCCGGTCGTGGTCCGCCTGCGAGATGTAGCCGTGGTTGAGCATCTGCCCCAGCACGTAGCCCCGGCGCTTCTTGGCCTGATCTGGATGGCGAAAGGGCGAAAACCGCGCCGGACTGTTGACCATGCCGGCCAGCAACGCCGCCTGGGCCACATCGAGCTCGCCGGTGGATCGATCGCAGAAGAACCGTGCCGCCTCCTCAATTCCGTAGCGGCCATGGCCAAAATAGACTTCGTTGAGGTACAGCGTCAGGATCTCGTCTTTGGTCAGCTTGGTCTCGAGCTTGCGCGCCAGGACCAGCTCCTTGAACTTGCGAGTGAAAGTCTTGCCGCGGTCCAAGAAGCGCGTCTTGGCGAATTGCTGGGTCAGCGTCGATGCACCCTGGGCATAGCGGCCGCTGGTCACGTCGATCCACAGTGCCCGGGCAATGCCGGCGATGTCCAGGCCGGGATGGTCAAAAAAGGCAGCGTCTTCAGCGCAGACCATGGCGTAGCGCATCGTTGGCGGGATCCGCTCGGTCGGGATGACGGTGCGGATCTCCTCGCCAAACCGCGCCACCACTTCGCCGCCAGCGGCATAGACCCGTGACGACTCCTTGGCGATCTGCCGATAGGCCTCAAAAGAGAACACGTCGGGCAAGGTCGCGTCCAGCCAATACCAGCCAGCCGTCGCCCCACCGCCGCCCAGCACCCCGGCCACGGCCACCAGCAGCGCCAGCTGGGCCAGGCAGCCGCGGCCCGCCGGCTTGGCCAGGCCACTCTTGCTGGCTGGGGGGAGTTTTGAGTTTTGGGGGATGGGTTTGGTCGTCGTCATCGCCGCGAGCATACACCGTTTGCCGCCGCGCCCAAGCCCCCGCGAGGTCTTCTAGCCACGCCCACCCGTTGCACCGCGGCGCAGTTCGTGGAACCATCCCACCCGGCGAGGTCGAGAGCCGCCCAGAGGTTGAGGATGGCCAACATCACCTGTCCCCGCTGCGCCACAGCTTGGCCCCAGGCCTACCAATTCTGTGGCCGCTGCGGCGGTCCGCTGCACCCAGAAGCTGCTTCGCCCGCGGCCGCGCCTCCGGGCATTCCGCCGCCGCCTTCAGGGCCTGCACCCCAAGAGCCGCTGCCGCTCCGCCGCACCCAGCTGGTGGTGCTGCGCGGCGCCGTGACGGAGGGCACCGCCTTTCCGCTGCCTCCAGGCATCAGCTCGCTGGGGCGCCAGGGCGACTTGGCGTTTCCCGACGACCCGCTGCTGGCCTCGCCCCACGCAGTCTTTGACCGCAGTCCAGAGACCCTTGACATTGCGTCGATTCCTGGAGCGTCGGGTCTGTTTCGCCGCCTGCGCGAACCCACGCTGGTGCGCTCTGGCGATGTGGTTTTTGCCGGCGAACAGTACCTGCTGGTGCGCGTGGGCGACCAGGTGCCCGCGGAGCCCACGCCTCCCGGCCAGCCCCCGCCAGAGAACTTTGGCACGCCACTGCCGCCGCCGCGCCTGCACGTCACTCAGCTGTTGGTCGGCGGGCTGCCCGGGCGAGTGGTCTCTACCGACCGAGAAATGCTCACGGTGGGCCGCGAAAACGCCGACCTGTCCTTTCCGCAGGACCGCTTCATGAGCAGCAAGCACCTGCGCTTTGAAGTTGCGTCCAGCGGCCATGTCCAGGTCATCGACGTTGGCAGCCTCAACGGCACCTTTGTCCGCGTCACCCGTCTGCCGACCCGCCTGCACCGCGGCGACGAGATCCTGGTCGGCAGCGTCCTGTTTCGGGTCGATATCGACGAACCTTAAGGGCCTGCGGTACGCCCCGGTCGATCCAATCGCTATCCTGGATTGGCTTTGGGCAGCTGGACCTCTGCCACAGCCTCACAGGCCCTGGTCTACCCAGGCTTTTTCGACCGCAGCACTGCGACGCTCGGCCGTCTACCCAGCCGCTCCGGGCGAGCCAAGTCCTGCCCCTTGGATCGCCCGGCCGGCTGTCTTGCGCAAGGCTGCTTTACTTCTTGGGCGCGGCGGCTTTGGCCTTGTCGCGCTCGACCTTGTCGGCCGCCATCTCTTCGGCAAAGGTGGCGATTTCCTTGCCCTTGCGGTAGAAGCTGTACAGCGCGTAGTTCTTGCGGAACTTGGCCGCAGCGGCATCGACCTTGCCCTCGGCAGCGGCTTTGTCGACGGCGGTGCAGTAGTCAATGGTATCCACCGACGCCTGGACAATGTCGCCCACCGAGATCGGCATGTCGGTCACGATCACCGGCTGCACATTCTTGGCGCCGATCGGATCCTTCTTGTCAAAGGCCTTGAGCACGGCCAGCGAAGCCGGGTCGCCAAACACGGCCAAGCACCGCGCCGCCAAGACCCGCGCCACCGCGCGAGGGCTCGACTTGAGGGTAGCCTCTAGCGCCGGGCGCGCCGCATCAGCACCTAGACTCTTGATTTCGTTGAGGCAGAGATCGACGATCATCTTCTTGGCGTCGTTGGCGGCAAATTCCTCTTGGCCGTAGTTGGTGTCGTCCGGCAGCTTCTCCAGGGCCGTGGCCAGGCCTTTGGCGCCCTGCAGCGAGATCAGCAGCTGCGTGGCATACCAGCGGTCGTCGCAGTTGCGCCCCGTCAGCAGCTGCTCCATCAGCGGTCCCACGCGATCCCACGCGCCCTTGAGCGCTTCAAAGCGGTCCTGCTTGAGCTTCTCCAGCTCCTCGGGCTTCTTCTTGTCGTCATCTGGATCGGTCCACTGCAGGGCCACACGGATGGCCAGGTCGGCCGCGCGCTTGTCATCGGGGTGCGGCTTCTCGGCGTCGGCAAAACGGCGGTACAGCTCTAGGAAGTAGATGTAGCCATCCAGGCTGTCTGTGCTCTGGATGGCGCCCAGGTCATCCTCGCTGATCTTGATGTTCTTGCCGGCGTGGTAGCGGCGCAGGCCGGCCACCAGGGCCTTCTTGGACTCGGGGGTGTTCTGGTTGCGCAGAAACGCCACCAGCTCGCCGCGAGAGACGCCCTTGCCCAGCATCACCTCAACACCTGGAATCGCATAGGGGCCCAGCACTTCGATGTCCTCTGGGGTCACCCGATCCTTGAGCGCGCTCTTGAGGGCTTCGATGTCCATTTCGTGCTTGAAGTCGCCAAACGCCCAGTCGGCCAGCTGCTTCTTGAGCTCGACAGCGCGCGGCTCTGGCAGCTTGCCTTCTTTGAGGATGGCAAACAGCACGATCTTGGCATGGCCCTTCTGCTTGACGCTGCCGTTCTGCAACAACTTGATCATCTGGGGCTGCAGCGCCAGCAGCAGCTCCTGGCGATCGGGGGCCTTCTCTACCACTGGCAGCACTTGCGACGGCTGGCCACCTTCCGCCACCAGGATCTCCAGGGCGCGGCCGCGGAGCTTGACGTCATTGCCCTTGTCGGCCACAAAGTTGGTCATCTCTGCCCAGCCGGCCTCGTTGTTCATCCACAGGCGAAAGTTGTCTTCCGGATCGGCCTTGCCGCAGCCCGCATGGGCCATCAAGCTCAAACCGGCCAAGGTCGCGACGGCGGCGGCGCGCAGGCGCCCGAGCTCGGTACTGCGGCGGTGGAGTTGCTGCTTCATTTCCCGTTCCTCCCGAGTGGAGCGCAGGCCGCACAGAGTTTTCTGCCTAGGCCGTTGCATCTTGCTGGGCGGGGATGTTAGTACGAACCCAGGGGCACGGCAAACGGCGACAGGCTGCGAAATCGGTGAATTCGTGAGGTCGGGAGGAACCAATGGCGATCAAAGGACCCGTCGGCTCAGAGAAGGCCGCGCTGCTACTGCAACAGCTCGAAATCAAGCTCGAACAGCTGCGCCGCAAGTTCCAAAATTACTTCAACGGCTTTGAGAAGACGCCGCCTACGCTAGAGTTCGACGCTCTCAAGCGCGAGTTCCGCGAGTTTGGCATGCAGCAGTACTCGACGGCCCAGGCGCGCTTCAAGGCCCAGAATCTGCTGGCCCGCTGGAACTTGCTGCGCTCGACGTTTGAGCGCGATCTACAGCGCATGGAAGAGGGCAAGTTCAAGCCCAACGCCCACCACGCCTCTCACTCCAAAGACCTCAAGCCTACAGACGATCTGGACTGATCGGCCAGGTCGCGCTTGGAGCCCAAGAGGCTGTCCAACAGCGCCTCGGCCCTTTCGCCGCTGCTGCACGCCAAGCAAGCACGCGTTGTGGCAGATGATTCGCCCTTCCCCTGCCTGCGGTCGATTGGTTTCAGGGCGAGCCCAACGGCACCCACGGCCCGCGCTGGCTCAGAGCCTGCTCAGCGTCGCGCTCCAGCACCGCGCGTTCGCGGGCCTCGGCGTGGGCGGCCACCACCTCGCGCTCCAGCGACTCCATCAGCTCGCCCAGCCCCTCTCTGGTCTTGGCCGACACAGGCTGCGCCGACCACGCCGCTTGCAGCTCGCGCACAGCCGGCGGATCGCGCAACGTATCGGCTTTGTTAATGATCACCTTGCGCGGCGCTTCGGCCAGGTCGTGTTCGCCCAAGATCCTCACCACCGACTGCAGCTGCGCTTCCATTTGCGCGTGGCTGCCATCGACCACCACCAGCAGCAGGTCCGCCGCCCGCGCTTCTTCCAGGGTCGCCTCAAAGGCGCCGAGCAGCTCCTTTGGAAGATCGCGAATAAAACCAACAGTATCGGTCATCACCACCTGCGTGCCGCCGGGCAGGCGAATGCGCCGGGTGGTCGGATCCAGCGTCGCAAACAGCAGGTTCTCTGTGTAGGCATCGGACTTGGCCAGGGCGTTGAGCAGGCTCGACTTTCCCACATTGGTATAGCCAAGCAGGGCCACCGCCGGCACTTCCGCCTGGGTCCGCCCCATCCGCCGCACCCCGCGGCCGCGCTTGAGCCGCTCCAATTCATCCTCGATCTTGTGGATGCGATCGCGGGCGCGGCGGCGGTCGATCTCCAGCTTGGTTTCTCCCGGCCCCACGCCGCCAATGCCACCGGTCAGCCGCGACAGGGCGTTGTCGCGGTCGCCCAGCCGCGGCAGGGAGTAGCGCAGCTGCGCCAGCTCGACCTGCAGCTTGCCGTCCTGAGAGCGGGCACGGTGGGCAAAAATGTCTAGAATAAGCTGAGTTCGGTCCAGGACCTTGATGTCGGCCAGCTTCTGGATCGACTTGGACTGGCTGGGCGTCAGCTCGCGGGCAAACAGCAGCATGGTGGCATCGGTCTGCATGGCCTGCAGCGTCAGCTCTGCCAGCTTTCCCGAGCCAATCAGCGTGCGCGAGTCGATGTCGCGGCGGCGCTGCAGGACCCGCCCCACCACCTCGACGCGGGCCGTGCGCGCCAACTCCTCCATCTCGTCCAGTCGGTCCTCTGCCAGGGCTATCGACTCGGAGCCCACATAGATCAGCAGCGCCCGCTCGCGGGCATCGACCATCCGCGCCGCCGGCCTGACCAGCGCCAGCCGCGCCTGCAGCTCTTCAATCCACGCGGCGCAGTCAAAGTCAAAGCTGCTCCACGGCAGCTGCGGCAGCAATTCTGCAGTCAGATTGCCGGTTCGGCCCAGCCCCTTGCCATCGGGCGCCACGTGGGCAATCGATACCGTGTGCGGTATGCCGTGCTGGTGCCCTAGCGCCGCCACCAAGTCCAGGCCCAGGCGCGTCAGGTCATTCAGGTCGTCGTCGTCGACTGGCTCGCCGCGCAAGTGCACGTGAACCAACCGCAAGCCGCGCAGCCGTCCGGCGTCTTTGCCCCAGCGCCCCAGGTCCGGCAGCTCGATCTGGTGGTCATCGCCGACGATCGCGTGGGTCACCCGGCCGCCGCGGTCGATGAGCACGCCGATCTGCCGGCCCAGCTTTGCAGCCAAACCGCACATCCGGGTCGCCAGCGCCTCGGACACCACCTCGCGCGGTTCGCACAAGTGGTGGCCTAGCCGCTCTAGGCCGTGACGCTCGGTGACCGAAAGGCCTTGAAGATTGCCGTGGATATTCAAATTAGTTGATGTTGACGATCGAGCCCTTGATGGTCATTGTCGAAGACGACTTCACGTCCATGGTCGAGCCGGCCTTGGTCTCGGTCGAAGAGCCGGACGACTGCTTGATCGTCGAGTCAGCCTTGATGACCAAGTCTTTGCACTCCATGGTGATCGTGTTCTTGGCCTTGATCAGCATGTCGCCGGTCTTGGTCTCAATGGTGATCTTCTTGGACTTGGTGTCGATCAGAATGTAGTTGTTGTTCTCGTGGTCGTAGATCTCGATTTGATCGGTGGAGCCCGACTGGTCCAGGACGATGCGGTGGCCGTTGCGGCCCGTGGGCTCGTCTTCTTCTGCCTTGGCCTTGACCAAGTTCTGCAGAATAATACGCTCTTTGCCGTCCTTGTTGTCCAGGAACTGCAGCATGTGGCCGCTGCGCGAGCGGATCGAGCGGAAGTAGTTCTTGCCGCTCTGCTCCTGGTTGGCATGGATCGGCGTGTCCACACCATTCCACAAGCTGCCGATCACAAAGGGGCGGCGCACATCGGCGTGCTCAAAGGCCACCAGCACTTCGTCGTCCACTTCTGGCAGCCAGAACGCGCCGCGATCCTTGCCAGCCATGAAGGTGGCGATTCGGCACCAGGTGGTGCGAAAGTCCTCATCGTCCTTGGCGTCGGTGTACTTGGCGTCCGACTCCATGACCCATGGGAACTTGACCTTGACGCGGTAGTGTCCGTCTGGGTCTTTGTTGTCGACCACAATGCCGACGACTACGCCTTGAATCTTGAAGGGTTCGCGCTTGCGTTCCGACAACATGGTGACCTCATCGTTCTGGCGTCAAACGGCCGACATCATCGCTTGGGGCCCCAACAAGAAGAACTCGTCGGTTGCCCTTGCACTGCCAAGAGGGTCGCCAAGCTCACCGATGCGGATTCGCGGCGACGCCCCAACTACAAATCTAGCGACTTGTGGTTGTCGGGGCCCTTGGGCTACATCCAGCAGAGAATGTCACCCAACAACCACGGTACCCCTGCCGCGCCAGCCGTGCAACGGGGCCCAGCCATCTGCGCGGCGCCCCTGGGGTGTCGCCGCCCCGCCCCTGCGATCGAAGCCGCCCAGCAGGGGCTTGGAACCAGTCGCGGCCCCTTGGATCGCAGAGGGCCGCCCTCAGCACCGGCAGGTGGTAAGCGCCGCCGCTGAGCGAATAGACCGGGCCGCCCGTCGACGGTCGATGGACACCGCCAACCCGCCCAGCGCCGGGCTCAGCCCCGGGCCGCCGCGACCCCGCCGACCGCAGCCGCTGACCCGCTTGTGCCCGCAATTCGCGTCGGCAACTTCAGCCCCGTGGCCCCAGGGCAATTGACGGAAGACCCCAGAATAGGGTATCTCGCCGTCGCGCTGTCGAGTCCTCCTCGGCGGACTGTGGTCTTGGCGCGGCCGTTTGCGCGGAGCCTGACATGCTGCAAAGCCAACTCGGATACATCTCTCTTCTCGCCATGTTGGTGGTTGTCGTGGGCATTGGCGCCGCCATCGGCGTCATCAACTACGTCTTGGGGCCGCGCCGCACCAGCCCGGTCAAGCAGGGCACGTTTGAGTGTGGCAGCGACCCCGTGGGCAGCGCCCGCGCGCGGTTTTCGGTCAAATTCTACCTGGTAGCCATCTTCTTTATCGTGTTCGACATCGAATCCGTGTTCATGTACCCCTGGGCAGCCCTGTTTCGCGAGTTGATCGTCGAGCCGGGCCTGGGCCTGGCCACCGTGGCCGAGATGTTCGTGTTTGTCGGCATCCTGGGGGCCGGCTTGGCCTACGTGTGGCGGCGCGGCGCACTCGACTGGGACTAGGGCCAGAGGTCTGATTGCGGCTATGGCCGAAGAATCAGGCTGTTACTGATCGCGAGTGCCCGCCCACGCGCCGCTTTAGGAGCCCGCGCACCGCTGGAGAAGCCATGTCGCAGAAGCTGATCGATCTTGTCCGCGCCAAGTTTGGCGACGCCGTGCTGGGCAGCCACGCCACCGGCGGCGATGCCACTGTGCTGGTGGCTCGCGAGAATCTTGTTGACATCATGACGTTCTTGCGAGACGACCCTCGCTTCGCCATGCAGCAGCTCATCGACGTCACCGGCGTGGACTACTCTGAGTTTCCGGTCGAGGCCCGCTCGGCCTGCAGCCCCGTGGATGCTGGCCACAAATCCGGCCTGACGTCATCGACATTGCCGCGCTTTGAGGTGGTCTACCACCTGCTTTCGCTGACCTTGCGCCATCGCCTGCGCGTCAAGGTGGCCGTCTCGCTTGAGGATCTCACGGTTCCGAGCTTGAGCGGGGTGTGGCTGGCAGCCGCCTTTGGCGAGCGCGAGACCTGGGACATGTATGGCGTGCGCTTCAGCGGCCTGAGCGACCACCGGCGCATCCTGCTCTATGAAGAGTTTGAAGGGCATCCGCTGCGCAAGGACTATCCGCTGCGCGGCTACCAGCCGCTGGTGTCGCTGCCCTCGTTGTCTGACTACACCGACCAAGAGACCTATCGCTAGACCGCGCCCCGCCGCGGACACGGGCCCTGGCGCTGACCAGGGCCGCATCGCTGAGATCCATGCCGGCCAGCTCGCCCGCCCCAACCAGGGAGCCCGGGCCCGGCATCGCACCTGTGGCCCCTAGGCCCACGCCATCTGCCCGGAGGCTCGCCCCATGAGCGCAACGACATCGCCCGCATCAGGATTTGCCAGCTCCGGCTTGACTGCCAGCGGCCTGTCCGCCGCCCAGTCGCTCAAGGCCTCCGCCGACCGCAGCGGCGACCTGATGACCATCAACATGGGGCCGTCGCATCCCGCGACCCACGGCACGGTCAAGTTTGTGCTGACGCTGGACGGCGAGATGGTTCGCGACGTCGACATCCACATCGGCTATCTGCATCGCGGCTTTGAGAAGATGGCAGAGCAGGGCACCTGGCAGCAGGTCCTGCCCTACACCGACCGCCTGAACTACGTCTCGCCGATGGTCAACAACGTCGGCTACGTCATGGCGGTAGAGAAGCTGATGGGCATTGAGGCCACGCCTCGGACCCAATACATCCGGATGCTGATTTCTGAGATCTCGCGCATCACCGACCACTTTACCGGTCTGGCCGCGGGCGCCCTTGAGCTTGGCGGGTTTACGCCGTTTCTCTATGGCGTGCAGGCTCGCGAAGGCCTGTACCCCATCGTCGAGGAGCTGACCGGGGCCCGCTTGACCACCTCTTACACCCGCATTGGCGGTCTGCGCGCCGACCTGCCAGACGACTACGAAGCCCACGTCATGAAGGCGCTGGACGAGGCGCTGGCGCTGCTGTCCAAGATGGACAAGCTTCTGACAAAGAATCGGATTTTCTATGACCGCATGATCGGCACCGGTCAGCTTAGCCAGCAGGACGCCATCGACTCTGGCTGCACCGGCATCATGTTGCGCTGCACCGGCGTGGACTGGGATCTGCGCAAGCACCAGCCGTACCTGAAGTATGACGAGATGGACTTTGACGTGATCATCGGCCACCAGGGCGACAACTACGATCGCTACCTGTGCCGCTTTGAAGAGATCCACCAGTCGTACAGCATCATCAAGCAGATCTTTCAGAAGATGCCCAAGGGGCCGATTGACATCGACGACTGGAAGGTTTGCCTGCCGCCCAAAGACGCGGTCTATAACTCGATTGAAGGCATGATTGCCCACTTCAAGCTGGTCATTGACGGCCATCAGGTCCCGCCCGGCGAGATCTACGCGGCGGTGGAAGGCGGCAACGGCGAAGTCGGCTTCTACGCCGTGTCGCAGGGCAACGGCCGCCCCTACCGGATCCACGTGCGTCCGCCGTGCTTCTACGCCATGGGCATCCTAAAGAAGCTGATCGTTGGTCACTTTTTGTCGGACATTGTGCCGACTTTTGACACGTTGAACATGATTGGCGGCGAAGTCGACCGCTAGGCCGGGCCGCTGGCCCCAATCGGCTGCCCCGTTTGCCCGTAGCAGCGCTCCCCAGCCCAGCGCTCTCCAGCTCAGCGCTCTTCCCAGCTCAGCGCTCTTCCCAGCTCAGCGCTCTTCCCAGCTCAGCGCTCTTCCACCCGGCGCTACCCATCCAGCTCGTCACAGAGGCTCCCCATGCCAAAGGTCACCATCGACGGCCGCGAAATCGAAGTCCCTGCAGGGACTACGGTGCTGCGCGCCGCCAAGCAGTTGGGCATCGACATTCCAGTGTTCTGCTACCATCCCGGGATGTCGATCGCTGCCAACTGCCGCATGTGCTTGGTTGAAGTCGAGAAGTCGCCCAAGCCCCTGCCGGGTTGCTACACCGAAGTCGCTGACGGCATGGTCGTGCGCACCCAGACCGACAAGGTCCAGGCCACCCAGAAGGCGGTGCTGGAATTTATCTTGCTCAACCACCCTGTGGACTGCCCGATATGCGATCAGGCCGGCGAGTGCGTGCTGCAAGAGCACTTTGTTACCTACAGCGCCAAGGCCTCGCGGCTGATCAGCGAGAAGATCGGCAAGCCCAAGGCCAAAATCCTGGGCCCCACCGTGGTCCTGGACGCCGAGCGTTGCGTGGTCTGCACCCGCTGCGTGCGCTTCTGCGAAGAGATCAGCAAGACCAACGAGCTGACCGTCGAAGCCCGCGGCGAGCACTCAGAAATCACCACGCCAGAGGGCGTCGAGCTCGACAATCCGTACTCGCTCAACGTGGTCGACATCTGCCCGGTGGGGGCGCTGACCAGCCGCGAGTTCCGCTTTCAGCGCCGGGTATGGTTCCTTGATCGCCGCGACTCGGTGTGCACGGGCTGCGGCCGCGGCTGCTCGGTGCGGGTCGATAGCCACAACAACAAGGTCGAGCGCCTGCTGCCGCGCTACAACCCCGACGTCAATAGCTACTGGATGTGCGACGCTGGCCGCCAAAGCCTGCACAGCCAGGACCGCGCGCTGACCCTGGGCGTGGTCCCCGGGCCCGACGGCCCGCGGCAGGCCCCGGCCGCCGATGGCCTGCGCACGCTCAGCAGCTGGCTGAATGACGCAGTGCACAGCGGCACTGGCCCGCAGATAGGCGTGGCTCTGTCAGCGTCTCTGACCAATGAAGACCTCTATGCCTGGGGCAAGCTGGCCAAGCAGCTGGGCGCCAACACCTACCTGCTGCGCCGCAGCCCTCAGCAAGGCGATGCGCTGCTGCGCGCCGACGACCGCGACTGCAACACCACCGGCGCTCAGGCGATCTTGACCGCCGTCCTTGGCAGCTTTGGCGACTCGGCTACCTTGATTGGCGACAGCGGCGCCCTGGACTTGCTGATCGTGGTCGACAACGGCAGCGACGTGACCGAAGAGCTGCTAGAAGCCATTGCCCGCGTGCCCAAGACTGCGGTGCTGACCGACCTCAGCTCCGCGCTGGCAGAGGCCGCCGAAGTCGTGATTCCGGCAACACCTCTGCACCGTCGCGACGGCACGGTGACCAACGTTGCGGGCTGGGTGCAGCGCCTACAGCAGCCGCTCAAGCCGGCCGTGACCACCGTGGCCCCCCACGCGGCGGCGGCGCATCTGGGCCAGACCGCCCTGGACGGCAGCCTGGACTTTACAGAAAAGAGCCAGCCGGCAGAGCTTTTTGATCGCGTCGCGGCCGCGGTGCCGGCGTTCAAGTTCCTCAGCTATGGCGAATTGGCCGACTTGGGGCGCGGCTTGGGCCACGGCGAGCCGCTGGCTGCCCGCCGGCCGCGCCTGGAAGGCACTCCCCAGTGGGAGCCCGATCCGGTGGCACCGACCTATACCCGGCCCTTCCAACTGCGCCGCGGCGCCTGATCGCCCAGGAACCGAGGAGAACGCCATGCAACTGTTCACCGACCCGATCCTCAACGTCATTGCCTGGACGCTGATCAAATTCGCCGGCTTCGTGCTGGTTTTTGTGATGGGCCTGGCGACCGTGCTGACCTGGACCGAGCGCAAGTACTCTGCGCTGATCCAGAACCGGCCCGGACCCAACCGCGCCAACATCGGCAACCTGCGCCTGGGCGGCCTGTTCCACATGCTGGCCGATCCGATCAAGATGTTGACCAAAGAGGATTTTTCGCCCGATACGCCCAACCCGATCATGTTCCGCTTGGCGCCGATCGTGGCGTTTATCCCGGCGCTGATGGTGTTTGCGGTGATCCCGTTTGGCCCCGGCGACCAGATGGTGATCGCCAACACCGAGCTGGGCATCCTGTTTATTTTCGCCATCTCGTCTCTGAACGTGTACGGCGCCGTCATGGGCTCCTGGGCCTCCAACAACAAGTGGTCGCTGATGGGCGGCCTGCGCATCACTGCCCAGATGATCAGCTACGAAGTGGCGATTGGCTTGGTGCTGTGCGGCGTGTTCATGATCTACGGCTCGGTGGACCTGCAGCAGATCGTGGTGGCCCAGGGCCAGACCATCCTGGGCTTTCTGCCGGCCTGGGGCATCTTTACCCAGCCGCTGGCCTTCATTCTGTACCTTGCCTGCGCCATCGCAGAGAACAAGCGCGCGCCTTTTGACACCGCAGAGGCCGAGTCCGAGCTGACCGCCGGCTGGTGGACTGAGTATTCGTCCATGAATTTTGCAGTGTTGGCGCTGTCGGAGTTCATCGAGATCGTGCTCATCGGTTGCCTGGGCGCCACCTTGTTCCTGGGCGGCTGGCACATCCCCGGCGTCTCCGGCGACACCCCGCTGTTGGTCGCCCTGCAGATTGGCGCCTTCTTGCTCAAGGCCATCTTCTTGGTGTGGCTCCAGATGACAATTCGCTGGACTTTGCCGCGCTTTCGCTACGATCAGGTGATGCGCCTGGGCTGGCGGATTATGCTGCCGGCCGCGCTGGCCAATCTGGTGCTGACGGGCATCGCCCTGACGCTCATCGACCGTCGCTAGGCCCGCCTAGACCTGAACCGACCGCCTTCTTCATCCCTGGACGTCTGGCCCGAGCGGCCCTTGAGGAACTACACCATGGCCAAGCTGGTCAACCGCATTCAACCCGACCTGGTGCAGCAGTCCTACGTCGTTGAAATCGCCAAGGGGTTGGCGATCACCAGCCGGGCGTTTGTGCGCAACCTGTTCGGCAAGAAAGACATCGTCACGGTGCAGTACCCGGAGCAGAAAGTGCCGTATGCACCGCGCTTTCGCGGCAAGCACCTGCTGACCAAGCGCGACGACGGGCAGGTCCGCTGCGTGGCCTGCATGCTGTGCGCCACCGCCTGCCCGGCCAACTGCATCACCATCGTCGCAGCCGAGCACGACGACCGCGGCATTGAGAAGTACCCGACCCAGTTTGAGATTGACCTGCTCAAGTGCATCTACTGCGGTTTTTGCGAAGAGGCGTGCCCGTGCGACGCCATCCGCATGGACAGCGGCGTGCACACCCTGCCGAGCTACACCCGCCGCGATCAGAAGACCGGCAAGGTCGACTTGCTGGCCCTGGCCAAGCTCAGCACTGCCAGCCAGGGCGGCGAGTTCCGCGCCACCGACCACGAGGGCACTGCCCACGGTCGCTCCAGCCACCACTGATCCTGCCGTCCGTCTCGTGCTAGACTGTCCGCACTGAACCGATCCCGTCGTTCAGGGGGCACCCCATGGTTTTTGGCGACAAGAAAGAAGGCGACGACGGCGGTTTCATCCCCGACATGGTGAGGCGCGCCGTCGACCGCAGCCTGCAAGCGCTCAACCAGACCGATGACGAGCGCAAGAAGATGATCTCTGCGCTGCTGCCCAAGGACTTGGTACACACGATCGTGCAGTCGGCGCTGCAGGCGGTCGATGTCACCAAGCGCGAAGCCGTAGAGATTGTCGGCCGCGAGATGCAGCAGTTCTTGGCCAGCCTCAATCTGTCAGACGAGATCCGCAAGGTGCTGACCAGCGTGTCTTTTCAGATCAACACCGAAGTGCGGTTTGTGCCCAATGAAGACGGCACGCTGCGCTCTGAGGTCAAGGCGCGCGCCATGCCCAAGCGCACGGAGCGAGACGGGCGCGATCGCAGCGTCGCCAAGGCCAAAGCCAGTCGGGCCAAGGCCAAAACGGCCAAAACGGCCAAGGCTGCCAAGGTCGCCAAGGCCAGCGCGGCCGCCAAGACCGAGGGGCCGCCGCGTCCAATCGCAGCGCAGAGCCGGCGCGCCGTGGTCGACGCCACCCTGACCTCGGCGCGCGACGCCATGCACGACGCTGTGGCCGGCACCCGGTCGAGGGTGCGTCAGGTGGTCGATCGGATTGCCGAGCGGACCGCGGATCTGACCGACGAATTGGCCGCCGGTGAAGAGGATTAGCAGGCCGTCGCTCATTGGCGCGTCGTGCCGCAGTCCGGCAGCGCCCAGCGCCGGTGAAAGTGTGTGAGGGATTGGCCAATCCGCTCAGCAAAGTCCACAGGAATTCGATTGTCCGCGCGGGGCCGGCTAGACTACGCCAGTCGGGAGCACAGCTCGCTTGGTTTTTTGCTGGCTCAGATGGAGGCTGCTATGTCGGAACGTTTTGAAAATAAGCTGGATCCCAACTGTACCTCTCGCGGTGTTTGGCTGCGCTGGGCTGTCGTCGCTGCGCTTGCCTTGGGCGCCGCGGCGTGTGGCTCAGAAGAAGCCATCGTTGGCGGATCAGAGGCCGATGTGGCTCTGGACACTGCCAGCGATGCCTTGCCGGTGGGCGATGCAGCCACGGATGTCCAGCCATCGGCCGATGTTCAGGGCACCGACGTGCAGGGCACTGACGTGCAGGGCACCGACGTTCAAGCGGACGGCACCGACCAGGTCGACATCCAGCCCGACATCCAGGCCGACGGCTCGACGGATCAGCCCGACGTGCAACCCGACATCCAGACCGACGGCTCGACCGATCAACCCGACATCCAGGCCGACGGCTCGACGGACCAGCCCGACGTGCAGGCCGACGTACCGCCCACAGACGGCACCGATGAGTCTGACGTCTCTGCGGACGTACAGCCCGACGGCAGCACCGACCAGCCCGACGTCCAAGGTGATACCGCGCAGCCCGAGTGCGCGACCGACCTCGACTGCGCCATGAAGGTCAAGATCGGCGAGTGCAAGGTGGCCCTGTGCAAGGAAGGCAAGTGCGCCATCGACAATGTTACTGATGGAAAGACCTGTTCTGTCAATGATTTGTGCTCCACGGGCTCTTGCGGCGCCGGCGAGTGCAAGCCGCAGGCCAAGGTCTGCGACGACTCTGACACCTGCACGGCCGACAGCTGCAACGCCCAGACCGGCGCCTGCGCCTTTGTGCCCAAGCCCGGCTGCCAGCCAGCGTGCAAGACCGCCGCTGACTGCGACGACGGCAACGCCTGCACCAGCGACTCGTGCGACGCCGTTCTTGGCGCTTGCCTGTCCGCCCCCAAGACGGACGGCTCGGTCTGTGACGACGGTAACCTCTGCACCAGCTCTGACGTCTGCGCCAAGGGCTCTTGCCTGGGCGCGGCCGTAGCCTGCGACGACAAGAACCCCTGCACCAACGACACCTGCGACGCCACCAGCGGCAAGTGCCTGACCGAAGCTGTCGCCGACGCGACCGCGTGCAACGACGCCGACCTGTGCACCGACAAAGACGTTTGCAGCGCCGGTAATTGCGCTGGGTCGGCCATCGCCTGCAACGACAACAACGCCTGCACCACCGACGCCTGCGATGCCACCAGTGGCAAGTGCACCGCCACCGCCATTCCGGGCTGCGGCGACCAGTGCAAGGGCGACGCCGAGTGCGATGACAAGAACCCCTGCACCAAAGACGCCTGCACCAGCGGCAAGTGCGTGGTCAGCCCTGCCGACGGTGCCGCCTGTGACGACGGCAATGCCTGCACCCAAGGCGACAAGTGCGCGGCCAGCGCGTGTGCCGGCACCGCCATCGCCTGCGACGACAACAATCCCTGCACCACCGATGCCTGCAAGAGCGGCGCCTGCGCCTTTACGCCCGCCCCCGGCAGCTGCGATGACGGCAACGCCTGCACCAACGGCGACACCTGCGACGCCGGCAAGTGCCTGGGCACCGCGCTGACTTGTGACGACGGCAATCCCTGCACCAATGACGCCTGCCAGGACGGCAAGTGCCTGACCAGCAACAACGCTGCCACCTGCGAAGATGGCGACAAGTGCACCTCTGGCGACGCCTGCAAGGACGGCAAGTGCCAAGGCGCCCTGAAGAACTGCGACGACGGCAAGGCCTGCACCGCCGATGCCTGCAAAGACGGCGCTTGCGTCAATAGCGCCACCGCCGACGGCCAAGCCTGCGACGACGGCAGCGCCTGCACCTCCGCCGACAAGTGCACCAACGGCGCCTGCTTGGGCACGTCAGCGGTCTGCGACGACAAGAATCCCTGCACCAAGGACAGCTGCGACCCCAAGAACGGCTGCGCCGCGCTCGCCGACGACGCGTTGGCCTGCAGCGACGGCCAGGGCTGCACCACCGACACGTGCAAGGGCGGCGCCTGCGTGGGCAGTCCGCTGGTCTGCGACGACAAGGACCCCTGCACCAACGACGCCTGCGACCAGGCCACCGGCAAGTGCTTTGCCAAGCCGATTGTCGGCTGCGGCGGCAACTGCGCGGTAGACGGCGATTGCGACGACAAGAACTCTTGCACCAGCGAGGCGTGCGTCGCCGGCAAGTGCCAGGTCAAGGCCAACGACGGCACCCCCTGCGACGACGGCGACCTTTGCTCGGTGGGCGACATCTGCGCGGTGGGCAAGTGCGCTTCTGGCAAGCCGGTTGCCTGCGATGACAAGAACGCCTGCACCACCGACAGCTGCGACCCCAAGAGCGGCAAGTGCCTGAACGCGGCCGTCGCCGACAAGACTCCTTGCGATGACGGCAACTTGTGCACCGTGGCCGACGACTGCCAGGCCGGCAAGTGCATCGCCGGCGCCAAGGCTGTCTGCGACGACACCAACCCCTGCACCACCGACAGCTGCGACCTGGCCACTGGCAAGTGCGCTTCCGTCAACGCGGCCGACAAGACCCCGTGCGACGACGGCAACCTCTGCACGACCGGCGACCTGTGCACGACCGGCAAGTGCGGCGGCAGCGCGGTTCCCTGTGACGACAAGGACGTGTGCACGACCGACAGCTGCGAGCCCAAGACCGGCAACTGCGTGTTTGCGCCCATCCCCAACTGCACCAAGCCGTGCAAGTCTGACACGGACTGCCCCAGCGACAACAACGCCTGCACCGCCGAGAAGTGCGACACCGCCACTGGCAAGTGCAGCTCGACGGCGGCCAACGGCGTGCCCTGCGACGACGGCGACCTCTGCACCACCGACGTGTGCGCCGCTGGCAAGTGCGCCGGCACCGCCATTATCTGCGACGACAAGAATCCCTGCACCAAAGACGCCTGCGACTCGACCAGCGGCAAGTGTGTCGCCGCTGCCGGGGCCGACAACACCCCGTGCGATGACGGCAGCCTGTGTACCACCGTGGACGGCTGCCTGGGCGGCAAGTGCAACGGCGGCAGCCCGGTAGTCTGCAATGACAAGGACGATTGCACTACCGATGCCTGCGACCCCAAGACCGGCAAGTGCGCCTTCAGCCCCATCCCCGGCTGCGGCGTGCAGTGCATCGCCGACAAGGACTGCGACGACGCCAACTCTTGCACTACAGAGACCTGCAGCGCCGGCAAGTGCATCTCCAAGCTCAACGACGGCGCCAGCTGCGACGACGGCAACCTGTGCACCGACAAGGACCTCTGCGCTTCAGGCCTGTGCAAGGCCGGCACGGCCAATTCCTGCGACGACGGCAACGTCTGCACGACCGACAGCTGCGACGCCAAGACCGGCCTGTGCGGCTGGGCCGCCGTGCAAAACGGCAGCAAGTGCGCTGACGGGGCTCTGTGTACCCTCAACGACGCCTGCTCGTCTGGCAAGTGCGTGGGCACTGCGGTCAGCTGCAATGACAACAACGCCTGCACCATTGACAATTGCAACCCCGGCACCGGCACCTGCGTGTTTACCGCCACCTTCCCCTGCGGGAACAACTGCAATCAGGCCAGCCAGTGCAATGACAACAACCCCTGCACCGCCGACGCCTGCACCAACGGCCAATGCGCCCACTCTGGCCAAAGCGGCGCGGCCTGCACCGACAACAACCTCTGCACCGCCACCGACACCTGCTTGAACGGCAGCTGCTTTGGCACCGCCAAGGTCTGCGACGACAAGAACCCGTGCACTACCGACTCGTGCCAAGCCAACACCGGCAACTGCTTAGTCGCCAACGCCCAGAACGGCTTGCCCTGCACCGACGGCAACTCCTGCACGTTGACCGATGCGTGCGCTGGCGGTCTGTGTGCCGGCAGCAATCCGGTGGTCTGTGATGACAAGAATGCTTGCACCATCGATGCTTGTGACAAAGCGACCGGAAAGTGCTCCAGCACGCCGATCAGCGGCTGTGGTGGCAACTGCACTCAGGCCAGCGACTGCGACGACAAGAACGTCTGCACCGGCGACGCCTGCACCAATGGCAAGTGCGCCAATACGTTAGTGGTCGGCAGCCCCTGCAATGATGGCGCGGCATGCACGACGAGCGATCTGTGTGGAGCCGATGGCAAGTGCGCGGGCGCGGCGAAGGTCTGCAATGACAACAATGCCTGCACGGCCGACAGCTGCAATGTGGCCAATGGCAATTGCGCCTTTGCCCCAGTGACCAATGGCTCGGCATGCTCGGACGGCAACGCCTGCACTGGCACCAACGGCGCCGACCAGTGCAACAACGGTGCGTGCGTTGCTGGGGCCGCCAAGGCCTGCAGTGACAACGACGCCTGCACGCTAGATTCTTGCAGCGCAGCCACTGGGGCTTGCGTGTTCACGCCGATCGCCGGCTGCGGCAACAACTGCAACTTCAACCTTCAGTGCAATGACAACAATGCGTGCACCACCAATGCGTGCACGCAAGGCAAGTGCGTGGCCACGCCGATCAATGGCGGTCAGTGCGGTGACAACAACGCCTGCACTAACAACGACACCTGCGTGGCGGGCATCTGCAAGGGCACCGCCGTGGTCTGCAACGACAATAATGTTTGCACCACAGACTCCTGTTCCGCGCAGAACGGCTGTGCTTACACCGCTGCGACTGGTGGCAGCTGCAATGACAACAACGCTTGCACCGGCAGCGACGTCTGCAAGGCTGGCGTTTGCTCAGGCAGCGCAGTCAACTGCGACGACGGCAACCCCTGCACCGCTGACTCTTGCTCGCAGGGCCAGTGCGGCCACGCGCCGATCAGCGGCTGTGGCGGCGGGTGCACCCAAAACAGCGAGTGCGATGACAAGAACGCTTGCACCACCGACACCTGCACGGCGGGCAAGTGCGTGATCGCCCAGCAGACCGGTACCAGCTGCGACGATGGCAACCTGTGCACCACCGGCGAGAAATGCGCCACCGGTGTCTGCCAGGCTGGCGTTCCTGTGGGCTGCAATGACAACAACCCGTGTACCACTACTGCCTGTGACGCGAAGACTGGCCTTTGTGTGGCCACGCCGGCGACTGCCCAGTGCAGCGATGGCAATCCGTGCACGACTCAGGATGCCTGCAGCGGCGGGTCTTGCGTCGGCTCTGCCGTGAGCTGCAATGACAACAACCCATGCACCAATGACCTGTGCTTCAACGGCCAGTGCTACTTCCAGCCGATCCAAGGTTGTGGCGCCAACTGCACCCAGGACACCCAGTGCAACGACAACAACTCTTGCACCAAGGACGCCTGCAGCGGTGGCAAGTGCACCCAGACCTCCCTGGAAGGAGCGGCTTGCACAGACAACAACAACTGCACGTCCAGCGACGTCTGCACCGCCGGCAAGTGCGTTGGCAAGGCCCTGAGCTGCGCCTCTGACAACAACCCGTGCACGTCCGATGCCTGCAGCCCGCAGTACGGGGTCTGCCAGTACCAGACCATCGCCGGCTGTGGTCAGTGGTGTTCGGCCAACAGCAGCTGCGATGACAAGAACAGCTGCACGGTCGATGCGTGCAACACGGCCAATGGTCAGTGCATCTACCAAAACCTGGCGGGCTGTGTGCCCAGCGCCACCTGCAAGGCCAACAGCGACTGCAATGACAGCAACACCTGCACCACCGACCTGTGCGACACGGCGACCGGCAAGTGCTTCAACATTGCCACACCGGGCTGCAATCCCGCCGCGAGCTGCAAGGCCGACATCGACTGCGACGACAAGAACAAGTGCACCGTAGACGCATGCAACACCTTCAACAGCACCTGCGTCCACGTCAATCTGCCCGGCTGCACGCCCTAATTGGTGTCTCTCGCCCTGAGGCAGCTGCCGCTTCTTTCCCGGTGTGGCAAGAAGCGGTAGCTGCCCGGCCAGATTGACCCGCCCAGCCCTCGCGGGCATACTCCTACAGCACCGCAGATCTTTTAGCCTCCAACAGCAGGTCTCTATGCTTTTTTCTAGTTCTTCTGACTCCTGCAGTCTCCTGCGCCGTCCCAGCTGGGTCGTACTGGCCCTGACCCTGGCCATGGCCGCCAGCGCCTGCGGCGACGACCCCGCGGTAGCAGGCACGCCCGCCGCCACCGCCGACACCGGCAGCGGCCAAGACGTAGCGCTGGACTCAACCGAGCTGGAAGTCGAGCAGGACGTGCAAGAGGGCAGCGACGTGGCGGCGATCGA
>CAIXGW010000042.1 GCA_903919145.1 uncultured Myxococcales bacterium
CAAGCCGGCGCGCCGCCTGGTCTTCTTCGCGGCGCAGCCGCTGGGCCTCGGCCCACGCCGGCCGATGGGCGGCGGCGGCCGCAGCCCGCTCCAGCTCGCCGGCCAGGTCGGCCTGGGCCAGCTGGGCCGCCAGCGCCGCTGTGACCTTGGCCCCCGCCTCTGCCACCGCGCCCGCCAGCGCCTCGCGCTGACCGTGCCAAGCGGCCGCTGCGCGCGCCGTCTCCGCCAGCGCCACGGCGGCGGCGCGCTCGGCCGCCAGCGCCTCCTGCTCCTGGCCCAGCGCCTGCAGATCCGCCGGCTCCAGCACCTGCACCGCGTCGCACTGGAGCTGCACCTGGGCCACCGCGTCGCGCCACCACGCCGCTTCCAGGTGGGCCTGTTTCGAAATCTCCGCGTACAGCCCGGTATCCGTCATGCGCTCCAGCAGCTCGGCGCGTTCCTGGGGTTTGGCCCGCAGAAAAGCCGCAAAATCGCCCTGGGCCAGCAGCACCGCGCGGCGAAATTGCTCAAAGCTGAGGCCCACCAGGTCTTCGATCTTCGCCAGCGTCTCCGTCTTGGTGCGGCCGATCACCTCCGCCGGCCTGCGCTGGGCATCCAGGCGCTGCAACATCATGGTCTGGTTCTGCAATTTTCCGGTGGCACTGCCGCGGGCCCGCTGCACCGCCCAGCGCGAGCGATAGGCCTGGTGATCCGCGCCAATAAACTCGACCTCGGCCCAGCCCTGGCCCGCGCCGCGCCGCAGCAAGGTCCGCACATCATTGGCCTTGACCGTGACGCGATCGCCGTCCCTGTCCAGCAGGTCGACGATGTCCACCCCGCCCTCGTCGCACAGCCGCGGCGTGCGGTCGAACAGCGCCACGCACACCGCATCCAGCAGCGTCGACTTGCCGGCCCCCGTGGGCCCAGTGATGGCAAAAGTGCCGGCAGAACGCAGCGGCTCCGCTTCAAAGTCCAGGTCAAACCGCTCCAGACTCGCCAGGTTTTGGCCACTGACGCGCAGAATTCGCATGGTCTACCCCTCTGCCTTTGCGCTGGATCCGCTGAATTCGCCGGCGGGCCGCGCCGTCCACACCGGTGCGGGTCTGGCCTCGCGGTCCTCGTCGGCGCGCTTGGGATCCTCAGCCAGCGCCACCAGATGGGCAAAATCGGCGCGGACGTCGTCGCCCGGCAGGCTGCCGTAGTCCAGCCGCCACTTGCGGGCAAACACCTCCGCCGCGCCCAAATCGCCAAGGCTCGGCACATCCGGGGCATCATCGCCCAGCGCGCCGCCGCCGCCCGCCAGCACCGTGGCCACGTGCACCACCCGCACCGCCTTGACCGCCAGGGCATCGGCCAGCACCTTGCGCAGCGAAGCGTCCGGCGCGTCCACCCGCACCTGCACCTCGACAAACGGCCACAGCGCCGCCTCACCCGCCCCAGTCCGCTCTGGCAATTGGCCAATCGCCGCCAGCACCTCCGGCAGGGGCGCCGCACCGCGCTCGGGGATCCGCCGCAGCTCCACCGGCCGCGGCACCGGCAACTGGCGCACCGAGCGCAGCTCCGCCCCCTCCAGCTCCACCAGCGTCACGCCGTGGCGGTACCCCCGCTCGTCCATCGACAGGGGCAGCAGCGACCCCGCATAGCGCAGCCCCTCGCGCCCGCCCACCGCCTGGGCCAGGTGCAGGTGACCCAGGGCGACATACGCCAGATCGCTGGGAAAAACCGCCGCCGGCACCGCGTCTTGGTGGCCGCGCTGGATGCGCCGCTCAGACAACTCGCTCACCTCACCGCCCACCATGTAGCAGTGGCTCATCGCCATCAGCGCCTGGCCGGGCTTGGCGCGCTCGCGGGCCTGATCCAGCGCCGCCTTCACCACCTGGGCAAAACCGTCCAGCGGCTCCACGCCCAGCGGCAGGTCCGACGGCCGCAGAAACGGCAGCGCCGCACACATCGCCCCGGGCCCCTCGCTCGCCGGCAGCTCGACCACCCAGCGCGCCGGATCCGGGCTCCCCAGCACGTGCAGGCGCCCCAGAGCCTCCAGAACGGGCGCCGAAGCCTGCAGCCGCGCGGCGTGGTCGTGGTTGCCGGCGATGGCGGCGATGTGGAGTTGGGGCAGGGCGCGCCAGGCGTCGATAAGGAAGCGGTGCCACAGGTGCTGGGCCGCGGCCGGGGGCACGGCCTGGTCAAAAATATCGCCGGCGATGACCAAAGCGTCGACCCGCTCAGCCTGCAGCGTCGCCACCAGCCAGTCC
>CAIXGW010000043.1 GCA_903919145.1 uncultured Myxococcales bacterium
CGCAGCGGGGATAGAGAGGTAAAGGAAGGGGAGTGCAGAGGGGAAACCTGTAGGGAGGGGTCCCCGCGTATTCGGCCCGGCGGGCCAGAATTCCAGAGAGCCCTGCGGGCTGTCTGGGCGGGGAAAAGGGGCGGCAGCCCCTTCGTCCCCACCGGAAGAGCCCGCAGGGCTCTTCCGAGCCTCGGCCGATTGGCCGAGCCGCGTGGGGCCCCTCTCTGGTTTCACCTTTGCAAAACGAACTTAAGATCAGAAAGTCGTATCGTCGGCCGGAGGCCGGGCAGCCTCATGAAGGGAGTGATTTCTGACATTCGGCCCAGCGCGAGCTGATCGCCCAGCGCCTTGACCTGCGGCCAGCCGGTCCTCACCGCCCGGTGCAGCGCCCCCAGCTCGGGCTGCCTGCACTCATAGACAAAGCCCGGCGCCGCCAAGTGATTGGCAGCGGGGAGGTCGAGCAGCAGTGGCGAAGGCGATCCCATCGCCAGAGTTATCGTTAGCTGGCAGAGAAAGCCGCGGGCAACGGCTGAAAGAACAGCGCCCGCTGGGGTGCGCAGGTCCCGTCGAGCTCAAGGTCCCCCTTTCCCTGCCCATCGGCTAGCTACGCCCTCCCGCCGGCAGCGAGCCTGGCGGATGTGACGCCACAGTTATCGCCCTTGAGCAGCAAGATGAAGGCTAGGTCGAAGCTGCTCTGCGAACACTCGGATGGCAACGTCCTGGTTGACGGGGTCATCTTCGGCAAGCAAGAACCGGATGCCCGACAGAAGGCGACCGTCCAGTACGCCGTCCCCTGGGTCCGCACCTGATTTGGGGCGTCATGGGCGACCGGGGCCATGGTTTTCGCGGCCATCCGGGTGCGGGCGTCGTCGGCGTCTACAACGAACCGATGGACATGCAGCGAAAATTCCCGCCTTGCTGCTCGAGGACGGCGAGGTGGTGTAGGACTCAGCGGTCATCTGCCAGTATCTAGAAGCGATTGCGCCGACGCCGCGCCTGATTCCCGCCGATCCGCTGGGGCAGATGCGCGCGCTGCGTTGGGAGGCCCTGGCGGACGGGATCGCCGACGCGATGGTCTTGATATTTATGGAGAATATCCGAACGGCGGACAAGCAGGAAGACGCCTGGCGGCAGCGTCAGCAGGCCAAGATCGCCGCGGGGTTGCAGGCCATTGACGAGGCGGTGTCGCCCGGGCCCCACGGAGTGGGAAGATCCAGCACCGCGCAGTTTCTGCTTGAGAATACGCTCAGTTTGGCGGATCTGGCGGTGGTCGCGGGCGTGGGCTACGTCGGGCTGCGCGGTCCGCAACTGCTGCAAGGCAAATACCCGAATTTGCACGCGTGGCTGGCGTGGATGCAGCAGCGTCCGTCCGTCGCTGAGACGGCGCCGCCCAAATCGTAGCGCGCGACCGCATCTCCGCGGCGGAAATCTGCATCCTCTAGTTCGCTGCATCGCCGTTCGATGCGTTGCCGGTCGTTGCCGAATGAAGATGCGCAAAAAAGCTGATTTGCCGAGCAAAATCTGCGTCGTGTGCGGCCTGTCGTTTGCGTGGCGACGCAAGTGGGCGCGGGATTGGGACCAGGTCAAGTTCTGTTCTGAGCGCTGCCGCCAAACCGGCGCGGCCCGGGCAAAGTCAGCATGACGACGCAGCTTGGTGCGACGTTACGGCTGGTGCTGGGCGACCAGTTGAACCCGCTGCACAGCTGGTTTGTCGAGGTACGAAGCGACGTTGTGTACACCTTGATGGAGGTGCGCAGCGAGACGGACTACGTGCGTCACCATGCCCAGAAGGTGCTGGGGATCTTTGCGGCGATGCGCGAATTTGCCCGGCAGCTCAAAGAAAATGGCCATCGCGTGCGCTACGTGGCCATCGATGACGCGAGCAATCGCCACAGCATCACGGCCAATTTGCAAGCGCTGGTCGAACATTACGGCGCGCGGGCCGTGCAGTATCAGGCGCCTGACGAGTGGCGGCTCGACGAAGCGCTGCGGAGTTGGTCGCCGGCGTGTCCGGTCGAGATGGTCGATAGCGAGCACTTTTTGACCGCGCGCGATGATGCGGCGCGATTGTTCGCGGGCAAGAAGCAGTGGCTGATGGAGAGTTTCTATCGCCAGCAGCGCAAGTTACACGGCGTGATGATGGAGCCCGGACCCCACGGAGTGGGAAAACCCAGCACTGCTGGCCAGCCCGCGGGCGGCCAGTGGAATTTTGACGCTGACAACCGCAAGCCGTGGCACGGTACCCCTGTCGCGCCGGAGGATACGCGGCCGCACCACGACCACCGCGCGCTGTGGCAGACCATCGTGGCGGCGGGCGTGCAAACCATGGGCGACCCGCAGGCGGCCGATTTTCGCTGGCCGCTGCACCGCGACGAGGCGCTTGGCCAGCTCGAACACTTTATCGCCCATGTTTTGTTGCACTTCGGTGATTTTCAGGACGCGATCTCGCGGCGCAACTGGCACCTGTTTCACGCGCTGCTGTCATTTGCGCTCAACACCAAGATGCTCGGGCCGATGGAGGTGGTGCAGCGCGCCGAACAGGCCTGGCGCGACGGCCAAGTGCCCTTGCAGGCTGCAGAAGGCTTCATCCGCCAGATCCTTGGCTGGCGCGAATACGTGCGCGGGATGTACTGGGCGCACATGCCGGGGTACACGGGCGGCAATCACCTCGGGCACGATCGGCCGCTGCCGCCGTGGTTCTGGACGGGCCAGACGCTGATGGCGTGCGTGGCCGCTGCGATTGGGCAGTCGCTGCAGCACGCGTACGCGCACCACATCCAACGCTTGATGGTGATTGGTAATTTTGCGCTGCTCGCGGGGCTGCATCCGACCGCGCTGCACCAGTGGTATTTGGGGATCTACATCGACGCGTTCGAGTGGGTCGAGGCGCCCAATACGCTGGGCATGAGCCAGTGGGCGGACGGCGGCAAGCTGGCGACCAAACCTTATGTCAGCAGCGCGGCTTACCTGCACAAGATGGGCGACCACTGCGCGGATTGCCGCTATGACCCCAAGGTGCGCGTGGGCGAGCGCGCGTGCCCGTTCAATGCGCTGTACTGGGACTTTTTCGAGCGCAACCGCGCGCGCTTCTGCAACAATCCGCGTCTGGGCGTGGTGTATCACCAGCTGGGCAAGATGGACGACGAGACGTTGGCGGCGCTGCGCGGGCAGGCGGCGCTGACCCTCGGCGCGCTCGACGGGCTGTAACGTATTGGAAAGCCGCAGCACGCTCGATGACGGGGAAGGCGGCCTGGTTTGAGGCGGCGTATGTCGTGGGGTCGCAGAAGGCCAGGGAGCGGGGGTTGTTTTCGCGGTGAGTGGGGCGAGTGGCCTTTGGCCGAGGGCTGCGAAAGGTCTGCGGGAGTGGTTGGTGGTTGTGCGGGTCTGGTCGGTCGATCTTTGGTTCTGATCGGTCGTTCTTTGCTACTGATCGGTGGTTCTTCGATTCTGATCAGCGTTTCTGCACGTCCGCTTGGCTCCGCCAATGTGGCAACCCCAGCATCGTCACAACCTTCTGGACCAAGATCTCGCCAGGCGTCACGTCCGCATGTCCCCAGAAGCCCCGGGGTCAACACCGGCGGCTAGAGCCGCGTCTGGGACTGCAAAGGCCGCCTTCGCGGCCAGGGGCCTTGCTTGCGTTGAGTGGTCAGAGGAGCCCAGCTACCGGCTGAATGCCTTGGCCGTAGGCGCGGCGGGCGGACCAGCTTCAACTGGCATGAAGCTTCGCCGCTGAGCCCGGTGATCGGCCGGCTTACTTTGCCCGATGCCACCTGGGCTCGTCTTGGTCGGGGCGCGACATGGTGCTCGGGTGGGCCGATGGGCGGCTGAGGCATTTGTGGGTCGTTTGGATAGGCGGGCCAAACTACACGCGACGCGGCCGCTTGCACCGCATGGCCCGCCGACGTAGCCTTCGCTGTCTCAGCGTCGGCGTTGTCGGAGGCGCTTGGCACCTTCGGTCAGCGGTTCAGCAAGTTTGGAGCAATTCTCGATGCAGCAGCAGCCGACCCCTGATTACCGAACAGCGCACGTCCGCCGCCTTGTCGAAGGGCTGCGCCCGCGCCTCATCGACCTCAGCGGGCGGAACCGTTCAGTATCGTTCCGCCATACCGACAGTTCGCGCCGCGAGATGCGTATCGTCGCGCCAGCGTTGGATCTGATCTGGGAGCGACTGTACGAAGGGCGCAAGCTGGCTGTGTTGTCGCTACCTCAGCCGTCGTCTGGACCGCGCACCTCTCCGACTGATTGGGCAAAGGCGAACGGAATCCCTGTCAACTGGGGCGCGCCTGGCAAAGCCGGGCCCGACGGCCTGTATTGGACCCCCGCAGCACCCCAGGGCAGCCGCGCCAACTACCTGCGCGACTACGTGATTTGCCCAGAGTGGAACGACCTCGATCGCGTGCGCACCTGCAGCGTACGCCCGTGGGCCCTGGTGGCGGTTGGCCCGGGGGCGGCCGCCAAGTGCAAAGACGGCACGGTATTGGCGGCATCCGAGGTCCCGCAGGTCTTGATCATCCCCAAGTGGAATCCGGGGGCCCAGCAGTATCAGCTGCCCGTAGAGGCCTGCAGCGACACCACGGCGACCTGGGCTCCCTGAGGCGCGGCCGGGCCGGGAGACCCACCGGTGGCTTTGCAGAATTCGCTGCGAACAAGGCCGTCACAGCCCTTGCGTATCACATCGGACAGTAGCATGGCGACTCGTAACTGCTAACGCATCACCCGATACATGCCGACCTCAAACTCGCGGTTGGCGACGCACCAGGGAAAATCCAGGTCGCGGCTGGCAAAGTGGCGGTCCTGGCGCCCGGGACCAAAGGCGGGGCGCAGCTCAAACGGCTCGTGGCGCAAGCGGCCCTGCCAGAGGGGCTTGAGCGCCACCTGGCCGCGCACCGCCGCGCAGGCTGGGTGTTCGCCGCGGCGCTCGCAAGGCCGAAGCTGGCAGCGGCTGCCCAGCCAGACATAGGTGGGCTCCGGCCCCAGATCCGCCGGCGCGGCGTGCAAGAGCTCGCTCAGCGACCCAGTGCGCACCGCCGGATCCAGCAGCGAGTCGGCAAAGCCCAGGTGGACGCGCTCGTCGGGGTCGTCCGCATGGGTGCGGGTCAGCAGCCGCGCTGGGCCGGGGGGCAAGGTCGCCAGCGCTTGGCGCAGGGCCAACTCTTCTTGCGTAGAGAGGTCTTGGCGCCACAGCGTCGGGACCGTGGCCAGGGCGCTCGTCAGCCACAGGCCAGCGACAAAGGCCGCGCGTCGGTTGGGAAACTGGCCGCTCAGCTGGGCTTTTTGCTCCAGCCACAGCCAGGAGCCCAGGCCTGCGGCGCACAGGCCCCACAGCATGGCCGGCGCCTGCACCCGGGTGACGGACAGCCACGGCAGGTCGAGCGGGGTAGGCAGCAGGTAGGCGAGCGCAAGCCCCAGCAGACCCAGCAGGATTTTGCGGTCGCGGCCCCGCGCGGCGTACAGGCCGGCCAGCCACGCCGGCAGCAGCGCCAGCGGCACCAGCTCTGGCCAAAGCAGGCCGTTCTTGAGCCACAGGGCCTCGCCGAGCAGGGTCAGGCCGCGGTCCAGCGTCCAGGCGGCGTAGGCGCGCGGCGTGTTGCCCACGGCCTGTTCGGCTTGCACCGTGGCAGCCAGCTGCTGCAGCCGCAGCCACAGCAGGAACGCGCTCAGGATCAGAGCCGGAGCAAGGGGCGGCAGGGGAAGCCGGGCTTTGACGCGAACCGGCTGCGACCACCCCAGCACCGCCACCGCCGCCAAGGTCAGCGGCACCAGCGCCAGCAGCTCCGGGCGCGCCAGCATCGCCGCCCAGCCCAGGGCAAAAGCCGCGGCGAGCCCAAGGGTTTTGTGGGTGTGCAGGTAATGCTGCCAAGCCCAGGCCGCGGCCAAGGTCAGGGTCATGGCCGGCACCAGGATGCTCTCTGAGGCCGCGTCGTGCAGCAGCACGGGGGCCAGGGCCACCGCTGCCAGGGCACTGGCCGTCGCCGCGCCGCTCAGGCCCATGCGCAAGAGCAAACCGGCCAGCACGGGCAGCTGCAGGGCGGCGCACAGCTGGTTAAAGGCCACAACCGCCGGCCAACTGCCCAGACCCACGGCATCCAATGCGTGCAGCCACTGCTGGGCGGCGGGGCCGTACTTGAGCGGCGGACCCAGCGCGCGCGCCGAGGCCAGCAGCTCGTGGCCCATGTGCGCCATCACCAGCCGCTGCGGGACGGCCAGGCGCAGCGCGGTCCCCAGGGCCAACAGCGCCAGCAGGATCCGGCCTCTCTGTGGATACTGCAGGTAAAGCAGGCGGATCTGCCCGAGCGCGCCGGCTGCGACCCAGGCCAGCGCCAGCAGCGATCCGGCCAGCAGCGCCCAGGTCAGCAGGGCGAGCTGGCGATCCACCTGCAATTCTGAGCGAAACTGGGTCTGGTGCAGCGGCGCGCTGGGGGTCTTGGCCGCGGGCCAGCGCAGATTGCCGGGGTCGTGGCGCAAGATCGCCGCCGTCACCGCTTTGGCCAGCTGCTCTGTAGCTTCTGGAGTGGACTGCGCTGCTTCTGGCGCGGGCTGGCTTGGCCGCGTCGCCGGGGATCCGCGAAAGGACAGGCGAAAAGACGGCGTGAGCGAGTAAGCCGGCGCGTCGGGAGGCCGCGAGGCCAAGCGGATCTCCACCGGGTCGCCGCTGGCGGGCGGGGTCGGGCGCCAGAGCATGCGGTACTCGCCGCCGCTGGGCCCCGCCTCCTGAAGCTGGTAGCCGCTGAATTGGGGCGCTGGCCCAGTCTCCTGACCGCTCAGGATTTGCAGGGCAAAAGCCGGCAGTTCTGCGGCGATGGCCGGCGACACCAGCAAGAGCCACGCGCCCATCGCCAGGAAAACCGCGCACCGCCGCATCCAAGCCACAGGGACGCCCATGCCCTACCGCGACGCCGTGGAATTGCGCCGACGCAGCCACAGCCGCAGCGCCAGCACCAACGCCGCCGCTCCCGCCACCAGCTTGGGCCAAACCGGCTTGTCCTCTTGCGGAGGCGCGCCCAGGATCGGGTCAAACAGGTCTTCGCCGGTCAGCGGGTGCTGCTCTGCCTGGGCGGCGGCGATGGCTTGGCGCATCCGCTCTACCCGCTGCTCTTTGTTGGGGTTGAGGAAGGCGCCCTTCTGCTTGTTCTGCACCATAATCTGCTGGTAGCGCGCGATGTCTTCCAGGGCCTTGGCCGGATCCTTGCGGTGCCATACTTCGGCGCGGCAGTAGTAGACGTCGGCATCTCCACCGTCATCGTGGCGCACGGCGAGCTCAATGGCCTCTTCCGCCTGAGCCTGCTGACCCAAGCGCAAGTGACTGATCGCCGTGTAGATCCACAGGCGCGGGCTGTCTGGGTAGACTTTGGCCACCCGCTGGAGCAGGCGCAACGCCGCGGTGTAGTCGGCGCGCTTTTCCAGGGCAGAGGCGGCGCGCAAATGGCCGCGGTAGTGCACGGCCACGCCGCCCAGAAACTGCGCCAGCGAATCCTCAGGGTGGGCATCGGCTTGGGCGACCAGCTTGTCTACCCGGCTGGGGCCGTCGTTCAGGCTCGCCACCCCGGCGGCCACCACCACCAGCCGACTCAGCAGAAGCGGGTGCGGCTCTTTGCGCAAGATGGGCAGCAGCAGATCGACGCAGGCATCGGCCTTGCCGGCTTGGATGAGCTGGTGGGTCTGGTCGTACACGCGCTGGGCCTCGGGCGACATGGGCCGGCGCATCGCCGCTGCCTCGCCCTGACCCGCAACGACCTGACCCGCTTGAGCCTGGCCCGCCGTGGCCGCCGCTGGCAGCTCCACCGCCTTGGCCCCTGACCCGGGCAGCTGCCACTGGACCTGGGCGCCCTGGACGCTCGCCCGGTCCAGCAAAGCGTCGCGCAGCGCG
This sequence comes from uncultured Myxococcales bacterium, assembly GCA_903919145.1. Lineage (GTDB taxonomy): Bacteria > Myxococcota_A > UBA9042 > UBA9042 > UBA9042 > SXRM01. The sequence goes on from CAIXGW010000043.1 coordinate 7,859, forward strand.
GGGTGCATCGGCTCCAGGTTGAGCGCCCACGCCCCGCCGATCGCGTCGCCGGACTGGGCCTTTGCCGCATGGCGCCAAGTGGTTTTGACCGCCAGCGCGGCGCCGTTGGGCTGGGTGCACTGGTAGCTGGCGCGGATCACGTCGCGCTCAATCTGCGCGTCTTGCACCTGGCACCCGCCCACCGGTGCGCCGCTGCCGAGCATGACCTGAACGGCGGCCTCCTGGCCGGGGGGCAGCACCGCGCCAGGGGTTTCTGCAAGCGCCTGGCGAGGCAGCGCGGCCAGGGCCAGGAAGGCCAGTGCCGGGGCGGCCCAGGGCGCCGGGCGCCGCGACAAAAACTTGCGATGGGCAGGGGTTGGGCGCATGGGGACCTGATCTCGGCATCCTGCCGCCGGGCGAGTATAGCGGTGCCTAGCCGGCGGCGCCATGCGCCCTTGCGGGGCTCAGCCGAGGCACGGCCGAGCCGGGAAATGCGCCGGTGGCTTTGCAGAATTCGCTGCGAACACGTCCAACACAGCCGTTGCGTATCACATCGGACAGTAGCATGGCGACTCGTAACTGCTCAATGCTCCCCGCGGCTGCGCGGTGCCGGGACTTCGCGGGGCACTGCCCGGGCCCGCGCGCGTGTGCCGCGCCCATGGGCGATTGGCTTGTCAAATGCATAGGGTCCGCAAACCGGGTACCCGCCCATCCGACCACCCCGCCAGCGCCATGCCACCCCCGACCAAGACCATCCCAGCCGCCAGCGACGAGCCTACGCCCGGCCTAGACTGCCGTCAACCGCCAAATTTCACGTGAGTTCAAGCTGATCTCCCCGATCCGCGCAGGGCTCCGCCAGCCAGCTGACCCTCAGGTCCCCCAGCTACGCCGCCTAGTCGTCGGCCGGCAGCTCGTCAAAGAACGGCTCGCCGGGGTCGCACTGCCGCGGCCCGGCCTCGGACCAGTGGCGGGCGGGCCTTGCCCATCCGGCGGGAACAGCTCGTCCGGCGGCCCGCGCAGCGTCGACTTTTTTGGCAGCCAGACAGGATCCTCAGGCTTTGTCAGTGCTTCGGTAGCCAGTCCGAGATGCGCGAGGATCTTCTTGATCACCGGCGGCTGGTCAATCAGTGCGACCAAGCTCCGCCTACCTCCGCACG
>CAIXGW010000044.1 GCA_903919145.1 uncultured Myxococcales bacterium
AGGGCGATCGTCTTGCGAGCGCCCAGGCGGGCGAAATATTGGAATTCACTTCCAATATTTCTTGCCCGACTGAAAAAAACGCAAAATGGCACGGAGCCTGGCGGGGATTATCCCGACAGGCTCCTAGACGGTGTTCTGTCCGGCCGGGTCAGGGCTGGTGTTGCTTACAACCATCGGGACGTTGTCGCCGACGTTGTGGACAAAGCCGCGCAGATAGGCATTGCTTTGCGAATACCAGTCGTTGGTGTGCTCGGCAGCGGTGTATAGCGTTGGCGTGCCCGCGGCGTACTCGCTTGGCGCACCGGAAGAGCCGGCCTGCCACAAGTAGCTCCACTGGCCCGCTGGATTGGCAACGATGCCGGCGAGTTCGTTGGTAGAGGCTTGGGCGCCGACGTCCCAAAAGCATTCCGCTTCGGTCAAGGCGTAGGCTGGTGCCCCGCTCAAAAGGGCTGCCGCCGCGGAGGCGACAGCCCACCATCGCAACCGGTGGTGATTGGCATTCTTCATCGTGACTCTCCTGCAGCCCAACTGTCGGCTGTGCGCGACCGCAAGCCCAGGCGGATGCGGCCCACCGTTGGACCGTCCAAGCTTGATGCAGCCTACTGCCGCAATCTTCGCGCCAACTCGGTCGAGAGAGCTCAGCATCCAAATACGCAGTAGGGCGGTCCAAGCTTGACCCGGTGGCAGCAGGGTCGAGCGGTCAGTGACCGGTCAACTTGTCGCCACCGACCGACTGGACCAGTCAATTGACCGGTCAAAATGATCCGCAGTCGGCCAACCACCGAAGCAAGCCGCCTGCCAGCCTAGGCGGAGCGGCCCAAGGTCGTGCTGTCGGTTGCTCAGCCAGCTGCCAACCCAAGGCCGGCAAGAATTGGCCGTGGCTTGATGCCCACCCGTCTACCCTGCCGACGCAACGGCTTCCTGCAGGCGTGTGCGCCGGCGCCATCAAGGAGGCCCGTGCCCGATAGCGGGTGGTCTATCGTCCAGAAGGCCAGAGGCAACTCGAGGGTTGGCGGACAGCTCCGCCAGTCGCAGCCCGGTCGCTTCTTCGGCGAGGCTCCGCTACTGCTTTTGACACATCAGCAGCTGCAGATAGGGGGCGTTGGTACCCGCCACACCTCCGGCCTCAGCGATGGAGATATTCGTCGTCGCCTCCACGGTATTGACGGTGTACACGCCCACATCCTCGCCCGCCGGCGCGCCCGAGCCGCCGTCGTAGCCGGAGTCAGAGTCGATCTTGAAGGGGTGACTATGGCCGGGATCATTGAGGGCGTGACCGTGCTTGCCCACTGGGCGGTCCTCTTTGTCACTAAGCGCCGTGCCGACCGTCGCGGCCAAGGTGCCGCCGGGCTGCAGGCCGACCACGCTGCGACCGCGCGCCGCCACCAGCTCGCTCCAGCCGGTCGGGCAGGCCTTGAGGTTGAACGCCAGGACTGCCCCAGCCGGCACAAGCCACTGCGCCGCGTTGCCGGTAATGGTTCCGGTGATGGCCAGGTTGCCGTTGACCTGCGCCTTCTTGTTTGAGTTGGAGCCAACGATGATCGACCAGTTGTCAATGGCGCCATCGGGATTGGTGGGGCCCTGGGCCAGGTCGGCGACCACCAGCGCCCAGGTTCCCTTGGGCGACTTGCCCAGCCACGCCTGGAGCACTGGGCTGGACGTGTGGTTCAGCGAAATCGCCAGCTTGGTCCCAGTCTTTTCGCCGTCGTAGACCACAAGCTTGGCCCCGGTGGGATCAAAAAGGTCAATGCGCACCTTGGAGACGTCGCTGCTGGTCACCGCGATTTGGACGGCTATTTCATCGACACTGCCAAGATCGGGCACGATGATCGTATCGGTGATCCCTGCACCAGAAAAGTCAGGGATCTTCACTGGGGTATTGGTCGACGTGACCGTCTCTGTAAACTGAGTGGTCAGCACGCCGTTGGAGACTTCGTTCAAGCCGTCGCTCGGCAGGTCTTTGGCGGTGAGCTGACTGCCGCTGCTGGTGCACTCATAGCTGCCGTCGGCCTTGATCCCGCGCATCACCAGCCCAGTGCCGCAACTGGCGCCAACTTTTGCCAGCACGGGTAGGCCAGCCAGATCGCTGTACTTGCCCGTGCCGGCGACTTTGGCCAGGGCCTGAACCTTGACAAAATCAACCAAATCTGAGGTCTTGGCCAAGCCATTGAGGTCGGTCGCCTTGGCATAGCTCGAAAGCACCGCGGCGGAGACGTAGCCGCTCAGATCGCTTGTCTTGGCGTAGCCTGAGAGCACCTCTGGGGCAAGCTGCTTGGCGGCGATGCAGCCGGTGCACGTCAGTCCTTCTGCAGAGCCGGCATGGCGGGCAAACAACACGCTGTGCCATGGTTGGCGTGGCAGTTCTGGGTCGGAGGCGACCTTGAGCCCCAGCCACAGCCCGGAAGCGCTGGCCAACTGCGCCACTGGAAATGGCGAAGTGGCGCCAACAGCCGCGGAAAAGCGCCCGCCCGACACTTGCAGAGTCACGGGGCCCTCGCTCCAAAGAGCGCTCCCGCCCGTTTCAGCCGCATATAGGGCAAACCCCACTTGGTAGTTGCCATCCGCGGCTGAGCCACCGCCCGCGGCCATCAGCAGCGCGCCCTCGATGGAGGTGGCTGCTGGCACCACTGCCTCAGCCGGGCCAACAACAGCGACCAGGCCCGCCACCGCAAGCAAGAACATTCTGCAGAGCCATGAATTCATCGCTATCTCCAGCTGACAGCCGCAATCGGGCGGGCGTGCTCGCTGAGCCTACACAAATCACCACACATTTGCCACCACCGCGGAAATTTGGCCGTATCCGCAAGCTGGTCTGCAATTTGAAGGCTGCGTGGCTACTACAGCGCCGTCCCTCGTGGCGGACGGCCCGCTCTGGCCGTCTGCGCAGGTAGACGGCGACCTGACTGCCCGCGGCTTCAGTTACCGGGTAGAAAACCCCAACGAACCTATGGCGTCTGTTGGTGGAGCCGCTCTGGCTCTTAGGTGTTCAGACGCAAACACCCTCCAAGGAGCTGTGGCGAATTAGGTCAATCAAGCGAACCGTCGGCCGGAGCCTACCCCTGCGCAGCCCCATCCCGTGACGCGCTGTGGAGTCGCCCCGAATTCCGCCCAGAGCGCTACGACCCGCGCCCACGCAATCAGCCGCCGCAGACCTTGCCATTCAGGTAGATCGCGGCACCCGGCACCGTGACAGACGGCACGCCCTTTTGGCAGGCCGCTGAGGTTGGCTGGCTGCAGCAGGTCAATTCGACGGCCATGAAAACTACTGATTCGACTCTGGCAAGCGCCATCAAGCGGGGTGGCCGGTGCCCAAGCTGCTACGGAGCGCAGTCTGGCCCCTGGACGTGAACGCAGCCGCCGGTGGCTTCGCAGGCATCTTGGGTACAGGCCACCTTGTCGTCACAGCTCAATGGCTTGCCGGTGCAGCTCCCCGCCTTGCAGGCATCCTGGGTGGTGCAGCCGCTGCCATCTTCGCACGGCGCGCCGTCATTGGCCGAAGAGGCCACGCAGCCAATGCCGGGCTGGCACAGCTCGGCGGTGCACGGGTTGCCATCGTCGCAGCTGACTTTGCTGCCCTTGCACTGGCCTTTGACGCAGGAGCTCTGGTCTTGGCACGCGTCGCCGTCTTCGCAGCTGGAGGCGTCGTCGAGCTTGTCATAGGTGCACTGGCCGGCCGCACAATTGGTGACGCTGCAGGCCTTGTCTTGGCACAGCGGCGCAGTGACGCACAGGGGCACGCTTTCTCCGGCCTTGACTTGGCAGATCCCGGGGTTGCACAGGTCGGCTTTGGCGCCGGGCGGCACGCAGGCTCCGGCCATCGGCAGGTTGGCACAGGTGCTGCCGTCGGTGCACAGGTCAAAGGTACACGGGTTGCCGTCATCGCAGGCAGAGGCCGCCTTGCACTCGCCGCTGGCACACACGGCCGGGCCGCTGCAGCCCTTGAGGTTGCCGCTGCTGCAAGGGGTCTTGTCGCTGGCTATCGGCTTGAAGTTGCACTCTCCGCTGGCTTCGTTGCACAGGTCATCGGTGCAGACGTTGCCATCTTCGCAGAGCTTGACCGCCCCTACGCAATTGCCCTTCTGGCAGGTGTCGCCGCTGGTGCATTTCTTGTCGTCGTCGCAGGCCTTGGTCAGGGGGGCGAACACGCAGCCCAGGCCCGGCTCGCAGGCATCTTGGGTGCAAGCAGATCCATCATTGCAGACCACCTCATTGCCGCTGCAGGTGCCGGCGCTGCAGGTGGCCTGGGTCACGCAGGCGCTCAGCTCGCAAGGTTGGCCGTCACCGCTGGCTTGGGGGCCGCACAAGCCGGTGGCAAGGTTGCATGCGCCGGTCTGGCACGGGCCAAAGGGCAGCTTGGCGCAGTCGGCGTCGCTGGTGCAACCCGCAATGCCCACCAGGACTTCTTGCGCAGCGTCTGGCTTGGCGTCGGCGCTGACGTCGCTGGCACTGACGTCGCTGGCACTGACATCGGCGGCCGCGTCGACGTCTGCAGCGCTGTCGCCAGTGGTGTCGGCGTCGGCGGCGGTGTCCAACGCATCGTCGGTCTTGGCGGCGTCGGTTTTGGCGGCGTCGCTCTTGACGTCCGCAGCGCTGGCCAGGGGCTCATTGTCGCGCATGCCGGGCAGGCAGCCGGCCAAGCCCAGCAACCACAGCAGCAGCGCCGCCCTCAAGACTGGCGGGGCCCAAGGGCTGTGGACGCGAAAGTAAGTGACCAAATCTTGTAGCAGCGCGGTACCTCCGGCCCTGGAGTGTAGCGACGCCGCAGCGGCCCGTAAACCGCCTTTGCAGAGTCCCCAGCGCGCTCAGATTCCCGCGCCGATCGAGACCACGCCCACGGTGCCCAGCCAACCGGCATCGCCCAGGGCCTGCAGGGCCCGCGCCGCCTCGGCATCCGCCTGACCTTCAGACGCCAGCTCAGCCACTTGCAAGTCCTGGGCTCCGACACGGCTGGCAACGACGTCTAGGCCCTGGACATCCAGGTCGCTGTCGATGACCACCAGGTGGCCGGTGTGGACCAGCAGCGCCGCCAACTCGGCCAGTCGCCGCGAGCGCTCTTGCAGCTGCCCGGGGGCGGTGTCGGCCCACAACCCGGCCAGTGCCGCCGCATCCAGCACCAGCACCTGCGCCGCCCGCTGAAACAGCCGGGCTTCGATCTGCCTGGCCGTCTCTGCCCGCAGGGCTTCATGGCCTCCCTGCAGCCACATCACGCCGGCCCGGTGGCCGCTTTGGGCCTCTCTGGCGGCCCGATCCACCCGCGGCCGGTGGGCGGCTAGCTCAGACTCGCTGGGCTGCTGCGGGCTCACCATTCCGGCGGCCACGGTGGCGTTGGTCAGCGGATCGACCAGCACAAAGCAGCCGGTGCGGCGGAATTCGGGATAGGCGTCCAGGTACAGGGGCTGGGCGGCGCGCAACCGCACAAAGGCAATCTCGTTCAGCTCCAGCGCATCGGCGCGCAGCCGACCCAGCTGAGTCACGTCGATGCGGTGGTGAATCTCGCTGACCTTGCCGCGAACGGTGCGGGTGGTGTGGCGGATCAGGTACGGCCGGCTTGGGTCCAGCGGCTGCGTGTCCATCCACACCAGGTGCGCGTCAAAATCTGACCGGATCCAGGGCAGTTGTGCAGGGTGGACCAGCATGTCGCCGCGCGAGACGTCGATCTCATCTTCCAGCAGCAAGGTGACCGACTGCGGCGCGCGGGCGCTCTGCAGGTCGCCGTCCAGCGTGTGGATCCGCTTGACTTTGCTGCGGGTTCCGGCCGGCAGCGCCAGGACCTCGTCGCCCACGCTGACCACGCCGGCGGCGATCTGCCCGGCAAAACCGCGAAAGTCCAGGTTGGGGCGGATGACCAGCTGCACCGGAAAGCGCAGGGCCTGCAGGTTCTCATCCTCGCCGACGTCAGCCGTTTCCAAGGTTTCCAGCAGGGTGGGCCCCTGGTACCACGGCATGTGGGCCGAGCGATCGACCACGTTGTCGCCCATCAGCGCAGACAGCGGCACAAACAGCAGGTGGCGAATCGCCAAATCCTTAGCAAATTCAGCGTATTCTCCGCAGATCTCTTCAAAGCGCTGCTGGCTCCAGCCCACCAGGTCCATCTTGTTGACGGCCACCACCACGTAGGGAATCCCCAGCAAGGCAGCGATGTAGCTGTGGCGCCGCGACTGGACCAGCACGCCGTGGCGGGCATCAATCAGCACGATCGACAGCTGGGCCGTAGACGCGCCGGTGGCCATGTTGCGGGTGTACTGCTCGTGGCCGGGGGTATCGGCGATGATGAACTTGCGCTTGGGGGTGGCAAAGTAGCGGTAGGCCACGTCAATGGTGATGCCCTGCTCGCGCTCGGCCCGCAGGCCGTCGGTCAGCAGCGACAGGTCGATGCCCACCGAGGCGCGGTTGACCGTCGAGCGCGCAACGGCCTCCAGCTGGTCTTCAAAAACGCCCTTGCTGTCATAGAGTAGCCGGCCGATCAGGGTCGACTTGCCGTCATCTACGCTGCCCGCCGTGCTGAAACGCAACAGATCCATGGTTATCCTCAAGAATGGTGTCGGGCCCCGGCTGCCCTGTTGCGCTGCCCTGCCCTGTGCGTGGTCGGTCGGGCCGCTGCCGTGGGGAGCGCGCTGGCTCTCTGACCGCGGGTCCAGCCGGTCTGCGTGGATCCTCTAGAAGTAGCCAGCCCGCTTGCGGTCTTCCATCGAGGCTTCGCTGACCTTGTCATCCACCCGGGTCGCTCCGCGCTCGGTGATGCGGGTAACCGCGGTTTCTTCGATGATTTCAGCGGGATTGCGCGCCGGCGACTCGATGCAGGCCGTGCAGGTCATGTCTCCGACTGTGCGAAAGCGCACCAGCCGCTCTTGCACTGGCTCGCCGGGCTCGGCGGGCAGCAGATCGCTGATGGGCACGACCATCCCGCCGCGGACTACGGTCGGCCGGCGGTGGGCGTAGTAGATCGACGGAACTTCGATGTTTTCCTGGTCGATGTACTGCCACACGTCCAGCTCGGTCCAGTTGGAGATGGGGAAGACCCGAATCTGCTCGCCTGGATGGATGCGACCGTTGTAGAGATTCCACAGCTCTGGGCGCTGGTTCTTGGGGTCCCACTGGCCGTGCTGGTCGCGAAAGCTGAACATCCGCTCTTTGGCCCGGGCCTTCTCTTCGTCGCGACGGGCGCCGCCAAACACCGCCTGAAAACGGAATTCGCCAATCGCATCCAGCAAGGTGGTGATCTGCATCCGGTTGCGCGAGTTGTCTTGCCCTGCCCGCTCGACGATGCGGCCCTGGCGAATCGACGCCTCCACGCTGCGGACGATCAGCCGCTCGCCCAGCTCGGCCGCCCGGCGGTCGCGAAACTCAATGACTTCCGGGAAGTTGTGCTCTGTGTCGATGTGCATGAGCGGAAAGGGAAACTTTCCGGGGCGAAAGGCCTTTTCGGCCAGCCGCAGCATCACAATCGAGTCTTTGCCGCCAGAGAAAAGCAGCACCGGCCGCTCAAACTCTGCCGCCACCTCGCGGAAGATGTGGATGCTCTCTGCCTCTAGCAAGGCCAGGTGACTCAAGGGATTGCGCTGGTGAATCGCGGTCATGTCCGTCCAGGGTCGGTCCAGAAGGCCCGGCGGTTGGCGTGGTCTTGGCCGGTGGTCGAGCTATTCTCCCGTTCCCTACCGACTTACTAGACAATACTAGCCGATTCCGCAGCCGCTGTCGAATCCCAGCCGTCCTACATCGCCGCGCGCACCTGGTCAATGGACCACTGCAGCGACTGCACCACCAGATCCACATCACTTTCGCTTAGTTCTGGATAGAGGGGCAGAGTCAGCAGCCGCGGCGCCACGGCGTCGGTCAGCGGCAGACTTTCTCCGCGCACCAGCGGAGATTCGCTGTGGTGGCTGAAGGTGTGGATCGGCGGATAGTGCACCGAGGTCTGGATGCCCGCTTCCTTCATCTTCTCTTGCACCGCCTGGCGCACCAGCCCGGCCGGCAGCAGCACCGGCAAGATGTGCGGCGCCGTGCGTCCCTGGGGCAGGCGCTGGGCAAAGGGCAGCAGCAGCCCCTCAATGCGCGTCAGCTTTTGACGATAGAACTCCACCACGTCGCCGCGGCGGCGGTTGTTCTCTGGCAGGCGCCCCAGCTGCGACAGGCCCAGCGCGGCGCGCAGTTCGTCAATGCGGTAGTTGAAGCCCGCCGCCACCACGTCATAGGTGTAGGCGTGGCCGCGGTGGCGGTCCAGGGTCAAGGTGGTCATGCCGTGAGAGCGCAGCAGGCGCAGCTTGTCCGCCAGCAGCGGGTCGCGGGTCACCACCATGCCGCCTTCGCCGGTGGTCATGTTCTTGTTAGAGAAAAACGAGAAACAGCCCAGCGCACCAATCGTTCCCAGCGCTTGGGCGGGGTCCTGGTCTTGCAGCAGCGCGTCGGCCAGCGGCGCGTGGGCCACGTCTTCGACCACGGCGATGCCGCGCAGGTCGCACTCGCGCTTGAGGCGCGCCATGTCGCAGGGCTGACCGGCGTAGTGAACGGGCACCACACAGCGGGTGCGCGGGGTGATCTTGGCCAGCACGTCGTCGATGCTCAGGGTCAGGTCAGCTTCAGAGGTCACGTCGGCCAGCACCACCGTCGCGCCGGTGTACAGCGCCGCGTTGGCCGTGGCCACAAACGTCAGGCTGGGCACGATCACTTCGTCGCCAGGGCCCAGGTCCAGGGCTGCAAAAGCCATGTGCAAGCCCACGGTGCAGTTGGAAACGGCATAGCAAAACGGCGGGTTGTCAGGATCCAGGGCTTTGGCAAACGCCGCCTCAAACTCCTGGGTCTTGGGGCCCATGGTCAGCCAGTTGGAGGCCAGCACCTCCAGAACCGCGGTGTGATCGTCAGGGTGCAGGCGCAGGTCAGCGAGCGGGATCTTCCACATGGTCGGGTCCAGTGCGGCAAAGCTGTGCGCCGCGGCAGAGAAATTCCGTTGTTTCTAGGCGTGTTTGCGGGTGACCCGCGCCAGCACACCGGCCAGCGTTCGGCTTGCCTCGGCAGCTGTCAGCCCCGCCAAGCTGCGCTCAACGGTCTGGTGACGGCCCAGGGCAAAGCTGCGCAGCAGCCACTGCGCCATTGCCTCGGTGTCGCGGTGGCCAAACTGGGCGCCGGCCCCCACCTGGTCAATGAGCTGCTGCGACTCTGGGTTGTCGCTGACGGCCAGCACCGGCCGGCGCGCCCCCAAATAGTCATAGAACTTGCTGGCGATCCTCTGGTCGGCGTCGGGCTCGGCCACGTAGACCAGCACATCGGCCGCCTGGCAGATGGCGCCGATCTGGTGGTAGGGCAGCGGCGCCTCGGTGCGAAACAGGTCGGCCACGCCCAGCTGTTCGGCCAGCTGCAGCGCCGCCGAGCCGTAGTCACCGGTCGAGACCACCTGCACCAGGTCGCGCGGCAGGCCCAGCTCGACGGCCCGCGCCAGCGCCCGCACCAGCGGATCGGCCAGACGAAAGCGCGAGAAGTTGCCCAAGTGCAGCAAAGTAAAGCGATCCCAGCCGGGATGCTGGCCGTGAGAGACCAATTCGCCGTCAAAGAAGTTGCGCAGCAGGCTGAACTTGTCGACGGGAAGCTGCGGATAGAACGCCCGGTAGTCGTCCAGACTGACCTGGGTATTGACCAGGATGTGCGCCGCCTGGTCAAAGCTGAAGCGCTCCATCTTGTCTTCCAGCCAGCGCTGCGGCAGCGGGCGGCGCGGCCGGCGCAGCTTGCACGGCGCCCAGATGTCGCGGAAATCTTGGACAAGCGGCAGCCCAGTGCGCTGGTGCAGCCAGGCACCGACCAACGCCGCCGCAAAGGGATCAGCGTTGACCACGATGGCTTCAATCCCTGGGTACTGCTTGAGGATCTTCAGAGCCGCCTGGTAGGCGTGGGGCATGTCTGGGCCGTGCTCGGCCAGCGGCATCAGCTCGGGGTTCTGCAGCGCCTGGGGGATCAGCCGCTCGTGAAGGGGCTTGCCCTTGGCCACGCGCTTGGGCGGCGCGTCTGGCTGGGGCTGAGCCGCTGCGCTGACGAGCTTGGCGTGGGTCTTGGCCGCCCGGTGCGAAAAGTCATAGATTACTTTGACTTCTTCAGGCACAAACTGCTGCAACTGCGCGTCCATGCCGTCGGTCGGCCACAGATCCGCCAGCACTATCGGCTGCCAGCCCAGGGCCGGCAGGTGGCGGGCAAACTTGATCGGCCGCAGCGCACCAACCTGGGTCTGTGGCGCAAAGTACGGAGAAATGTAGAGGAACTGTCGCATCGACTTTGCTACCGGCCCTAGTTGGGCCTGCATCCGTTGCCGGGGCCGCGGAAGGGGGCCAAGGATACCTACTTTTTGCCCTGAGTGCCCAGCCCGACGTTTTGAATTCCCAGCGTCTGCAGCTGCTCTAGCACTTCTACCGCCCGCTGCACCGGCAAGCGCTGATCGGCGTCGACGCGGACCTGCAGCTGGGCATCTTTTCCAAGCTTTTCAGCTAGATCTTTGCTCAAGCTGCGCCACTCAGTAGGCTGGCCGCCCACAAACAGCTGGCCGTCGGCGTCGATTTGGACCGTCACTTCTGCGTGCTTGGCCGAGTCCGAAGGCGCCGATCCGGTCGGCAGCTGCAGATCGACCTGGCCCTGGGCGTGCTCGATGCGGTCGCGATCGACAATCGCCGAGGTCGACACCATAAACACCACCAGCACCACCAGCACCACATCGATGAGCGAGGTCAGGTTCAAGTCGACGGTTTCGCCAGAATCGAATTCCGGCTGGTCCGACCAGTCGCCACCGCCACCGCCGCCGCCGCCCGCCATTAGTCGCCTCCGTTGCTGCGCGGGGCTTCTTCGCTGCCCGTGCGCGGACGCAGCGAATCGACCGGCAGGCGAGACAGCGAATCGGCCGCATCTTCAATCAACAGCTGCACCTCCAGCACGGCCTGCCCCAGCTGCGCCTTGAGGAATTGGTGCAGCAGCACCATGGCAATCGCCACCAGGATGCCGGCAGCGGTGTCGACCAGCGCCTCTCCGACGCCGCCGGCCACCACGTCCAGGCCCGAGGCCCCGGTCTCGCCGATGCGCCGCAGGGCTTCCATGACGCCTAGCACGGTGCCAAACAACCCCAGAAACGGCGACATGGTGCCAAGGGTTGCCATCAGCCCCAGGCCGCGGCGAATCGACATGATCACCCGCCGGCCTTCGCGGTTCATCTGCGCCAGCAGCACGTCGCGGGGCTCACGCCTCAAGGCCGCCTCGACGCCGCGGTTGAGCACGGTGGCCAGGCCCGCCGGTGCCTGATTGCAGGCCGCCAGCACGTCGGGCACCTGCCCCGCCGCCACCAGGTCGCGCAGCCGCCGATCCAGCGCCCGCACCTGGCCGACCAGGCCGCGCACCGTCAGCATCCGTTCAAAGAAGATCGCGCAGCCCACCGCGGCCACCACCGCAATCACAATCAGGGTCGGTCCGCCCTGGTCGAACAGCTTTTGCAGGCGATCCAAGAAGACTCCAAGCTGAAAAGGCGCGTGCGGCCTCCAGAATCGTGGTAACAGACCAGCCGGTCGGGCTATTCCCAGGGGCGGTCGCGGCTGTCAGTTGGGCATGCGCGTCTCGGCCACGGCCCAGTGCAAGTAGGCCTCCCACACCCGATTGGCCGGAATCTCTACCATCTCTGGCACCGAGTAGGGATGCACCTCTCGCAGGGCCTGCATGCACGGCTCGACCTGGTCGGTGGTGGTCTTGATGAGCAAGATGGTCTCGCCGTCTCGCTGGATGGCGCCCTGCCAGCGGTAAGTCGACAGGGCGCCGGGCAAGGCACTGACGCAGGCCGCCACCCGCCTCTCGATCAAGGCGTCGGCGATGGCCTGGGCCTGGCCCGGCGGGCAGCTAGAGAGGATGACCGAGAGCATGGAGGCCCGCCTGCAAAGTGCGAATTGCCCGCTTGAGATTTAGGGATTTTCGCCCACGTCCTGCGGCGCCAGGAACAGCGGCACCGTGACCGAGCCCTGCACGTTGCGACCGGCCGGAAAGCGCGCGTTGTCGATGGCGGCGCGCACGCAGGTCAGGTACTTGGGATCGGTAAACTGGGTCTCTTTGAGAAACAGCTCGCCGGTGGCCGCCTGCCCCGCTTCGCCTGGCCGCACCTTGAAGGTCATGAGCATGCGGCCGCGGGCCTGCGGAGCGCGCTGACGCAGCTCGGCATAGCAGTCGCGGATGGGCGCCCACATGGCCTTGATCGCGGCTTCCGCCTCCGCCTCTTGCACGTCACCTTCCAGCTCAAGCTGGCCGTGGGGCAGCGCTGGCGGCTTGGCATCGCCCGGCTGGGCGGCCTGAACCCCGCGCAGCGCCGGCAAAGCCCCTGGCAAAGCAATGGATCCGGCGTCGGCTTCTGCGGGATCGCGCAGCTGCTCGCGGCCTACCACCGGCTTGGCCGAGCTGGCCGAGCCCTGGGCGGTCGCCTCGTCTCCCTGACCCGCCGCACCGCTGGCCGGCTTGGACTCTGGGCCACCCATCAGACCGCTGACCAGGAACACCAGCGTCGCCAGGGCCAGCAGACCCAACAAACCAAAGCCTAATTTCTTGTCCATGCTTCCTCCAGTGCGGCCCACTCCCGCCATTTGCCGCGCCAGCTGCCGGCGCCCACGGGCAGGAGAGTGGAGGGACTACTTGTGCTTGTCTAGCAAGGCGGCCAGAGCTGCCTTGGGCCGCCCGCCGAGGATCTGCTCAACAGGCTTGCCGTCTTTGAACACCATCAGCGTCGGAATCGACTGGATGCCAAACTGGTTGGCCAGGCGCTGGTTGCTGTCGACGTCGACCTTGGCGATCTTGGCCTTGCCCACGTAATCGTCGGCCAGCTGGTCGACCAGGGGCGCGATCGCGCGGCACGGGCCGCACCACACCGCCCAAAAGTCAATCAAGACTGGGACATTGCTTTTGAGGACTTCGGCCTCGAAGTTGGCCTCGGTGACGGTGACGACGTTGGCGCTGGCCATGGCGGTGCTCCTGGATCCGTAGGGGTGAGAAAGGGGTGGGCGCACGCGGCGGCGCGACCTGAGTGGGCCAATGTAGGCCCGCCGGTTGGCCTGTCAACTGCCCTGCCCCACAGCCCCCTAGTACCCCAAACCCCAAGTTCGTTCCGGGTTCCGGAACGGACGTGGTTTGGGGTACGGAAGAAGACCCAGCAGTAGGACCCAAGACCTGTGAACAAGAACCGGGTGCAACCCGGATCGAATTAACGGTCTTGGG
>CAIXGW010000045.1 GCA_903919145.1 uncultured Myxococcales bacterium
GACCTCAAGCCGCTACTCCACTGGAATTAGAGCCAATAGCGCCTCCAAGCTCTTCTGCGCTGCCAAGATGCTGGCACGCATCTCGGCGCGGTCTTTGATGGGCAGACCGGCGGCAATGGCCCCCATCTTGGCCATATCCCCATTGATGGCGTCGCGACAAACCTTGCGCCACTGCTTGAGCGGTGCCGGCACTGGCTTGCGCCCACGCGTTTCGCCCTTGCGGGCCTGCTTGCGGGCCTGTTCGACGCGGCTTTCCAACTGGCGGCTGTTCAGGTTGCCCTCGGCAGCTTCTTGCGCAATCAGCAGCCGTTGACCGGGATCCGCTAGCAGAGTCAAGGCCAAGAGATTGGGCAAATCCAGTCGCTCGCGCAACGCCACAGGCAGCTGACGCCAGACAATGGTCGAGCGGATGTAGTTGCGCAGCGTGCTAGGCGACAACTGCAGGTCCTCCAATGCCTCCGCTCGCTCTTGGAGCAACACGCCAAAGCCAGTGCCGGCTGGCTTTTGCTTGTCGCGATAGTTGTCGGCATTGCCGGACCAGAAGCTGTCCAACAGCAACGCCCCAACTTGCAGCGCATATTGCAGGCGAGCACCGCGAGACAGGGCGCTCAGGCTGGAGATCACGTGGTCCAACAGACGGTCATCTACAGCGGTGACTGGCGCCAAGTGGGTCTTGGCGATTGCAACTCGCTTGCTGGCAGCGGCTTGGGTTGCGACGAGCATGGGGCTCTCCTTGGGGTGGAGGGATTAGCTTCACTGGCTGGCTGATTTGTAGACCAGCCGTTGAACTGTGTCAATACGTAAAGGGTTGAACTAGGCAAAGAAGTTCGGCTGCGCGCCACCGCTTTGTCTTGGCGTCGCGATTGCCCGGAGAATTCGTCGCACTGGCGGAGTAGACAAGACGGAGGGATCCTGCAAAGTAGCGCAGGATCAGGGCGTCAGCGCGATCGTGCAGGTGGTTGCACACGCCATCGCGGCGGGAACGTGAACGGCGGACTTGCGGCCCTGCAACTGGTCCGGGACGTGCAGGCTGGGTTTGAGGCAGTGAACCGGGCTCGACCCATGCAACGCGCCATCAAGTCCGGCGGCAGCTAGTGGACGTCGGGGCCTGTGCACAGGGTCACGGACCTCAGCTTGGCGGGCGGGGAGGCCGGCCATAGAGAAGACGCCGGGCTGAGGCACGCAGGCTCAGCACGATCGGCTTCGCGACTGCCATGCCGCCGCGCGCCCAACGGGGGGATGCTCAGGGGAGCGTCGCCTTCAGGTCCATCAGCAGCGCGACGTCATCGCCAATGAGATCATCAGCATTGCCTGCGTAGACAATCCCGAAATCCTTCCGCCTGATCTTGAATGCAGTGGTGGCGACAATGTCCCTACCCTGCATTCTGATTGTTGCGGCAAAGGTCACCGCTTTGGTCACACCCCGCAGCGTCAAGTTGCCACTAATGCTGTGTGTCGAACCCGAAACCGCGGCGTCACCGCCTGCCTTGATCTGGGTCGCGACGAAGCGGGCGGTTGCATACTGTTCTACATCAAGGAAATCTGGGCTCTTGAGGTGTCCTTCTAGCTTGTTCACCCAGGCATTGCGTACTGCGACTTCTTCCTCAAGGGACGCAACCATGACTTCCAGTGCGAGCTTGCCACCTTCAACTTTGCCGTCGATTAGCTCTAGAGAACCGGTCCAAGTCCTGAAGACTAGTTCGTGGCTGCCGGTGATTTTGGCCCCTCGAGCACGGATAGTTCCAGTTAAAGCATATCCTTGTGATGGCGGCGACGGCCCCTGTGCCGCAGGTGCCGATACTGGGCTGCGGGTCTCCTCAGCTGCTGGAGGGCCCGCCACCGCGGCCGCAGCTTCCACATTGGCAGACACGGGGGAGGGCGCAACGGCGCTGTCTGCCGGGGGTGCCACACTTGGACTGGCACGGAAACCGAGGAAAAAAGTTGCGGCTACAATCCCAACAACAGCTGCCGCGATCAGCTTGCCTGGCCAAGCCAGTTGCGCGGCGCTCGGCCCAACGTCGCCCTGGACCTTGAGCGAGCCCCGCAATCCAGCTGGTTCGCCATCACCGTAAGGCATTTCCAGCAACCCCAACCTCGGCGCCACCAGCTCCTCAGCCGACCGCTGGATCTCCTGGCCCGGGTCCACCCCACCCCTCTGAACCGCCCCGCCCTCCACGGCCCGCAGCAACGGCCCCGCATCGGCAAACCGGTCAGCCGGGTCCAGCGCCAGCGCCTGGGCCACCGCCTCGCTCAACCCCTTCGGCACCCCGGCAACCACCTCTGTTAGCAGCGGAATCACCGTTGCCCCGCGGTAAAGATCCAGCAGCGCGAAGTTGTCCTCTGGATCCACTGGCAGCCGCCCAGCCAGCAGCTGCCAAAGCATCACCCCCAGCGCCCACACGTCCGCCGGCGCCCCAGCGTCTTTGGCGCTCTTGAACTGCTCGGGCGCCATGTAGCCTGGCGTGCCCAGCCGAGCGTTGGTCGCCGTGGCGGCGTTGGACGCCCCCAGCACCTTGGCAATGCCAAAATCCATCACCTTGGGCTGCCCCGGCCACGGCCGGTTGCCGCTCAGGTCCAGCATCACGTTCTCTGGCTTCAGGTCGCGGTGAACTACGGCCGCGCCGTCCAGCCCCTCGCGGTGCGCATAGGTCATCGCCTCCAGCACGGGCCGCATGACGGCCACCACATCGGCCACCGCCCACGGTCCGGGCCGCAGCCGTATCGCCTCGGCCAGGGTCATGCCCACTACCAAGTCCATGACCAGCGCCAGGTTCTCGCCATCATCGACGAAATCGGTCACCTGCACGATGTTGGCATGGCGCATACGGAATTGGGCCCTAGCCTCCTGGCGAAACCGCTCGACGGTCCGCGGGTGGCTGGCGTAGTTGGGCAGCAGGATCTTCAGCGCGTGGTCGGTGCCAATCGACGTGTGGCGCGCCGCGTACACCATCGCCATGCCGCCGGAACCCAGCAGCCGGGTGACCTCGTAGGTGCCTATCCGCTCGCCGATCTTTGCCATGGTCCCTCGCTGGCGATTGTGGGGCCGCTGGCGGGGTGGGTCAAGGCGGACGGACCTACGACCCTGTGGCCGAGCGAAGTTTTGGCCCGCCCAAAGCCAGCCTGCCGTCTAAAGAAACTTCAAGCTGGCCTTGCCAAACTGCAGGACATCTCCAGGCTCCAAGCGCACGGCACCGATCAGCCTGGTCCCATTGAGCAAGGTGCCGTTGGCCGAGCCCAAATCGCGCAGCCACACCCCATCGGCCTGGCTGGTCAGGACGGCGTGCTGGCGCGATACACCATCGCCGCTCACCTTCAAACCCACATCCGCCCCACGGCCAATGACCTGCTCGCCGGGCTGCAAGTCAAACACTTGGCCAAAGTTGCCCCCGTCCACACCGATCAGCTTGGCCTTCTCGCGACGCTGCCCTTGCACCCGCTTTCTGGGGGTCTCTGCCGCCCACGGCGCAATGTGGAGGGCGCGGGTAGCCTCGACCCGAGGTGGCCCAGGAGGGGTAGATCGCGGCGGCAGCGCTGGCGGCCGTTGCAGCAACTGGTCGTAAGCCCTATCCAGCTCCGCCTTCATGGCCTTGGCAGAGGGCGGCCGGTCGGCGGGTGCCTTGGCCAATGCGCGCGCGATGACCTGCCGAACCGCCGGGCTGACGGCAGCGGGCAGACGCTCGAGCTCTGGCTTGCCGCGCAGGTGCGCATGGGCCCACTCCATCTGGGTAGTCGCCCGCAGCGGCAGCGCGCCCGTCAGCAGCTGAAACAGCAGGATCCCCGCCGAGTAGACATCGGCCCTGGCATCGACAGCAAGCCCCTGAATCTGCTCAGGCGCCATGGTTTCCAGCGTGCCCAGCACCGCGCCGACGCTGGTGTGGTGGGCTGCGGTCGCGTCGCGGGCCACGCCCAGATCGGTCAATTTGGGCACACCGTCGGCCGCAAGCAACACGTTCTCTGCCTTGAGGTCGCGGTGGACCAATTCGGCATCGTGAATCGCCTGCAGACCAGCCAGCACCCGCGACATCAGCCACAGCGCCTTGGTCTCACCCAGGCCGACCGAACCTATCAGCCGGGTCAGCTCGCCGCCAGGCATGAACTCCAGCTCAATCGCCAATTGCCCAGCGTGGTCAAAGACATTGCGTACTTGGACAACGTTGGGGTGTTCGATTCGCGCCAAGGCCCGCGCCTCCTGCTCCATGCGCCGCCGTGCAGACGGATGCGCAGTCAGCTCGGGCAGCAGAATCTTCAGCGCGCACAGACGGTTGAGGCGCACGTCGGTGGCCTTGTAGACGATACCCATCCCGCCCTGGCCCAGCACTCGCTCAATGCGAAAGCGCCCTTCCAGGATCAGGGTACCTGGGCCAAGGAGCCCGGTGGCCGCCAAGACCATGGAGGCCCCGCAGTGGC
>CAIXGW010000046.1 GCA_903919145.1 uncultured Myxococcales bacterium
CGGGCGGTTTCGATGTAGGTTTTGTCCATCAGGGTTTGAGCACCAGGGTGCGACCATCGGGTAGGCGGGTAAGCCAGCGGCCCCGGCCGCGCGAGCCGGCGAGCCCGCGGGCCTCGGTCGCCCATTCGAGGCCCAGTTCATCCGCCCACTGCACGCATAGGCGAACGACCTTTACGCTTGGGCAGTGCTGAAGGAGCGTGCCGAGCACTTCGAGACGCGGGGACCGCACCCCCTCCATGATGTTTCGCGCTTCCTCGAGTCCTTGCTGAGGAGTTCCGACCTCGCTCAACATTTCAAGGAGGGCACGCTCCGGCACTGAGACCAGCGCCCCGTCCGGGACCTCGGGCAACGGTTGGAGACCCAAGTCGGTGGCGAGTTTGACGTCAAAAAGCCTTCGGTAGACGTAGCGGGAAGGGAAGCGCTGGAGGAACCAAGCGGGCAGAGGGCGACGGTGCGTTCCCCACAAAGTTAGCTGCTCACGCAGTCCGACATTGTGGCGTATGCCACGCCAAGCGAGGGCCGTCTTGCCTCCGACGTGAAGCCCAGGGACTTTGCGGGCCAGCACGGCCAATGATGGTTGGACCGCCAACTCGTCACAGGGGAACATGAACACTCCCCGGCCCAGCCTTGTCAGCCAACCCACCCGCACATAATGCGAAGCGAGTGCGGACGACACGCCAACCTCCCGAAGGCGAACTGTGTCTACAGGTCCTCCCCTTGGTAGGCTGGCCAGGGCTTTGATTGGGCTCTGTGGGGTAGAAGAAGCCATGTTTGATCTATTATCCTGAACTCAATCAATGGAATGATTGAAAAATACTCAATAGATAAAACATAGCTTTAACTAACTAGCCGATATCAATCGAACTTCATGTGCCGAGCCAGAGAAGTTAACCCGAGTTCGTCAGTTGGAAAAACACGATCGTTGATCGTTAAGTAGTTATGGATTTTGACCCCTGTTTTTCGGCACTACATGGGCGATCTCGCGGGGGCCCTTGGGCAGACGCAGACCGAGATGGGCGAGCAACTGGGCGGCGGCGGGCTCGGGGGAGGTGACGACGCGCAGGCGTAACTCGGTGCGTACTGGGCCGCGTTTGACCGGCAGCAGGACATCGACGCTTTTGATGCCAGCGATCTCCTTGATGAGCTGGCGCGCGCAAGAGCCCAAGCCCTTCGCCAGCATCCATTGTTCCAGCGAGCGCCAGAGGGCCAGCGCGAGGAAACACACCAGGATGTGCGCCTGCACCCGGTCTTGCTTGTGGTGAAAAACGGGCCGCAGACCCAAGTCGCTTTTGGCGGTGCGAAACGCGGCCTCGGCTTGGGTCAGCTGGATGTACCAGCGCCACAGCAGAGCCGGGTCAGTTTCCTCGCAATTGGTGCGCAGCAGATAGGCACCTTTGTGGCGCTGGGCTTTTTGCCCGGCGACCAAGTTACTGGCGATCTCCAGCCCACAAGCCCAGTCGGCCGCGTCGCGCCGGACCGAGGTGGCGATGATGGCCGCCGCGGCGGGATACTTGCCCAAGGCGCGCCCGATCTGTCGGCCCACCGCTTCCAGATCGCCGGTCGGTTTTCGCTCCAACCGCCGGGCGATGCGGCCGAGGGCAAGGGCCAGTTGATCGCTTTGACGCTGGAGCATCGCCCGCTCCTTGTCCGCCCGGGCGGCGCTGCGGCACAGCACGTATCTTTCGCCCGGCTGACCGTCGGGCTGCGCGACAAACCTCACCTCCAGCCCGGCCTGCACCTCCTGCCAGTCGGTCTGCGCGAGCAGGACGGCTTCGTGATGCCGCAGCCAACTCTTCGGCGTGCCGATTAGATAACGCGCCTTGCGCTCGCGCAGGAACGCGATGTTGGCCTCGCTGACCATGCCGCGGTTATGCCGCATGCTGGATTATGCCGCATCGAGCGTGGTCGTCGCTCTGAACGCGCGCTCTTGGATGCGGCATAGTTCGAGGCATCCTCAGAGGCTCTGCAGGAAGTGGAG
>CAIXGW010000047.1 GCA_903919145.1 uncultured Myxococcales bacterium
TCTCAAGCAGATCAACCCCGAAGCCAAGGTCTGCGTCAAGCTGGTGGCCCGCTCAGGCATTGGCACGATTGCGGCAGGGGTGGCCAAGGCCAAGGCCGATATCATCTTGATTTCAGGGCATGTGGGCGGCACGGGCGCTTCACCGCTGTCTTCGGTCAAGTTCGCTGGCGTGCCGTGGGAGCTGGGCCTGTCAGAGGTGCATCAGGTGCTGTGCCTGAACCGGCTGCGCCATCGGGTGCGGCTGCGGGTCGACGGCGGCCTGCGCACCGGTCGCGACATTGTGATGGCGGCGCTGCTGGGCGCAGAGGAATTCGGCATCGGCACCGCCTCTTTGGTGGCCATGGGCTGTCTGATGGTGCGGCAGTGCCACAGCAACACCTGCCCGGTCGGCGTGTGCACCCAAGACGAGGCCCTGCGCAAGCGCTTTGGCGGATCTCCAGAGAAGGTCATCGCCCTGTTCTCTATGATTGCCGAGGAAGTGCGAGAGTTGCTGGCCAAGCTGGGGGCCAAGAGCCTGGACGACATTGTGGGTCGCACCGAGCTGTTGCGGCAGATCAGCCGTGGTGCTGCGCACTTGGACGATCTGGACCTCAATCCGATTCTGGCCCAGGCCGACACGGGCGGGCTGCCGGCGCGCTGCACCCTGGAGGGCCGCAATGAGGTCAGCGGCGACCTGGACCTGCAGATGCTGCGCGACGCCCAGCCGCTGTTTGACGACGGCGAGAAGATGCAGCTGCAGTACACGGTGCGCAACACCGACCGCGCGGTCGGCACTCGACTTTCTTCAGCGATTACAAGGCACTTTGGCATGGCGAGCCTGGCTGCGGGCCACGTGCTGGTGCGGCTGCGCGGCTCGGCTGGTCAGAGCCTGGGCGCCTTTGCGGTGCGCGGCCTGACCCTGGAGGTCACCGGCGACGCCAACGACTACGTGGGCAAAGGCCTGTCTGGCGCTGAGATTGTGGTGCGCTCTCCCTCGCCGACGACTCGCCCGAGTCAAGACAACTCGATCATCGGCAACACCGTGCTGTACGGCGCAACCAGCGGTCTGCTGCTGGCGGCGGGGCGGGCCGGCGAGCGCTTTGCCGTGCGCAATTCAGGTGCTACCGCGGTGGTAGAGGGCTGCGGCAGCAACGGCTGCGAGTACATGACCGGCGGCACCGTGGTCCTGCTGGGCGCGGTGGGAGACAACTTCGGTGCGGGCATGACCGGCGGCAGCGCCTTTGTCTGGGATCCGCAGGACCGGCTGCCGCTGCTGGCCAACCGCGACACCATTGACCTGCAGCGCCCTGACTTGGCCGCAACAACAGGCGTGCGCGCGCTGGTAGAGCAACACGCCGCCCGCACCAACAGCCGCCACGCCAAGCGATTGCTAGAGCGGTGGGCCGAGACGTGCGCCGAGTCCTGGCAGGTGGTGCCGCGGGTCGGAGCGCTGGGCTGAGCGGGCCGGGGGGCTTGGGCTGACAAATCCCTGACAGAACCCTCAATTGCAGGGCCCTTTCGGCCTTGACCGTCGGCGTGGCCTGGCGCACCCTGCGCGCTAAGGGGCTGGAGCGCGACGCAGCCTCCTTGCATCCGCCCCATCACGCCGTCCAGGGGGACCCTTGAAGAAGCCATTGATTATCGCAGGTATTGTTGCCGCAGCCATCGCCGCGGTGTTGGTCTTCAGCCCCGGGGCTCAGTTTGTGGTCGGCGGTGCGATGGTCAACCTCGGCTTCCGCATGCAGGACCACTTGGAGGAGTTCGACCTGGCCCACGGCGAACACCTCAAGCCAGAGACCGTGTACCAGCGGCTGCTGGAGCAAAACGCCCTGGCGGCCAAGGTGCGCGAGCAGTTTCCCCGGACCCCGCGCCATCCCCTGGTGGCGATGGTCGTGTGCATGGATGCGCGCATTGACACAGAAGAATTGGTCGGCGACACCCGCAAGTACTACTACGTCATCCGCACCGCGGGCTCGGCCCTGGCCAACAAAGAGCTGGAGATGCTGGAGCTGGCGGTGGCCAACGGCGTGGGCACGATCCTGCTGACCACGCACACAGACTGCGCGGCCGAGAAGGCGGCCAAGGACCCGGCGATGCGCGCAAAGTACCCAGAGCTGGTCGACGCCGTGGACCACCGCGCCGAAGTCGACAAGGCCTTGCTGGCCAGACCCATGATTGCCAAGAAGATCGCCGACGGATCGCTGATCGTGAAGTTCATGCACATCGACACGGAAACCGACCAGCTGGCGCAGCTGCCGGGGCCGCGTTGACCTTGGATCCCCGGGACCGGCTGGTGGCCGCGCTGCGCCAACGCTGTGGCCTGGGCCCGGTGCAAAGCGGCGAATTCCACGACCTGCAGTGGCTCCCCACCGCTCAGCCTTCGCCATGGCGCCTGCGCATCGACCAGGACGCGTTTTCGCAGTACGACAAGACCCTTATCCTAACGGGCTGCGCTTGGCTCACCGGCGAGAACCAGCTTGGCGTAGATGACGTCCAATGGCAGCACCTGGGCGTCGCCGCCTACTGGCAGCCGCCGGCCGACTGGAATCGTCCAGCCCCGCCAGACACCTCCCCTCCGCCCGCAGCTGCAGCCGCCCAACCCAGCGAGGAACCGATGCCAGCCAATTTGCACCCCTATCCCTTTGACGAGCTTGAGGTTGGCCAGCAGGCCAGCCGCACCTGGACAGTCGATGCCGCCGCCATCGAGGCATTTGCCGCCGTCACCGGCGACCACAACCGCGTGCATCTGGACGAGGAATTTGCCCAGTCCACCCCGTTTAAGGGCCGGATTGCCCACGGCATGTTAACGGCCGGCTACATCTCGGCCGTGCTGGCCAACCAGCTGCCCGGACCGGGCACCATCTACCTGAGCCAGGACCTGCGCTTTCGCGCGCCAGTGCGGCCAGGGGATCAGGTTACGGTGACCGTGACTGTGCGCGAGTTGGTGGCTGAAAAGCGCCGGGTCGTGCTCGACACCGTGGCCAGAGTCGCAGACAAGGTGGTGGCAGAAGGCACGGCCACGGTGCTGCCGCCTGCGCCCCCCGCCTGACACTGCAGCGAGGCACAAAAATGAATAGGTTTCACAAGACTTTGCTCGGAGCAACGCTGCTGGGGCTTGGGCTGGCCATCAGCGCGACGGCTGCGCCGGCCGCCCCGCCCATCTGGGCCGCTGGGCTGGACAACGGCCTTCAGGTCGGAGCAGCCGATGACAGCTGGTTCTTCCAGTCGCAGCTGGTGGTGCAAACCCGCTTCGCAGCGGCGCAAAAGCCGGGGTCGCAGGCTCTGCAAGACGGCTTCTTGGTACGCATGGTCCGCCCGCAGCTGCGCGGCCATCTGGTTCAGAAGTGGATCAAGTGGTTCGTGCAGCCCGAGCTGGCGGGGACCACGCCGCGGCTGCTGGACCTGGAGGTAACGGCGCAGCCGTGGCCGGGGCTGGGCGTCAAGGTCGGCCAGTTTGTCACGCCGTTCTCGCGGGCTTTCTTGACCCCGGTGCCACGGCTGCAGTTTCCGGACTTCTCTATTGCCAATGACAAGTTCCGCGCCGACCGCGACACAGGCCTGCAGCTGCAGGGCGACCTGGGCCGGGGCCTGCTGGGCTGGCAGCTGGGCGTCTTCAACGGCAACGGCATTGACAAGGGCGGCAACGACGACAACCGCCTTGCCGCCGTCGGCCGCATTGCCGTGCAGCCGCTTGGCCCAATGGAGCTGGACGAAGTGCCTGAACTGGCAGCTGATCTGCCTCTGCGACTGTCGGTCGGCTTGTCTGGCTGGCGCGGCGAGCTGCCGCACCTGCTGGCGCCAGTGGGCGCGGCGGCGCCGGTCCAGCAGGGTTTTGACCAGGCCACCACGCTGTGCGCCGATGCCATGCTGGCCCAGGGCGCCTGGCACCTGCAGATCCAAGGCTACGGCAGGACCACGGACCCCGCATCCGGCAAGGCAGTTTCCAGCGGTGGCGCCGATGCCCAAGCGGGCCTGTTGCTGCTGCAGCGCAAGCTCGAGGTCGGGGCCCGGGTGGCGGCCGTGGTACCGGACCTGGCCGCTCAGGATCGCTCGCTGGTGGTCGAAGGCCAGCTGGTCGGCTACGCCTGGGGCCACCACGCCAAGGCCTGGCTGCGCGGCGCCTGGCAGCAAGACCACAGCGCGGCCGGAGACAAGAACGGCTGGTCCATCACCCTGCAGCAGCAGGTCCATCTGTAGGCCCAGCCCTGCGCTTCGATGGCAACCTGAAGAACCGCGGTGGCTCCCCGGCCTTGGCGGGTGGCTGCCCCTTCGCCGCCGGCGCGAAGCGCTGCCCAGGGCGTCAGCCTGGACTGTCAGCCTGGACGGTAGGCAATGTCTGATCGTTGACATGTCTAGGTTTTCTGATTCGCCTCGGCCCTGTGGGTCGGTTCTCCGCGCGCAGCCCCAGCATTTGCCCAGGCCGCCTCCCCCGGAACGATGGGCTGTCAGGCGCTGCCTTCCGGCGCTTGCAAGGACGAGCTATCGCTTGGGGAGATTGGCAAGGACAAAGTCGTCGGGGGGATGCCCTTGGCGGGACAGCGCCCGGCCCGCACCGCAGACGACGGCAAGAACGGCTGGTCCATCACCCTGCAGCAGCGTCAGCCTGGACGGTAGGCAATGTCTGATCGTTGACATATCTAGGTTTTCTGATTCGCCTCGGCCCTGCGGAGCCGGTTCTCCGCGCGCGGCCCCAGCAGCTGCCTGGGCCCCTCCCCCGGAACGATGGGCTGTCAGGCGCTGCCTTCCGGCGCTTGCAAGGACGAGCCATCGCTTGGGGAGATTGGCAAGGACAAAGTCGTCGGGGCGATGCCCTTGGCAGGACAGCCCCCGGCCTGCAGCCCAGACGGGGGATCTTCGCATGCAACGGGCGAGATCCCGCGCTCCAGTGAGAGGCCTGTGCGGGGTTGGCGTTGGTTCCGGATGCCGACGGCCAGCCTATGGACACGCTGGACCGTAGCTGCAGCTGGCGGAGCCTCCAAGCTGGGGGTCGCGGTACTACACTTGGACCTCGTTCTCTCCCAGTGCCTCCCGCACGAGGTCTGCAGGCGATGGGCGATCGACGGCACCTAGGGAAACGCCGCCGCCTTGACCGCCTGCAGCAGCAAGTCTTTCTTTCCTATGGGCTTTTGCGGGCGCCAGCCGCCGCCCAATTCCCAGATGATCACGCCACCCAGGCCCTTCTTTTTGGCCCATGCGATCTTGGCAGAGATACTTTCAGCGCTGTCATAGCTGACAAACTGGCCGCTTGGGCCTTTGCCCAAAGACAGGTAGGGCGCCTGGGCTGCCGCGTGCCACTGGACCGCACTGGGCTCGTACAGGGTATCCATCATTTTGAAGTACGGCAGGTTGGCTTGCACGGATACCCCGGCGATCGGCTGGTTGGGCCCGTTGGCGCCTTGCCAGACGTAGGCATAAAAGACAATGCCAATGCCCAGTTTGTCCAAGGGTGCCTTGGCGGCCAGCGCCTCGGCTACCAGAGTTTGGCAGGAAGGCATTGGCTGCTTGGTACTGCCAAACTCAATTCCGCCGTTGGATAGCGGTGAGTTGTGCCAAGTCTCCCACCCCGGCCACGGCCCGCTGAGGTCATAGGTCATGATGCCAATACGATCAAAGTGTTTCTTGACCGGGGCGTACACCGCCTCGCGCCAGCCCACCGCGGCGGTCAGCAGCAGCGCGGGGTCCTTGGCGTCCAGCTTCGCGCGCAATTCGTTGATAAACGGTACAAAATCTGCCGCGTCGCTGTCATAGACTGGCTCCATGTCCAGATCGACGCCATCGTAGCCGCCCGCCTCCAGCTGCTGCGCGATGACCTTGATGAATTCTGGGCGCTTGCCAGGCTTCATCCACACCGCAAAGCCGTCATGGGTCCAGGCGCCCCCCACGCCAAGCAGCACCTGGCGGCCGTGCTGGTGGGCGGCCGTGACCAGCGCCTTGGTCTGGGCGGCGGTAATGCCGTTGCTGGTCAGGTCAAAAGTGCCATCTGCTTTGGGAAAGATCGAGAAGTTGACCACGCTTGTCACGGCAGCAAAGTCGATCTGATCGGGAGGTAGGTGGTCCTTCATCCATGCCGCGTAGTACGCCGTGACCCAAAACGGCGCCGCTCCAGAGGCGTCGCTGTCAGCTGGGTTGGCGTCCTTGGACCCGCCGTCCGCGAGCCCAGCGTCGGGCACCCCGGCGTCTGCCAAGCCCACATCTGCCAATTGAGCATCAGGCACCCCGGCGTCCGCGAGGCCAGCGTCGGGCACCCCAGCGTCCGCCAAGCCGACGTCTGCCAGTTGAGCGTCGGCGGGTCCCGCATCAGCCGCAGCCGTTTCGGCCGGCCCAGCGTCGGGGGCCTGCGCACCGGCGTCCGCGTTGTCGGGCGGCGCAGCATCGCTGGCATCGCTTCCCTGGGCCAGTTCCTCTCCACTGTCGGCGGCAGGCTCGGCGTCAGTCGCTGCGCCCTCAGCGTCCAGGTCTGGCGCGGACACCTCAGGCTGAGCCACAGCCGCGGTTGCGGCGTCGGATCGCCCCGTCGGTTGGCAAGCCAGCAGCGCCGCTGCCACTGCCCACACTGCCCAGTGCCCGGCCCTCACTGCAGCACCCCTTGCAGAGCCGCCAGCACTTGGTCTGGGCTGCAGGCGAAGGCGTTCGCGCACGACCCCTTGATACCCTGCTGAAACTGATGGGCCTTGGCACGAAAATGCTGGTTGGCACTCGATTTCCACGCATCGATGTGGTTGCCCAGGCACTGTTCGGCCCAGGCCGCGGTCAGACCGCTGGACCCCAGGTTGCTCATGCAGGCGTTGTAGGTCTGCTTGCCCAAGAACTGCTGATAGTTGCACCACCCCTGCTTTTGCAGCGAGTTGATGCGGCAGTAGCAGCCCGTTGTGCAGTTTTGCGTAATGCCGTGGTAGAAGCCGAACACCGCTGCCGAGCTCATCCCCGACATCTGCTCGATGATCCCGCCCTCCAAGGGGAAAACCCGCGACGACTGCAGCAGTACCGCCTCAGCAATGAGCTTGAGCGCTTTCTTGTAGGCATCGGGGTCGCGGTAGCGCAGCGCCCACACCGCCGGCATGAACACCGCCGAGTCGACGATCCACGCCGCCACGGTGGCTGGCGGGGGCGTCGCGGTGGTCACCGATGTGGTCAGCCCCGCCATGGAGTAGGTGCACTTCTGCGCCGCGTAGGGCCAGCCCTTGTAGGTCGTCGCCTTGCAGTTCTGCTCGACATAGGGGGCGACGTCGAGCTTGGTCACCAGCGATCCGGGCACCTCCAGGTCCTCTGGGCAGCGGTCTGGCACGCCCTCTGGCATCGCTTGGCATGGCTTTTGGCAGGTCTGCAGCAGCTTCCACTGCAGCTTGGCGCTGCACACATACAGGCCTGTGGACTCGCCGCCAATCGTCTTGCCGCAGGCCTCCAGGCCGGGCTTCTTGCAGGCCCCTAGGTCCAGCGGCGCCGCGGTGCCGTCGTTGCTGCTGTCTGTCTTGCCATCTGCCGGGGCAGCATCGGCAG
This sequence comes from uncultured Myxococcales bacterium, assembly GCA_903919145.1. Classification (GTDB taxonomy): domain Bacteria; phylum Myxococcota_A; class UBA9042; order UBA9042; family UBA9042; genus SXRM01. The sequence goes on from CAIXGW010000047.1 coordinate 7,477, forward strand.
GACCCGCATCCGCCGGGGCTGTATCCACGGCCGCGGTGTCCGCTGGCGTTGTGTCCACGGGCGCGGTGTCCGCTGGCGCTGCATCCGACCAGTCGGCGTCCGCGGCCCCTTGGGCGTCGGCATCGGCGTAGGCGTATGCGGCGTCTGCCAGCACTACGTCCATCGCGGCGCTGTCGCTCGGTGACCCGCCACTGTCTTCATCGGCGGTCAGTCCATCGCCGACAGGCGAACTGCCGGGATCCTTGCCACCGCCGTCCGCCTTGCCCCTCCCAAGCCCCAGCCCGTCGCCTGGCGCGTCGCCAACCATGCCGTCGGCGGAGCCAGAATCCAGGTAAAGGGCAGTGTCAATGCCGTATTGTGCCTCATCAGCTGGGTGCGAGTCGGTCGGATCAGCGGGCAATTGCGGAGAGGCGGAGCAGGCGGCCAGACTCGCGAGCGCGGCCACCCACAGCATACGGCGCTCTGAGCGGGGCGATGGTTTCGGACGGTGTGCGGGCATAGGCGCTCCCAAGATGAACGTGTGCTCACCTTCGCCCAGGTGCGCCGCCGAGGCAAGCCCCGCGCCTTGCGCCCTGCGAATCTGGGGTTTGTCGCCCTCATTGGATGGTCATACAAGCCGGTAGGCAATGTCTGATGATTGAAATGTATTTGGTTTTCGATTCGCCTCAGCCTTCCTGAGTGGTCTTCCACGCGCGGCCCCCAGCAACGGTAGCCCATGTGTGCGGCTGAGAGGGTGGACAGTCGTGATCACCGATCCCAGCGCAGACTCGCAAAGTCCCCGCTCGTTCGCCGGGACGGTAGGCAATGTCTGATCTCTGAATTCACTGGAGATTACCCTGCCACCTGGTCGTTCGCCGCTGGTCGCCCTGTTCCAAGGCCAGAGTTTTCTCAGCCCTGCCCAACTTTTTTGCCTCCACCCCGCGGGTTCTCCGTGGCGCCAACGATGACTTATCTAAGAGGGCAAGTTCGCCCTGGCCGCGAGTCCGCCATGCACGACCTCCGCCTTTACGACCCAGACTACCTCTACGAAGTCGCCCTCCGCTGCGACAATGGCGCGTACCGCTTTGACATCAACGACACAGATTTGCGAGACCAGACCTACGGCGTCTTTGCCGAGGCCGTCAAGCGCTACGCCGTGTCGATTTTTGCGTTTCATTTCATGAGTGACCACTACCACGGCCTGTATGGCTTCAAATCGCCAGACGACTTTGTGGCGTTCCTGGCGTTCCTGCACGGCAATCTCGCTCGACTTGGCCACCGCTTCAGGGGGACGCACGGCGCGTTTTGGTCGCCGCTCAAGGTGATGGCGGTGGCACCAGACGCGGAATCGGTCTCGCGACGCATGCGCTACATCATGGCCCAGGCGGTGACCGCAAAACTTATTGATCATCCTTCTAAATTCCGTGGAGCATCGTCCGTCGACGCGATGCTGACGGGCCAGCCGCTGAAGGCCAGAAGGGTCAACTACTCGCAGAAATACCGCGATGCCGCGCGGCTGGTCGGCGGAGCCAAGCCTGACGCGGCCTATGAGACCTGGACCGACCTGCACATCTCAGTCCCGGCGTGTTGGGGTCACCTGAGCCCGGAAGCGCTCCGGCGGTTGTACGGCGGCATCGCGGACGAAATCGCCCGTGAGAGTCGATTGGGCGCCAAAACTTGGGCCGCAAACCCCAGCAACTGCGAGGATGTCCAAGACGGAGGGGAATGTCCGACGGAGCCCGACGGCGGATCTGACCTGGGCGGAGGGCAATGTCCGATGCCCGACCTGCCGCCCAAGCAGCCCGCCGCGACCCGCAAGGCAGAGGACGGCGGCGTGTTCCGCCAGGGCCGCGTCAAACCCAAGGGTGGCAAGCGCCGCCGATCGCGCCCACCTCGGCTGTTCTCTGTCGCCCCCCACGTGTCAGAGGCGTATGAGGACCGTTACAAGCTGGCGGTTGCGGAGTACCACGCGGCTAAGTTGGCGTGGCGTCTCAGCTCCCCAGTGGTTGGCGGAGCGCTGCGCGGTGAGGGCATCGCCTTGCCGGCGTGGATGCTGCTCGGCACTCTGCCGTTGCAGCTTGGGCGGCGACCGGGGGCTGACAGCGAGCCTTGAGTCTGCCCGGCAACGGCGCTCGCGGTTGCCAGGGGCCAGCCGCTGTGGGATAGTCAAGGCGCGCAACAAGCGAGAAAACCATGAAAACGTTTGTCCAACCCCCTCTGTCTCGCCCTCGACGCTGGCCGCTGGCGGTCTTTGGCGCGTGCATGACCCTGATGATGGGGGCCTGCGCCTCACCTGCGGCCGATCCCCCGGCGCCGCCAGAGATATATGCCAAGCAATTTCAGATTGTTCGAGTCAAGAACGGCGTATCCCTGCCGACGCAATTGGCCGTCCACGCCTGTGCTGGACTCTACAACCGCCGACTGGGCGGGTCGGTGTTTGTGCAGACCGCGGCCGACGTTGCGCAAGCGAAGATCGACGGCGCCACCGGTCAAGACGAGATCTGGCTTGAGGCGCTTGACCTTGCCGCCGCCCAGACGGTCGAGGCGGCCGAATTTGTGCAGAGTTGCGTCGCGGCGTTTGGCGGCTGTGTTCGCTATAGCTACGCCTCTCAGCACGAGATCCTGCCCAGCATCCTGACGGCCGCGGCTGCCCTGGGGGTGCCGCCCCTTGCCACCGAGTCGCAGCTCGCATGCACCAAGCCCTTGCTCGACGCCACCGTGGCCTTTGCCGGCAAGGACACCCAATACCTCGCCACCCAGTACGCCTACGAGAACTACTTGGGCCAAACCACCGGGCTTGCGATGCTCAACCCGGGCTACAACCGCCAGCCCAAGGACTTCGCCAAGCCCGACCTCAGCGATGACATGCCGATCGCCATGATTGATCTGGTGTTTTCCCGCAAGCTGTTTGTCACGTTCTTGGTCAACGGCTGCATCGCCGGCCATCCCGAAAAGGCCCTGCTCAGCAAGATTATCGCACAAAGTGGCTGGGATACCCCGATCGGCGTGTTTGGCTACAACGACACATGGCTGGTAGGCGGCTACATGTACGAGGCCCAGACCCGCTGCCTAGATGCGGCCAACATGGGGGCGATCCCAACGCGCACGACCAACCTGTCTTTCTTTGACACGCGGCGGCCAGCCATCACCAAGCCCGACCAGCTACCGACAAACACTCCACAAATACTTAAGTACAATCCGCAAACAACCTACGTGGCCTTTGTGATTGGCGATGGCGACAACATCCGCTACATTATGTCGACCCGCAAGGAGTGGCTAGGGCAGCGGGTGGCGAAGTGCCGCGACGCCAAGCCCGCATGTCCGCCGCTGACCTGGACCATCTCGCCGCACCTGCCCGACCTCGCCCCCGATGTGCTGCAATGGTACGCCGCGGCGGTCAAGTCGACAGGGGCGGACTACTTCATGCTGCCGCCAAGCGGTTATCAGTATGCCTATCCGGCCATGATGCCGGCCGATGTGCAGGCCAGCTTCGCCGCCAAGACCGAGCAGGCCGCGCAAATCCTCGGTGCCCGCAGCGTAGTGCACTGGGAGTGGTATCAGTCCTGGCAGGACTCCGTGGCCAAGTTCATGCCGCGCTATGCGCACCAGGGCGGGCAGATTCAGGGGATCTTTGCCATCAATGTGCCCTATTTTCTTGAGGCTTTTCCGTGGTGGCCGCAAGCCGACAGTTTTCAGGTCCTGGCCAGCCCAGATGGCGGCAAGGCGGTGGTGTTCCGGCCGCAGTCGTGGCGCGGTGTCGATGGCAGCGACGATTTTCATCCCAGCGCACCGCAGATGGCCGAGCGCCTCGCCGCCCTGCCCAAAGGCACCGTGACATGGGTGTACATGACCAGCGACGGCGGCCTGACCCTGCAGAACTCCTACGATGCGCTCCTCAATTTGCTGCCAGGCCATGTGCAGTTGGTGTCGGCCGATGCGGCGGCGCAGCTTGCCCTGCAGGCTTCCGGAAAGTAGCCGTTGACCTGCTAGTCAAGACCCTAAGTAGATTGAGTGTTTCGCAGTGGACTTGATTTGGGCCACGGAGAAGACCCAGCAGTAGTACCCAAGGCCACTGGATCCTACGGCTTGACCACCTTGCAGCACGGAATCAACTCGTTGTAGCAGGTGACCCCTAGCTCGCCATCGCTGGCCGGCAGGCAGCTGTCGACCGTACAGGGGTCGGCGTCGTCGCAGACCGTCATCTCGTACTGACAACCCTGCTTCTTGTCGCACGAATCGTCGGTGCAGGGATTGCCGTCATCGCATTGGGCAGGGCCGGTCGGCGTGCAGACCGCGGACTGGCACACGGCAGTGGTGCAGACATCGCCGTCGTCGCAGGCGCTTCCCTCAGCACTGGCGCTGGTCGTGCACTGGTTGAGGGCGCTGTCGCAAAAAGTGCAGGCCGGGCACTGCAGTGGCTTGTAGGGGCACACGCCACTTAGACAGCTGCTGATGCCAGTGCAGGGACCGTTCTTGGTGCTGGTGCAGGGCGAACCCGTCAGCTTCTGGCTGAAGAATTGGCAGACGCCGGCCTGGCAGGTGCGCACGCTGCACTCGTCTGGCGCGCAGGACTGCCCTTCCATTTGCGGATTGGCGACGCAGACAAAGCCGTCGCAGGCTTGGCAGTCGGCATTGAATTTCTTGCCGGGCACCCCAAGGCAAATCGAGCCCGGCGGCCGCGGCACAAGCGTGCATGCCCCCTGCAGACACACCTTTTGGCCACAGGGCGGCACAGGGTTTCCGCAGCTGTCGCCGTCCTGCTTGGGTGAAGCGATGCACGCGCCGTTGACGCAGCTGCCCGCCTCGCAGGGGTTGGCGGGCGTGCACTTGGCGTTGGAGACCGCCAAGGTCTCGCATTGGCCGGCTACGCACTGGCGCACGCTGCACGGCTCGGTCGGCTTGCCGCAGTTCTTGCCGTCTGGCACTGGCACGCCGCTGCATTTGCCCTGCACGCACATCCCGGTCAGGCACGGGTCGCCGTTCATCAGCGGACAAGGCACGCCGTTGAGGGGCGCCGCAACGCATGCGCCGCTGGCATCGCAAAGACCTTGCTGGCAGTCAGGAAAGTCGGGCAGCGCGCAAGCGGCGCCAGGAGTCGTCGCCCATTGGCAATTGCCGTCTTTGCACTGGCCAGCATGGCAGGGCTTGTAGCCCTCTATTTCGCAAGCTGGTCCCGTCAGCGGCTGCGAAACGCACTGACCCTGGCTGCACAGCGCGGCGTGGCAGGCGGGCTGCTTGCCCAGACAGCACGGCGCGGCGCTGTTGGAGACGGCGGCGCACTTGCCGGCCAGGCACACCAGCTTGGTGCATTCGCCAAAGAGCGGTGGGGGTCCACAGGCCAGGCCGTCGGGTAGCGGCAGCTCGTCTACGCACTGGCCACCCAGACAGGCGGGGCCAAAGGTGCAGGGACTTGGCGTCGCGCCTGTGGTTCCCGCACAGGGGGTCGCGTCCGCCACCGGCTGAGTCACGCATTGGCCCCCTTGGCAGTTGGACCACTGGCAGGCTGTGGCGGCAGCAGTACAAGGCGCACCATCGCTGCCCGGTGGGCACGGACCGGCGGGAGCGGCGTCGGCTGCATCGGCGATTTCCCAAGCTGCGTAGGCGGTTTCGCCTGGGTCCCCCTGGTCAGCACTGGTCAGGTCGGAGGTCAGGTCAGCGTTCAGGTCAGAGGCCTCATCGGCGGTCAGCTCGGGCTGTGCGTCGGGTGGCGCGGCCACTGCATCGGCAGGCCCTGGTTCCGCAGCGTCGGGCGACCCTAGGAGCCTGTCGGAGTAATGCCGTCGCCTACGGATAACTCCTTAAAACTATTGAATCAGCTGCAGCATCCGACAGGGTCCTAGGGCGATCGTCTTGCGAGCGCCCAGGCGGGCGAAATATTGGAATTCACTTCCAA
>CAIXGW010000048.1 GCA_903919145.1 uncultured Myxococcales bacterium
GCCGCGCGCTTGGCCCCCTCGTCACTGCCGGCAAACATGTAGTTCTTCTTGCCCAGGCAAATCGGACGAATCTGGTTCTCCACAATGTTGTTGTCGATCGGGACCCGACCGTCGCTCAGAAAGACCTCAAGCAGAGACCACGGCACTCTCTTGGAAGCAGCGCACCACGTAGCCCATGCTGTGCTTGCCGATGGGCAGCTGCGCGGCCTGCCATTGGACTTTGCCCAGCTTATCTGTCCGCACCACCCAGCCCGGCCCAGCGCCAAAACCGCCAAAGTAGCCCCCGGCGCTGGCGCCCCAGGCCAAGAGGCCGCCGTCGGGCTGAAGGATGCCGCCGTGAAGGTCAAAAGCACTGCTGCCAGGCTCCTGTTTGGCTACGGGCCATGCGCCCAAGCGCGCCTGCGTGCCGGCTTTGCAGGTGGCGTTGACGCAGCTGTCATCGGCGTAGCAGCCGCCGGTCGAGCACGGCAGCGGGCTGTCGTAGTGGTAGCAGCCCTTGAGCTTGTCGCAGGCGGCGCTGGTGCAGCTGTTGGCGTCGTCGCAAGAAAGGACTTTGAGGGCCAGGCACTGGCCGCTCTTGCAGGCTTCGGCGACGGTGCAGGGCGTGCCGTCGTCGCAGGGCGTGCCGTCCAGCGCCAGGAATACGCAGTCGCCGATTTTGGCGTTGCAGCCGTCAAAAGTGCAGGGATTGCCGTCATCACAGCCAAAGGTGCCCAAGCACTTGCCGCCGATGCACGCGTCGCTGTGGGTGCAGCCGATGCCGTCGCTGCAGGTGGCCGCCAACGGCAAGAACACGCAGCCGCCGGCTTTGGGGTCGCAGGCGTCGGCCGTGCAACCTTCGCTGTCATCGCAAATAACCTACTGTTTTCATATGCATACTCCGCCACTGCAGGCATCGCCTTGGGTGCAGGGATTGCCGTCGCTGCAGGGCGCCGCGGTGTTGCTGTGGCCGCAGCCGAGCACCGGATGGCAGCTGTCTTCTGTACAGGGGTTGGCGTCGCTGCAGTCGACCGGCTTGGCCAGCAGCTGGCAGCCCGTCTTTGGCTCACAGCTGTGGGCGGTGCAGGGGTTGCCGTCTTCGCAGGCTTTGGCCCCATCTGCCAAGTGCAGGCAGCCTTGCGGCTCTTTGCACAAGTCCAACGTGCAAGCCATGCTGTCATCGCACAAAGCGGGCAGGCCAGCGCACACGCCTTGCAGGCAGCCGTCCAGCACGGTGCAGACCTTGCCGTCATCGCAGGCGCCGCCGACCGCCGTCATCTGGCACAGTCCGCTCTTTTTCTGGCAGAGGTTGGCAAGGCAAGCGGTGTCATTGACGGTCTGGCAGCTCTTGATAGACGCAGGGTTGACAGCGCATTTGGGCTTTTTGCCGGCGCCGGCGGTCTTGTCGCAGTACAGCGTGCCATTGCAGAAATCACCGTCTTCCAGCGCCGCGCAGTCGCTGTCGGCCGCGCATTCGCAGGCCAGCTTGACGGTGACTTCGCAGGTGCCAAGGCTGCACCAGCCGCCGCCGCTGCACAGGCTGCAGTCATCGCACTGGTTGCCCTGGTGGGCGGGCTTCATGCCGCAGCTGCCGGTTTTCTGGTCGCATTGGTTGGTCAGGCAGCTGTCGTCAAAGGCATCGGAGCAGCTGATGACTGTGGCGGGGTTGACCTCGCAGTTCTTGCTCTTGGGGTGGCAGAACAGGCCGCCGTTGCACACGTCACCGTCTTCTTTGACCGCGCAGTCGCCGTCAAGCTGGCACGGGCAGACATTGACCTGGGCCGCGCACTGGCCGCCGCTGCAGTGGCTGCTAGGGGTGCACGGGTTGCCGTCGTCACAGACGGTGCCGTCTTTGGGCAGGGCCAGTTCCTGGCATTTACCGGATTTCTTGTCGCAGACGTCGCTCAAGCACGCAGGGTCGTCGTCGGTATTGCAGGTGACCACGGTAGCCGGGTTGGTGCGGCATTTGAAGGTGTTGAGGTCGCAGTACAGCGTGCCGTTGCAGAGGTTGCCGTCATCTTTGCTGAGGCAGTCCGCGTCCTTTTGGCACTCGCAGGTGTTGACGGCGCAGACACACTCGCCTGCACTGCACCCTTCATTGGGGGTACACGGGTTGCCGTCGTCGCAGACCTTGCCATCCTTGAAGGGCAACAAGTGGCACTTGCCCTCTTTGGGGTGGCATGCGTTGCACAAGCACTTGGTATCGTTGATAGTCTGGCACTTGACCACCGTGATGGGGTTGACCTGGCACTGCGCCGTCGCCTTGTTGCAAAACAGGGTGCCGTTGCAGAGGTCGCCGTCTTCCAAGGCGTTGCAGTCGCTGTCTTTCTTGCAGACACAGGTGTTGGTGCCGGCCTGGCACAGCCCCAGCTCGCAGTAGTCGCCGGTGCTGCAGGCGTTGCCGTCGTCGCACGGGCTGTTGTCGCCCGCGAGCTGAAGCTTGCACTGGCCTGTTGCCGGCACGCAGGTGTTCTTCTGGCAGGGCGAGTCCTTGACCTTAGGGCAGCTGACCACGGTGGCCGGGTTGACCTTGCAGGTGTAGGCGGCGCCGCTGGACTTATCGCAATACAGCGTGCCGTTGCACTGGTCGCCATCCTCAAACTTTAGGCAATCGCTGGTGGTTTTGCACTGGCAGGTGCTGACCCCGGGCAGGCACTGGCCGGCTTCGCAGCTGTCTCCCTGGGTGCAGGGGTCGCCGTCATCGCAGGCGGCGCTGGCGGGCCCGGGTAGGTTGATGCAGCCGGCAATGGGGTTGCACTTGTCTGTGGTGCAAGCGTTTTCGTCGTCGCAGCTCAGCGACGAAGGGCCGGAGCACGCGCCTTGCGTGCAGCTGTCGCCGGTGGTGCAGGCGTTGCCGTCTGAGCACGGGGTTCAGGCGGCGGCAGAGCTGAAGGCGCAGGTGCCCTTGCTGGTGCAGCTGCCTATCACACAAGGGGAAGCCGAGTAGCAGTCGTCTGACGTGACGCAATTGGGCAGGGGGGCAGTGTCGGGGCCGACGGTGCTGTCGGCTGCTGTGTTCGCGTCGGTTCCGGCAGTCGCGTCCCCATCGTCAGCAGCTACGTCCACGGCTCCATCGATAGCAGCCTCGGGCGCAACGTCAGCAGCATCAACCCCACGATCCGCATCAAGCCCACCACCCCCATCAGCAGCGACCTCCGCATCGGCGCCGGCAACGCCGTCCAGAGCCCCCGCAGTATCGGCAGAGCTCGAGGCGCCGTCTGAGGAGACAGCCGTTTCCTCAGGCGTACACTGGCACAGCGCGGCCATCAGCAGCAGCGCCAGCGGGCCGACCGCCAGCCGCTGGATCACCGTCAGGCTCACTTGCCGGCGACGCCTTAGCAAGGCCACCACACTCAGCGCGAGCAGTGCAAGCGCGCCCGCACCCTGCGGACCCGCACCAGCCCGACAGCCCGCGTCCTCGGCCGGGGCCGCACCAGGACTCGGCTTTGCGGCCACGGGCTGGGCGGTCAGCGTAGCTGTGCGGGGCAGCGGCAGGGGGTCAAGCGGGCCCATGCCCGGCAGCACGGCCTGTCCAGCGCTGGTAAAGACATGGATCTTCAGCGGTTGATCTAGCTTGGCCCCGTCAATCGCCGCAATGCCGGGCAACAGCTCCAAGGTGAGCTTGGCGTTGGCTGGCCAGTCCTGCAGCGGCACGACGCGCAACACCGAAGAAGGACTGCCCAGCCAGGGCTTCAGGGCCGTCGGCAGCACGTTTCCAGCCGCATCGACCACCCGCACCCGCCCCGCAAAGCTGGCGTGATCAATCCCGCGGCCGAACGCCACCACCAGCTGGGCGGCCACTTCCGCCTTGGCCGTGGGGTGCCCGTGGTGGCCATCGCTGGGAATGGCCGAGATCACAAAGCGATCAGCAGCCGGCTGACCGTGCAGCCGCGCCCACAAGGCTTGCCAGTAGCGAGCGACCACCTGCGCCTCCACTGGCGGCGAGCCGGGGCGCATCGGGTCAAAAAGGTGCGTCCACGCCCAGGGGTAGCGGGCTTTGCGCGGGTCCAGCACCTTGGGGTCGGCGGCCAGCACTGGCAGCGTCGCCATCACCAAGTCGTGCAGCGTCCCCTGCCCGCTCTCTATGACATCTGCCGCCACTTTGTGCGCTAGCGGTCCGTCGTACAGCGCTTGCAAGGAGACCATCGGCAGCCACACATCGGCGTACGGAGACGGGCCCTGCTGAGCAATCACAAACATATCCGTGGCGGCGTCAAAACTGTCTAGCACGCCTTCATCCGTCCACCCCGCGGCGTCTTTCACTTTGGCTTCGGCCATGAACATCGCGTCGTAGACTTGGTCGGCCATCTGGTGAGACGCCACCCCAAAGACAAAGGCCACCTCTGGGCTCAGTCCAGCGGCATCCACATCGCCCGAGGCCTGAAGCCGCTGCAGATAGGCCACCAAGAAGGGCTCCCAGTGAGCGATTTCGCCGTAGTCGTCACTGGCCGCGTAGCCACCGTCTGGAAAGATGGTGCCATTGAGCAGCATGGGCCGCAGGTCCGGGCGCTCCAGCAGTGTCTTCAGCGGGCCTTTGGGCAGAAGCTCTATGGCTTTGAGCGTGATCCAGGTGTGACCGTGGTTGCCGTTGGCCAGCGCTGGTGCCGGCGCCAGCAGCACCCACAGAACCGCTAGCGTGAGGCGGATCAGTCGGCGCAACCCAAGGCGGCGGCCAGAAGAACCTTCCAGTGAATCAGAGCGTCCTCTCCGAAATTGCAGCATCGCCCTGCCCTACCCTTGCACCGCCGTGGGCGCCCGCAGATCAGACCCTAGATGGCCAGCCCCGGCGAGTCAACGGCAAGCTTGGCTATCGAAGCAACTTGAGCGATGAAGCCCCAGTGGACCTTCCTTGGCTGCTCCCAGGATGCCGAGAGAGGCACTTGGGTCCGCTGCTCCATTGACCCCAAAGGCTCAGCTAGCCAGCCCGATAGCTGCAATGGAGGCCCAGCGATGCGCGCCGCCGCGGTAGCCCTTGCCATCCTGACGCTCCTGGCCGCTGGATTTGCCGTGGCGGGCTGGCTGGTCACGAGTCGCCAGCGCCAGCGCACCGCTGAGGCGGCAGTGACCCTTGACCGCACTGAAGCGGTGACGTGGCGCGGTCGGGTCAGCCACGAGGGCTGGAACATCACCTTTCACTTCCAGGCTAATGGAAAGGTTTACAGCGCCTTAGCCTACCACAAGACCTGGGTAGCGACGGATCTGCCGGGGGCCAAGGTCTGCTATCGCCCCAGCGCCCCGGAGGACTGCGAGCTGGTCAAGGCCAATTTCCGCTGCGGCGATTCCGACCTGCTGGCCGACTGAAGTGCGAAGAACAGCCAAGGAAATTGATAAATCGCCGTCTCGACCGCAGCGATGCGATGAACTGCCCGACAGTACGCTAGGGAATGTCTGATCCTCGATCACAAACGACTTTTCTCCTGTCGACCCCTGCCACCCCACCCCTGGCGACCTGCCCCGCACCTTTTTTCGCGGCGCCCCGCGGGAAAATCTGCCAGTCGCCGACAACTTGAAGGAGGGGCAAATTCGCCCCGGCCGCAGGGCCACCATGAGAGAACTGCGCCTGTACGACCCAGACTACTACTGCGA
>CAIXGW010000049.1 GCA_903919145.1 uncultured Myxococcales bacterium
CGCCAACACGCCGCTGCTGCTGCAAAGGGTCAACGAAGCGGGGCTGCGGGTGGCAGAAGTGGCCATCCTTCCAGACGAGGTGCCGCGAATTGCCCAGGTGATTCGCGACTTTTCGGACCGTTTTCAGCTGGTGATCACCACTGGCGGTGTGGGACCAACGCACGACGACTGCACCTGGAAGGCCGTGGGCCAGGCCTTTGACCGGCCGATGGAGCTGCAGCTCGAGCTGGTCGACAGGATCCAGGCCAAGACCGGGCAGCCGCTGACGCTGGAACAAGAGCGGCTGGCGTGGCTGCCGCAGGGCACGCAGCTGAGCCAGGCCGATGGGCGCTGGCCTCTGCTGTTCTTTGAGAATGTCTATGTTTTGCCCGGTGTTCCTTCGATGGTGGCCGGGCGAATCGACCACGTGCTGGCGCAATTGCGTTGCGAACGCCCGGCGCTGCTGACCGTGTATCTGGCGGTAGACGAGTGGAGCCACGTGCCGCAAATCGATGCCGTGGTCGCTGCCTTTGCCGACCTGGACGTGGGCAGCTATCCGATCTTTGACGTGGGCGACCACCGGCTGCGCATCACCCTGGAAGGCTATGATCGGCAAAGGGTCAGCCTGGCAGCCGAGCAGCTGGTAGACAGCGTGGGGCGCAGCCACCTGGTGCGCTTGGAGTGGCGCGAGGCCCACCGATGAGCGTTGGCTCTGCGGAGGCGCGATGGCGACCCTGACGTCGGCGGACCTGCGCTGCCGGCTGGTCCTGCTGCCGCGCGACTACCAGTTTCGGACGGCCGACAACATCTACGACCTGAACTGGGTGGTGGTGCTGGGGCGGCTGGTCGGGCGCGGCAGCCCGGGCCATGTTATCAGGACTCGGCTGGCGACCTGGGAATTAGCCAGCATTGTCGAGAATCTGCAGCAAATGGCCAACGGCGAGCGCACGCTGTGGCAGCCGCGCTTCTTTGACAGCGGGTTGCACCTGTGGCTGCGCCGGTCGACCGAGCGCCCCGATCTGATCATTGCCACCGTGGTCCTGGCACCGGTGACCGGCCCGCCGCCCCACGATCTGCTGGCCCACTGGCGCGACGACCGGCTGATCTACCCCGGCGGCGTCGAAGGCTTGCGCTTCACCTGTACCCGCGGGGCTTTGGCCATCTTTGCCGAAGAGCTGCGCCTGGTCGTCAGCGCCTTTCCGACCCGCAGCTTGCAGACCGCCTGAGCGGTGGACGGGCGGCTTCTCCGCCGCGGCGGGAGTTTTGGTTGCGCCGCGCCGCACAATTGCGTACCCTTTTGCGCCCCGCGAACCACCTTGGCGGAGCATGACGCCCCTTCGCCACCATCCTCTGGAGAAAGCTAGATGAAGAATGCCTTTGTTGCCGGCCTGATCGCCGCCCTGCTCGCCATGGGCTGTGAGTCCACCCCCGCTGCTACCACTCCCGTCAAGACCCAGGACACTGTGGCCGGATCTGACACCGCGGCCACCGACACCGCCGCCGCCGACACCGCGGCCACCGACACCACCGCCGCGGACACCGCCAAGACCGACACGACCGCCGCCGACGTCAAGAAGGACACCGCACCGGCCGTCCAGAAGTGCGCGCCCAATGACAACGCCTGCCTGCAGTCTTGCGTCATGGACGCCTGCGCCGCCCCGGCCGGCGAATGCACCAAGGACTCTAAGTGCTTTGCCCTGGGCGGCTGCCTGCAGGGCTGCGAGAAGGTCGACCTGCCCAAGGACCCGACCGAGGTCAACTGCTACCAGAAGTGCATCAACACCGCCGGCGCCGCCGCCACCACCAAGTTCTACGCGGGCCAGGCCTGCACCGGCGAGAAGTGCATCACCTGCAAGGCCGGCGACCAGAACTGCCAGGCCGCCTGCGCTTCGCAGGTCTGCCTGGAGCCGATGTTTGCTTGCCAGGGCGACAACGCCTGCGCCAGCCTGCTGAACTGCATCACCGTCAACAAGTGCGCCGACCAGACCTGCCTGCAGGGCTGCATCACCAAGTTCCCCGACGGCCAAGCTGGCTTCATGGGCTTTCTCCAGTGCTACCAGGCCAACGCCTCCAGCTGCGACGAGTAGTCGCCGCGGCAGTCGACGGGCCTGAAAGGGCCACCTGAAGCCAAAAAGCGGCGGGCCCGGACCTCTCTTCTGAGATGCGTCCGGGTCCGCTGTTTTGCTTTTGCGTGGGTCTAGCTCGGCTTTGGCCGTGCTCTACCTAGAGGGTGTTTACGTTTGAACACTCGAGAGCCAGAAGCGCTCCACGAACAGACTGCGCTGTTTCGTTGGGGTTTCCGCCCGGCTGCTGAAGCAGCGGGCTATCATTACGCCGTCTGCCTGCGCAGACGGCCAGACAGGGCCGCCCGTGACGACGGGCGGCGTCTTGATAGCCCGGCAATTCATTGCCTGGGCGAATTCTTCGCAGGCCGCGCGGCCTGTAATTGCTGGAAAACCTTGGAGCCGCGCCCACCGACTGTCCGGAGACCTTATGTAAACACCCTCTTAGGCTCTGGACGGCCTCCAGGTCGCCCCGGAGGCCGGCGCAGCGCTCTACTCTTCGCGCACCTTGCACGATCCCTTGAAGTCCGGGGCGCCGCCGTTGGTGCAGTCAAACCCGAAGTCACCTTTGGGCTGACCGACGTTCTGGGCCATCCACTCTTCCCACACGTTGGTGTAGACCGTGCCGGCGCCTTCAAAGAAGCCTATCAGCTTGCCGTTGTAGTCAAAGAAGAAGCCATCGTTCTTCAGGCCGGCCTTGCCATCGGGGCGCTTCATGGACTGCCAACCAGCCCCCGACGTGGCCTGCACGACGGCGACCTGGATGCCGCTGGTCATGGTCGCCTGATCCTTGACGGCATCCGGGCTGTTGATGGCGACAAACACCACATCGTCGCGGCCCTGGCCGGCCAGCTGGGCGCGCAGCTTCTCCATCGCCTTGGCCTGGGCGACGCAAGAGGCGCACCAGCCCGCCCCGTTGAGCACGACCACCCGCTTGCCCAAGAACTGATTGAGGTTGAGCGTCTGGCCGTTGGTCGGGCTGGCCTTGTTGATGTCCGGCAGCTCCCACTTGGGCATGTCATAGGTGGTCTTGGCGCACTGCAGGGCGGCATCGCTGCTGCCCACCGAGGCCGAGTCGCCCTGGAAGCGCAGCTGCGACAGGTCCAGGTCAAATTTGCGGGCCTGGCCGGGCACTTTGAGGGTGACGGTACCCTGCGGCTGAAAGTCCAGGCTCTTGAGGGTGGTGTTGGCCTGGCCGGCTTGGGGCTGGCCCAGCACCTGCATCGACAGCGTGGCCGCCCCCGACTCGAGCTGGTAGATGACCTCGTCTTTCTTGGGTTCTTCTGGCCAGCCGACGCACGGTTTGGTCTGAATGGTGGTGTTGCCCTGCTTGATGCCGAGCTTGGCGGTGAACTTGGCGGCCGTCAGCTCTAGCTGGGTGCCGTCAAATCCCGGCTTGAACTCAAGCTCCAAGCGGCACGTCCCGTCCTCTTTCTCTACCGCCAGGTTGACCAGGGGCACACAGGCCAGCCCCTTGGGATCCGTGTTGATTTTGTGGGTCAGCGCCGTCTTGACCGTCAGCCCGGTGTAGTCGACGCTGCCGGCCTGGCCGCCAACGGTGGCCTTGAGCACGCCAGTGGCCTTCATGGCCGTAGACGCTGGGCTGCTGCCAGCGCCAAGGTCAGAGGTAGCACTGCCGCTCGCGCAGGCGCTGACCAGAGCGATGGCGCTCAGGATGGCTGCGTGAGCTGCGGAACCAAATGCGAATTTTCGGTGTTCTTTGCTCATGGTCGTCTGTCCCCCCGGAATTGCTTGGCATGCGCTGCGCGTAGACCCTTTGGGCTGGCGCATGAATCTCTCAACCTAGCGCCAGATTGGCGCCTGCGCAAGCCACCGGCCGGCGGTCTGCAGAAATCCGCTGTGGTGGCGCAGCGCCAATCACGGCTTGGGCGCGGCAGGCACAGGCAATTCCAGCCGAAAAGCGTTGCACTGCGGGCCAATCAGCCTCTTGACCAGCTTGCCGTCGGGCCCCCACAGGTCCACAACCGGGATGCCGGGAACCCCGGGCAGGTAGCGATCGAGCTGGGGCTGGTCCCAATCGGTGACGTCGATTTTGGCCAGGGCGATGTCGGGGCGTTCCTTGGCGAACTCCTCCAGGTCTGGGCTCAGCTTCAGGCACGGAGCGCACCATGTGGCCCAGTAGTCCACGATGGTGTAGCGCCCCGCTGCCAGCACGTCGGCAACGGCAGGCCCTGGGGCCCCATCGCCCACCCCCATCGGCGCCAGGCCCGACTTGGCTGCTGCGGCCGCCACGTCTCCGGCGCCAAAGGCGTACTGCAAGCCCACAAAGCCAGCCACGCCCTGCACGCCCTGCAGGCCTTCTACGTAGCGGTACACGGGAATACGAGCGGTCAGGGTGGCTGCCAAGCCGGCCACCAGCTCTGCGCGCACGCTGGGCAGCACGTCGACCCAGTCGCCGCCGCCGCTGATAAACGTTGTGCGGACCTTTTGGCCGACCAGCGGGTCATAGACCATCTCTGTAGACAGCCCGCGGCGCTGCCAGTCTACGCCCACAGAGGCGCCCAGCCGGCCGGGCCACAGCCGCCAAGAAAGGCCCAAGCTGGCGCGCTGTTCTGGGCCCCAGTCAAAGCCGTTTTCGGCCATGTTGAGCGAGGTGCGGGTGTAGAACGCCGCGTACCAGCCCAGCTGATCGGCCAGGGCGCCAAACAGCTCGGCATCGGCCGTCAGCCACCACACCCCGCGGCCCAGCGAGGCGTACTTGTCGGTCTCTGGCGGCGCCGACTCGCCCGGCGCCACGATGGTGCTCTTGGGGATGTACGGCCCGGTGGGCATCACCGCGCCCAGGCTCAGCACCAGCCGCGGCAAGTACTTGCCCCGCAAACCAAAAATCCTGCCGATGTCCTGGCGGGCCCGCAGCTCCAGGTCGCCCGGGCCCACGTCGTAGGTCTCTTGGACCGCGGTGGGCGAGCCACCCGCCGGGCGATCGCGGCGCAAGATGGCGCCCCAGGGAAACACCAGGCCCAGGGCGGCCCCAGAGCGGTGCTCGGCGGCGGCAATCAGGGTGACCAGGTGCAGGTCCACGCGGTATTGGGGGCTGGTGGTCTCCTGGGCCTCAGAGCCGCTGAATTGCTGGGTGCTGCGAGAGAAGCCGTAGATGGTAGAGAGGCGCAATTCATAGTCGCGGCGCTGGTCTGCACCGTCAAACTGCCGCGAGATGTCGTTGTCTCCCACCGGGAGAGCGGGGTTGCCTCACGTCGAACACTGACCCCACGCCGGCGCAGCAGCCAGGACCAGCAAGGCGGACCATCCAAGCACAAGGGGGGCGAGTCGACGGAGCATGGGTGCCTCTGGGGCCGGTGGGGCCAGAGCCCGCAATGTCGCAGAAGGTCGCGGCGCCTGCAATGCTTTGAGCGGAGTAAGTGAATCCGCAGCGCCGCTCCATCGTCCCAGACCTGCACCGCTACAGCGGCATGCGCTTGCAAGGGGGCCAGATGGTGGGATGGGCGGTGGTATGGGCACTGGGCTGGATGGCGCTGGGGGTGCCGCCGGTGCTGCACGAGGGGGCGCAGCCGCTGGATCCCAGCAAAGACGCACCTTTTGGCCTTGACGCTGTGCCGCGCTGGGTGCCTGAAGCCAAGGGACCGCTGCGCTGCCCCAAGGTAGAGCTGGTGTCCTGGCACGGTCGGGCATTGAAATATGGCGGCAGTGTGCGGGTTTACAAAGGGTTTGCCGAGCAGCTGGCCCTGTTTGAAGAGGTGGCCCGCGACGTGGCGATAGAGGTGTACGGCCGCGCCCCTTCCCGCATCCTGCACATGGGCACGCTGAACTGCCGGCGGATCCGCACCTGGCCGCACCTGCTGAGCGAGCACGGCCTTGGCAACGGCATCGACATCGCCGGCTTTGTGCTGCCGCCGCTCAAGCGGGGGCAAGAGGCGCCTGCCGCCCTGCCCGCCCAGCTGAAAAAGGGTTTTGAGGTCAACGTTAAGCAGCACTGGCAGGCCGCCCAGCCGCCGCAGGGGGATGCGCGGGCCCAAACCCACGCGCGCTTTCTGCGCCGGCTGACCCAAGCCCTGGTAGAGCGCCCCGGCATCTTTCGGGTGCTGCTGGGGCCGGCCTATCCCGGGCACCACGACCACTTTCACTTTGACTGTGCGCCGTGGCGGCTGGTCACGCTGTAGATCCTCCGCTATTCTCAGCAAGCGCCCGTGGCTGGGGCCGCGACAAGGAGTTGGATGGGTTGGCTTTTTGAACCGGCACCGCCGCCCTCTCTGGCGATTGCCGGCAGCGAGCTGCGCTATGCGGTGCGGCGGATCTGGTGTGTTGGGCGCAACTATGCTGGCCATGTCCGCGAAATGGGTGGCGATCCCCAGCGCGACCCGCCGTTTTTCTTTGCCAAGCCGGCCGACGCCCTGGTCGAGGCCCCGCAGCTGGTCGAAGAAGGGCACCTGGGC
This sequence comes from uncultured Myxococcales bacterium, assembly GCA_903919145.1. Taxonomy (GTDB): domain Bacteria; phylum Myxococcota_A; class UBA9042; order UBA9042; family UBA9042; genus SXRM01. The sequence continues at coordinate 6,455 of CAIXGW010000049.1, forward strand.
GAGGCGCTGGTGCCCTACCCGCCCCAGAC
>CAIXGW010000050.1 GCA_903919145.1 uncultured Myxococcales bacterium
CGAGACGACTTCGTTCCGAGACCTTTGCGGAGCTTGTCGGAAAAATACAATGGAATACGCAGCTCTGTGGTGTCATGCGCGACCAGCACAGGACTCTGCTGGGCCCCCGCGCGCTGGACAGTCTTGCTGGCGTGCGCGTCGACAATGGCCCTGGGCTTGGCGTTGTCGTTGCTGAAAAAGCGATAGCCCGCTTCCAACTCACTGTCGTTGCTCCAGGTTTGCGGGAAGCTGCGGTCTGGGCTTCGGGCTAGGTCTGTCAACATCGTGCGGGCCCTGCGCTCAATGCGCGCGTCCCCTAGGTCCAGCGACGCCAACCCTTCGCCCAGTCCCTGACTCTTTGCAGCCTTCACCCCTTCGCCCTCTCGACGGGCTTGTGCGCCCGAAAGTCCGGGCCGATCGTCCTATGAAATTAGCCGGTTTGCAAGACTGTGTGGGATCCGTAGGGTGTAGCCCGGATCGAATTAACGGCCTTGGGTACTAGCCCACTAGTGCCGCGAACCCGAAATTTGCGTCGGGTTCGCGGCACCTGGTCGTTGCGTTTCACCCCGCAGTACGCCGAATTGCCGCAGGGCAACCCGCCGCGGACTTGGGAGCCGGCGTCCTAGGCGACCCTCCGGTGACCGCCGATAGCCACCGAATTGGCGAACAGGCGCTGCAGGGGCAAGGGGCTTCAAGCTGGGCTCGGTCCATGGTGCTGCGCTGGGTCGGGCGGTCTGTTGCGGCACCTTGGATGGACTGCCTGTCACAACCGCCGAGAGCCGGCATCCGTGCCGCGCCGAGGAGCCAATCTCAGAATAGGTAAATAAACTGAGAATATAGCAGCTTTAACACCGAGTGCGCCCATGTGACAATTCCACTTGACGGTGTCACATGGGCGGGCTATTGTGTCGCTTCGGCGGTACATGCCGAACCGGGGCTTTCGATGCCGTACACCCTCGCGCCGACTCGTTTCGCCATCCCGACTGTTCTCGCTAAAGTGCTAGGCCTATTGGTGTTTGTTGTCTTGCTCGCCACGGCGCAGGGCATTCGGCCAGCCCAGGGGGCCGTCGGTGTGACTGTGACCGCTGCGGAGCCGTCGAGCGTTGGGGACGAGGCCGGCCCGAATCTGCCCAAGCCGACATGTACGCGCACCCTGACTGCCGATGTCGTGGCTTTCGATCAGCTCATTGTTTTCAATAGGCTGGGCGCGCACTTGCCGTCAGGGATGATGTTTGCGCTGCGCAGCGATGTGGAGTCCAAAGGGCCGAGCGCCGCTCTACTGCCGGGCAAGGCCAAGCTGCGCAGTGACAAGCGTCCGCGGCCTTTGGTATTGCGCATGAACCGCGGGGACTGCCTAGCCGTCACATTTACCAACCTGCTGGCGGCCAACCGGATTCACAGCGAGCAGCCGATCGACCGCGAAGCGTCGATGATGGTCGAGGGGCTGAGCCTCGTCGACGGTGTCGCCTCGGCGGGCAGTCACATTGGCAACAACCCCTCTTCTTTGGCCAAGCCGGGGGAGACTCGCGTGTACAACTGGCACGCGCCCAAAGAAGGAACCTTTGTCATCCACTCGGCCGGCGCTCTGGTGGGCTCAGAGGGCCACGCTGGCCAGCCGGGCCAGGGCCTGTTTGGTTTGGTGCATGTGGAGCCTGCGGGCTCGCAGTGGTACCGCAGCCAAGTGGGCCAAGACGAGCTGGCGCTGGTTACCACTGCAAAAGACGCCGCTGGTCGGCCCCGGCTGGACTATGAGGCCCGGTATCCGACGAACCACCCCAAGGCCGGCAAGCAGATCCTCAACATGCTCGATGGCAATGCGATTGTTCACGCTGACCTGACGGCGATGATTGTGCCGCCGCCCGGTATGGTAACGACGGCAGTCGCGACAGCCGCGCCCACCAACAACGGCATTGTGCGCTCGCGTAGCGAGGCTTTTCGCGAGTTTACCATCGCCTACCACGACGAGGTGGCCCTGGTACAGGCGTTTGACGCGCTGAACGGTGACACTGCGCTGTCGCCCCTGCGCGACAACATGGCCATCAACTACGGCTCTGGCGGAATCGGCGCCGAAATTCTATCGACAGGACCGAGCTTTGCGCCCTATCGCAATGCCGTCGGGCCGGCCGCCAACTGCAATGACTGCAAGGGCGAGGAGTTTTTTCTCAGCTCGTGGGTGCTTGGCGATCCGGCGATGGTTGTTCGCCGCCAGCCCACGCCGGCGGGCATGCCGTGGGCCGCGGGGGCGGCAATCGAAGCTCTGTATCCCGACGACCCATCCAATGTTTACCACAGTTATATAAATGATCACGTAAGGTTCCGTGTCGCCCACGCCGGATCGCGCGAGTACCACATCCACCACCTGCACGCTCAGCAGTGGCTTGCCGAGAGCGACGACGACAATTCGGCCTACCAAGACAGCCAGTCTATCGGGCCTGGCGTCGCGTTCTCGTACGACATCTCTTACAACGGTTCAGGCAACCGCAACAAGACCGTGGGGGATTCGATCTTTCATTGCCACTTCTACCCGCACTTTGCCCAGGGTATGTGGTCGCTATGGCGCAGCCACGATGTGTTTGAAGACGGCACGCGCACCCTGCCCGATGCCGAGCTGCCAGGCGGGACGCCGACTCCTGCGGTTGTGCCGCTGCCGGGCATGGCAATTGCTCCGCTCCCGACTGCCGATGTGCCTGGGTATCCCTATTTCATCCCGGGGATTGCTGGCCACCGCGCCCCCCATCCGCCCCTAGACACCGTGGACGATGGGGGCCTGCCGCGCCACGTGGTCACCGGTGGGGCCACGGTTGATGGCCAGCGCGGCGCCTTTGACCGCATCGCCAGTACCATGCAGGCCGTTGCGGTGCCCGAAGCTGGTACTCCTGCAGAAAAGGCCGCAATGGCATTTCATAGCAAGCGGTTGCACGACAGTGTCACGGCGGATGGCCGGCCGGCTCAGTTTGTCCTCAACGGTGCGCTCGCTGCTCCCGGGGCGCCCTTTGCCGACCCCTGCGTCGACGACGACGGCAAATCGCTCGGCGCGGCGCGGCTCATCAAGATTGCCGTGCACCAGCTCGACATCAAGTTCAACAAAGCCGGTTGGCACTATGCCCAGAGCCGCATGGAGAGCCTGTGGGGCGATGTCGCCGACTTCCAGGCCGGCAAGCGCGCACCTGAGCCGCTGTTTATCCGCGCGCGGTCGGGCGACTGCGTCACCATTCACCACACCAACTTGCTGCCTGCCGTTTGGAAGGGCGATGATTTTCAGATGTTTACCCCAACAGACATCGTGGGACAGCACATTCACCTCGTCAAGTTTGACGTGACGGCGTCCGACGGCGGCGCCAATGGGTTTAACTATGAGGACGGCACGTTTGCGCCGGACGAAGTCGTCGAGCGCATCCACGCCATCAACCAAGCGGGGGGATTGGCCGACAACGCTGACATCAAAGCGCTGACCGCGCGGGCCCACCCGTATTTCGGAGTGTTAGGTGGACAAACGACCGTGCAGCGCTGGTACGCTGACCCAGTGCTGAACTCCGCCGGCAAGGATAGGACCTTGCGCACCGTGTTTACCCACGACCACTACGGTCCATCGACCCACCAGCAAGCCGGTGTCTATGCGGGCCTGGTGGTCGAGCCCGCAGGATCTGCTTGGCGCGACCCCGAGACCGGGGCGATGATGGGCAACCGCTTTGACGGCGGACCGACCAGTTTTCGCGCCGATATTCTCACCGTTGACCCGGCCGAGAGTTTTCGCGAATTCCTGATGTCGGTGACTGACGACCATCTGGCCTACACCGCTGACGGCAAGCCGGTTTTCCCGCCCGGCATGGAAGAGGTAGGGCTGCCCAACATCGTGCAGAGGCCAGCGGCGCCGCGGCCAGAGCCGGTGACGATTCAAGACGTCGGCACGATGACCGTGAGCTATCGAAATGAACCCGTGGCGTTGCGGGTCCGCGACCCAAAGACCGGCGCGCAGGCTCTGGGTCTGGCGGGTGACTTGGCCCACGTTTTTCGCTCAGACATTGCGCGTGCCGACCCGGCGCTCAATGCGCAGCCGACCTGGTATCCACCGCTGAGCAAAGATCAGCGGCCGGGTGACCCCTATACGCCGCTCTTGCGCGCCTACGAGGGTGATCGGGTAAAATTCGGCTTCATTGTCGGTTCGCACGAAGAAATGCACGCGCTGCAACTGCACGGCATGCGGTGGCGCCAGGATGCTGCGGTGGCCAAGTCGCCCTGGGTAGCTGCGCAAATGGCTGGCATTTCTGAGCATTTTGAAATGGAGACCGGCAACATGCCCGGACAGACAATCAAGGGCAAGAGCACCGATTACTTGTACGCGTTGGGCGGCAGTGAGGCCGAACTGTGGAACGGTACCTGGGGTTTGCTGCGTGCGTACCGCGGGTTGCGCAAAGACTTGCTGCCGCTGCCGTCTTCGCCGCTGGCCGGCACCGACAAGGAGCCCAATGCAGACGCCACCAAGAAAATGCACGCCAAGTCTCATTGCCCATCTTCGGCGCCGGTTCGCAAGTACGACGTGTCGGCGGTGCGGGCCGTAGATGCCTTCGGGGGGGGTGTCGTGTACAACAGCATCAGTGCTCTGGTCGATCCGCACGGGCTGCTCTACGTACAGACGGCTGATCTCGACAAGAACGGCAAGCTCAACTCTGGCGTACCTGTCGAACCGCTCGTGTTGCGCGCCAACGCAGGCGATTGCCTGCGGGTCACCTTGCGCAACAGGTTTAAGGCGGCCCCCACCGACGCGCCCGGTTGGAGCATGCTGCCGCCGATCATCGACAGTTTTGGGGCCAACCAAATCGCGCCATCGGCTGAGGTGGGGCTGCACCCGCAGTTGGTCACCTACGACGTTGGCCGTTCGTCTGGCCTGAACATTGGTCTGAACCCAGTGAGCACCGTCAAGTTCGGCGACAGCATCAATTACGAGTGGTATGCCGGCACCGAGTCTGTCGATGGCAGCGGCAATGTCGTCTATACTCCAGTAGAATTTGGCGCTTGCAACCTGCAGCCCGCCGACCTCTTGCAGCAGCAGCACAAAGGGCTCTTTGGGGCGCTGATTATTGAACCGGTGGGTTCAACCTGGGTAACTTCGGCAGACAGCCGCGCTCAAGCGACGGTTACCCATGGCGGCGGCACCTTTCGCGAAATCGTCGCCATGGTGCAGGACAACTTGAACCTGACCGACTCGGCCGGGCCGCTGCCGCCGCAGCATGGCGAGGTAGAGGACAATGTCTCTGGGGTCAAAGCCATCAACTACAAGAGCGACCCCTTGCCGCAGCGGCTCGGCTACAATCCCTTCAGCCCCTGCATTGACGCCGCCACGGGGATGGCCTGTGAACCCGATACGTGCACGTGTGCCCATTTCGTGTCCAACGGTGTTTCGTTTGCCCATGCGTTCGCCGCTTCGACCAAGCCCATCGGCGCCAGCATCTTCAGTGCCAAAGCCGGCCAGCCGCTGCGGGTCCGGGTCCTGCAGGCCGGCGGTCGCCACCGCAGCCACCAGATCGAATTGGGCAACCACCTCTTTCGGCGCCAACCGGCCAATGGCAACTCTGCCTGGGTGAGCACCGTAAATCCGTTTGGTCCCGGCATAGTTGCAAACCTGATTCCCTATGGCGGCGCCGGCGGTGCATTTGCTCAACCCGGTGACTACTTCTTGCGCGACCGCACCGGCGGCGAGGTCGAAGCGGGCCTATGGTCCATTTTGCGAGTTACACCTTGAAAAATGCTCTGCAGCGCCATCGGATTCTTGGCTTGGCCGCCGCGGTCGCTTGTGCCATCTGCCTTGCTGCGGGTTGTCAAAAATCCAAGGAGCACAGGTTGTTGTTGCCCAAGCCGTTGTCGGCAGCCGGTCTGGCAGCAGCTGCCGCCGCGGCCCCGGCTGCCGCCTTGTCGCCTGCGCCAGAGGTGACCTCGACCACCGCGGTCGCCGCTGGAATTCGCGTCACGCTGGGTCTGCGTTCGCTGGGCGATGCGGGCCTGCGCGCCTACAGTCGCGCACAAGTTGAAGTACAGTTACGGGATACTTCTAGCCAATCTAGCCCAGTTACCGGTCGGCAGCCGCTGTTGTGGTTGGTCAAGCAAGAGGGGGTGGGCACTCCAGACGCAGAGGCGTGCAAGCGCACCGTCCGCGACATCCTGGGCGGCGCAACGGCCCTGCGTCCGGCAGCACATTTCAATCATTTTGAGCTATTGACCCTGGATGATCACGCTTCGGTGTCCATTTTAGACCCGCTGTTGGCGTCAACCAAGACCCGAATGGTAGGGCAGGTCTCGCTTGGTGGGCCGGCGGCCGACATCGTTGCCAGCGGTCGCGATGCCGTGGTCAGCCTGCCGGATCGCGGAGAGGTGGTCAGAGTCCTGGTCGAAAAGCGCCAGTCGCTGAGCTACGCAGTCGGCGGCCACCCGTACGACCTTGAAATCCTGCCTGGCGGCGCGCTGGTTGTGGCCGGCGATGTGACGGGGACCTCGCTGGCGCTGATTGACCTCAGCCGCTCGCCGACCGAGGCAGATGCGGTCACCTATGTGACGGTTGGGCCGGGCCCGCACCGACTCGCGGCTTCGCCCTCTGGGGAGTTGGTCGCCGCCACAACGGCTGGGCGGCAGTCGGTGGCGTTGATCAACCCCGTCACACGTCAAGTCCTGTCGCAGACTCGACTAACCAGTCCGACAGTCAGCTTGGCCTGGTCGGCGGCGGCGAATGCCTTGTATGTCTTGGGAGAAGATGGCGTCATCTCACGGATTCGCCCGGGTGAACCGCTGGCGCGCACCGCTGCCAAGGGGCGCGGCGTCGATCTTGCGGCTTCTGCCGACGGCCGCTGGCTGGCCGTGCTGCGAGATCGGCCTTCTGTCATAGAAGTGCTTGATACATCTACAGATACCATTGTCTCGTCGGCAGCGATTGCTGCAAATCCGTTGCGGCTACTGCAGGCGGCGGCCATGGTGCTGGCCGTCCATGCCGGCAGCGCCCAGGCAGAGGGCTTGGACCTCGCCCAGTTTGACCCCAAGCGACCGGCGGGGGTGGCGCAAATCTCGCTTGGCAGTAAGGGCTTTCCGGCTGGGGTGTTGGCGCCGTGGATCGCTGAGGCGCCAGGCGGCGAGGGTTCATTTGTGCTCAACCCTGCGGACCGAAATGTCTATCAGTGGATGGAAGGGATGGTGGCGCCATCGGCTTCGTCGGCACTGTACCCGTGGACGGCACGCGGCATTCTGGCATCGGACCAGGCCCTGCGCGAGGTGGAGCCGGGCCGCTATCGCACCAACGGCACGCTGCCGGCACCGGGACGCTACACCGCGGTCATGCTGGCGCGCGGCACGCCGCAGGTGCTGAATTGTGGAGCCATCGATGTCGCCGCAGATCTAGAGCAGCGCGACCTTCGGCGGGTACAGGCCGCCATTACCTCGCCACCCGGCCAAGCCGGAATTGCCGGCGAACTGCGTATTCGCTTGACCACATTGGATCATCAGCCCATCGACCAGGTGGCCGACCTCGACGTGACCGTGGTGCAACTGCCCGACTTCAGCGAGATTGTGGCGCTGCGCAAGGTGGCCCCTGCCGGGCAAGGCGGGCGAGGAGCGGATGTCGCTGAGTTTGTCGGTACTGTGACGCCCGCGCGCGCAGGGCCTCACCAAGTGATGGTTCGGGCGCCGTCACTCGGCATCGGCGCAGGGCGTGCGCTGGCCGTTCGGTGGGAAGTGACCGGACAGCCGTTGGGCGCGCCACCTGCGCTGGCTGCGGCCGCCGCTGGGCCGGGGGTCGGCACGCCTGCGCCAGTGCTGCCGGGCCTGCCGGATGTCACATTGCTCGACCAAGACGGCCGCAAGCTGCGATTTGTGTCCGACATCATCAAGGGTAAGATCGTGTTCTTTAACTCGTTCTTCACCTCGTGCGGCGGCACTTGCCCGGTGCAATCTAGTGTCTTTGCGGCGCTGCAAAAGCGCCTGGGCGCGCGAGTCGGCAAGGACATTGTGCTGATTTCTGTGACTGTCGATCCCGAGAATGACACGCCTGAGGCACTCAAGGCCTACGCGGAGAAGTACGGCGCAACCGCCGGCTGGTACTTCTTGACCGGCGACGAGAAAGACGTGCAAAAAGTGCTAGAGGCAATGGACTTGTACACCCAACGCCCCGATGATCACTCGCCGATGGCCGCGGTTGGCCACGAGCCCACGATGCTGTGGCGCAAGGTGCTCAACCTCAAGGCGCCGGCGGCACTGCAGGCCGAACTCAAGTTGCTGGAGCAGGATGTCGCGCACCGCACAACCTCGCAGGGCAAGCCTGTACCATAACTGCGACCTGTTGCTACAGGCGGCCAAATTGCGTTGGGTTGGCTCTTTTCTGCTCACAGGGTTGATGGCGACACGTTCCGTCTATGCCGTTGATCCAGCGGCAGAATTGTGGATGCATGGTCGCTGGCCAGGGCAAGACATCGTCACGGCGCACCTGCCCGGCGGTGACCCCATCCACGCTGCAACGGTGCCGTGTGCCGGCTGTCACGGCGCCAGCGCCAACGGCCAGCGAGAGGCGGGGGTCGAAGCTCCACCCCTTGCGGGGACCGTCCTGCGGTTGCCGCGCCAGACCGGGGCCAGCTATCGGCCAGCCTACGACTTTGCCGCATTTGTTCGCGCTGTTCGCCACGGAGTGGGTGCCGGCCAGACTGTACTGGCGCCGGTGATGCCGCAGTACGACCTGACGGATGCACAACTGGCTGCCCTGTGGCAATTTTTGCGCGATGGCGCGGCCGTGCCGCCACCGGGCTTTGGCGAAACAGAGGTGCGCGTTGGCGTCATCCTGCCCGACAGAATTGGCAGTGGTTCACCTCTGGGTGCCCGCGAGGTGTTTGCCCACCAAGTCCTGCAACAGGCAGCTGCGGTGCTGTCAAAGGTCGCAGCGGTCCACGGACGCCGGGTGCGGTTGGTCCGTCTGTGCGCGGCGGATTTGGGCAACATTGCTCAGCTTCAGCGCTCGGACCGAGCCGTGGCTGCCGTGCTGGCCCCGGGAAGTGCCGTTGCGCCAGCGGTTTTGTCGGCGCTTGTGGGCAGCGGCGCGTTGATTCTCGCGCCAGAGCCAGCAGCTGAAGTATCTGATCACGCTGCCGTTCTTCGCTTGACGCCGTCGCTTGCACGCCAGCGCACCGCCGGATCTGCCGCCGCTTCGCCAACGGCTTGGTATCCGCAGAAAAGCGGGATGAGTCCGTGCGCGCACAGCGACGGGCTGCTAACGGTGCCGGCGTGGCGCGAAGAGCCAGCCCCAGCCGTGTCAAGCCAGTTGCCGGCCGAGCTGGGGCGCGTCCACGGGCGCATTGCTGCGACATTGGCCCTGCAACTGCTCAGGGAGTTGGGCCGCAGTCCGCCGCACCTGGCAAATTGGCAGCATTTGGCCCGGTCTGGCCGCACCTGGGACACGGGCTTGTCTGCGCGGGTCAGTTGGGGGCCGCGCACCCATAGCGGCTGGCCCGGTGTTTGGTTGGTTTCGGCCTGTCGGCGCCTGCGCCCGCAGCTCTGGCTGACTGAGACGCAGCCTTTTCCGGCGATGCGCTAGCCACGCTTGCTTTCAGCGCCGTGGCGCAGGCGCAAGGACCTGTCCGAGCGTGGCTTGAACAGATCCTTGGCTAGCTACAGGCCCGTGCGGAACTTGCTCTCGGCCACCGAAGTCACAAAGCCCACGCCGTCCCACGTCGGCACCGGCGCTGGCATGAGCATGGTCTGACCGGGGCGCTCGATGTCCCAGCGAATCAGCATCGCGTGGTCTTCGTGGGTGGTGTTGTGGCAGTGCTCCACGTAGGTGCCGGCAAACTCTCTGAACCGGAAGGCGACCTCGATTTCACTCGAAGACCCTTCTTCGGGGCCGATGCGAAAGATGTCCTTGCGCGCCCACCGCTCCCAAATCGGCGGCGCCTTGCCGTCACGGGTCAGAATCTGACCTTCTTCAAAGTGAACGTGCATGGGATGACTCCAGCCGCCGCCGGTCTTAAAACTCCACACTTCAACGTGAGGTGCGCCGGCGGCCGTCAGGTCTCCGAGGTTTGGAGCTGCCGAGACGCGTCGGGTGTCCGCGGTGTGCGCCGATGCGCCATCTACCTTGATATTCCAAGGCTTACTGTCGCCGCCGCTGCCCGATTTGCCCAGGTCGTAGGTGTGGCGCTTGGCGCTGGCCAGCTCTGCGGCGCTGAATGTCGGCTTGGGTATCATTTTGAGGGGCGCCTTGTTCGGTCCGTTGGTGTTGCCGGGCACGTAGAGGGCCGGCTTCATGCTGTTGTCGAGGCAGGCGATGGCCTTGCCTGCCGCATCGGCACACGCACGGACGTCAAAGCGCAGAAACAGGCCCACGGCCGGGTCGCCGTTGATCCACCCGCTGCCGCTCACCAGCGGCTTGTACGAGCCGTTGAGCACATTGGCCAGCGGAATGTACTGGTTGGGCAGATGGCCATCTTTGTGCTCTACGAGGTTGACGAGGTACAGCTTGTCGCCAACTCTGACCCCACTGGCAGCAAAATCTACAATGATGTCGTAGCGTTCTCCGATAGCCTGCACGGGGGCGACGCCTCTTTGCGTGCCGTTGGTTCCGTCAAACGCGACCGCGTGTTCCATCAGGTTGCCGTCGTTGGCGATCATGTGAAACGGCACGGGCTCGTACGAGATTTTGGTGCCCGTGGGGCCCTTGAGCGAACCCGTGGTGCCGGCGATCTCGCGCACCAGCGCGACCTTGAAATAGCGGGCCACGGAGCCATTGAGAAGGCGAAAGCGGTACCGGCGGGCACGGACGTCCAAAGTCGGCTTGTAGCCAAAATTGACCGTCATGGCGTCGCCCAAAAAGCCATTGGTCTGAAAGGGGTTAAACCACAGCTGCCCGTTCTGATCGAACGCCTTGTCGCCCATGACGAGGTTGACGTCGTAGTCGCGGTTGCCCCACGACAGCGCCGAGCCCGAAGGCAGGCGCAGGTTGATGCCATCATTGACGGTCTCGTTGCCTCGGTCGATGGCACTGTAGTAGTTCATCGCCGCCGCGTTGCCCTTGTAGACGTTCTGCGAGGTGTAATCCTCCATGTGGTCGTGAAACCAATGGGACGACATGGTTTCGCGGTAGTCGCCGCGCAGCTGGACAATGCCGTTCTGGCCAGCGGGGTCGCGGCTGACGTCACATGGGACGTTGACCACTCCGGACCGCCGAGTGACGCGCAGCGTTTCGCCCTTGACGCAAGGTGTCGCAGCCCGCGGCTCGGTAGCGTCGAGGTTGACCGTGTCGTGGCCCGCCAGAACTAGCGGCCAGCGGTAGTCGTAGAACTGACCCGGAAAGAAGAACGAGCCGGCAAAGCCATCGCTTTCTGCAGGGTTGTGGCCGTTGTGCTCGTGCGTGGTAATGGTGTGCATGCCAAAGCCGCGGTTTGCCGCGACGTCGATGGGCAGAGCGTTGTAGTTGCGCATCAAGATCGGCTCGCCGTACCGCACCTGCAGCAGCTTGGGCGGAAAGGTGCCGTCAAAAGTCCACACCGATTGGTGATGCTGCACCGGCATGTTGGGGTGAAACTTAATCTTGATGCCCGATGTGGTGCCATTGAAGCCGGCGAGGCCGGTCGTGTTGTGGTAGAGCCGCCCCGAGGCAAACTCGCCTTTGACATAGCCGTGCCGCTGCCGCACATCGCGCATGCCTAGGTTGGTGCGCGACCCAGCCACTGCCGTCTTGTAGGCTTTGGCCGGATAGAATTCGTCCCAGCGCTGGTGGGCCCAGCCTTCACCTGCAGGCCGACCTTCTGCTGGGCCGGCCTCGCGACAGTCGGTGCGACCGAGAAAGGGGCAGATCAGGCTCCACCACGGGTTGGGCAACGCGGTGTTAGAAGTGCGGCTCGGAAACGGGTAGAGCCCTGGCCAGCCGAGAAAATTGTCAAGATCCGCAGCGTTTGGCGCACTCTGTGTAGCAGTGCCGCTCTTTTCGGGATCGGCCGCAGTCGTGCCGGCGACCGGCAAGGGCAGCGTAGTTGTCACGCTAGAGGTGGCGAGGCTCTCAGGTCCAAATTCTTGACATCGAAGCATTTTCTGGGTAAACGGCAGAGCTCCGAACAGAGGACTGGGCTTGCCGGCCGAGGGGATATTGAACGAATTCTCTGGGCCAATTGACCCGGCCGCGAGATTGACGGTGGAACCGCCCTCGGTGCCGTTGGGGCCACCTTCCCAGGCACCGTGGTAGGTGTGGAAGCCATCCTGCAAATCCACCGCATTGCCACCGACGATTGCCGGCTGCCCAGCTGAAGCGTCGGTCGGAAACGACGGGTAGGGGATGCTGAGAGGTGTCGCCAACAAGCCCCCAGAGAAGGTGGCGTAGCACGTCCCTGGCGTCGTCGTCGGGCACGCTGTTGTGTAGGTTAGACCTACGGCATAGGCCGTACCGGCAATTGCCGTTGTTGCCATCACCGCCCCTGCCAGATTTGCCCTCAACCGATTGCGCATTATATTCATGATCTTTTTCCTTGCGGCATCGACTATGCGCAGCCATCTACTCAACTGGGGTCAGGGTGCCGCGCGCCAAGACGTGCAGCTGCGCCGGAGGGGCTATCGTTGAATTCGCGGCCGACCCAGCTCGGCTAGGGACTTGCTCTCTCGATCGATAAAGTCGATCAGCAGTTCCACGTCTGCGTCCTCTAGTTTTGTATTGGGCATAGCCACTTGCATGTACTTCTCGTACATGCCCATGGCGATGGGATCGTGCTCTTTAAGCATGGCGTCGGGTTCTTTGATCCAGCGCTTCAGCCAGGCCCGCGGTCGCCGCGAAGTCACGTCCTTGAGGTCGGGCCCAATGCCGTCGCCCCGGCCGATGCTGTGACAATCCATGCAGCGGCTGACGTACAGCCGTTCGGCGCCATCGACATCGCCAATCCGCGAAGGAGCTTGCTCGTAGCCGACGATTTGGGCTCGCTGCGGCTGACGCGGGTTGAGGCGGTCAAGAAGGTTGACCATCACCTCTGAATTCTCCAGATGCGAGCGCTTGAGCCACTGCCCCGTCGCCTGGTTGCCCACCGCCATGTCGAGCGAGTGATCCTTCTTTTGGTCGGCTGCCTCGCGGTAGACCCCTAATTTCTTTTGGATCTCTTCAGCCTGGCCGGGTTTGCCCACCCAGAAGTGCCAATTCGCTGGCAGGCGAAACCGCTCTTTGTAGGCCGCCAGCGTCGCCGGGGTGTCGTTTTCAGGGTCGACCGAAATCGAGACAAAGTGCACGTCTTTGCCCAACCGCGCGCCAAGCCGGTCGGCCACCTTGCGCAGCCGTGCGGTTTCCAGGGGGCAGGAGTCGCCGCAGGTCGTGTACACAAAATTGACGAGCACGACCTTGCCGGCGATCAGGTCAAAGAAGGCTTTCTGCTCGCCTAGTTCGTTTGTCAGAACAAAGCTCGGGAAGTAGCTAGCGCCCCGAGGGCCATATTCCTCGGGCGCAACTGCCCGACCGGCCTGGGCCTGGCGCTCGGCTACATCGCCAGCGCCGGCATCGCCAGTCATCCGGACCGGCGTCAGCGAATCGCTGGCCCGTGTGTGACATCCGCAAAGCGCGGCAAACGCTGCAAGGACGAGGATGTAGGCCCTGCCGCGCTCAGCTATTTTGGCTAGGTTCCTCTTCATGCGCACGTCCTTGTCCTTCGCCGACCGCTTGCCGCAGGGCGATGTCACAATGTGACATCAGGATGTGACGTTGTCAACTGCGAATGTGACATGCGCGACTTTGCCGGTCGCCGCCGATGGCTCAAAGCTGGGCCAACCTGTCGAAGATGTCCGTCGACGGGTTGCAGCTTGCCCTTGGTCCTTGGCCGGCGGCCCGCTATTGCCGCAAGGTGCGAATCCGATCACCGAGATGCCGGTAGACTTGCCGACGTACGGACTCTGGGTTGCGCCCCTGTTGCGCGCCCGCTTCGTCACAGAATGCCTTGATATTGCCAGAAAAGATCTCGTGTATCGCCTGCCACAAGGTCACGGGATCGGCCAAGGCCACTGTGTACCAGTTGCCGTCGCGTTCGCCGTCGAGCAGCCATGTCGCGTGAAGCGTTGGGTCGCGGTCACCGAATTCGATTCCTCCGCTGTCGGTGACGCGGCGCCGACGGGCGGCGGCGGATCCGCCCGCTGCAGCGGGCGCGATCGCCTTGAGCGGTTCGGGCGTCCATGGGCCAGACTGGGCGGGCAGCCCCCTCGAAAGCACTTCTTCGACCGCGTGGTTGGGCAGGGCCATCCCTGCAACTTCCGCAAGGTTGCCCGGCCATCGCTGGTGGACCCAGCGTTGCACCTGGGCACACACCTCGGCAGCATTGCCATTGTCAATAGCCGCTAATTCTTGAAGACTTATCTGCCGAAAGCTGCTGCGCATTGACTCGACGATCGCGGGAAGATCTTCGCGATGCAAATCAAGCCGCTCGACCTCGACCATCGCGCCGTAAAGCGCTTGGCGCAGCTCGGGAATCAGCGGGTCGTGGCTGCTGGCAAAGGGCAGCACCGCCGGGCCGGCCCAGCCAAAAAGATGCCACTTGGGCGGCTCGCCTCGCGCAGTGGCCGCCACCTGCACCGCGATGAGTTTGGCCATCGCGGCCTGCACGTCCGGTGCGAGGCTCTCTAGAGGGCCTGCGACCAGCGACACTGGGTGGTCGGCGGATTGAGCTGATTCCATCGCACCCAGCCAGGCCCCAGAGTCGGACGACGAAAGGCGTACCGCGCGCCAATGTTCGCCAACCGCCCGCACCAACCATGACACAATCGCCCGCCGCCCGCTGCCGTGCGGGCCCACCAGGAAGATCGGCTGGGCCCCCTTGACCATTGCCGCAAGCCGCTTGATCAGGCGCCACCGACCAAGGGAGAACCCGGGGATGCAATTGCTCAAGGGGCCAAGATCATCGGTGTTGCCGTCGCCCAACCACAACAGCACCGTGCCGATGCGCAGGGTCTGTCCGGCGTGGATGGTCGCCCGCCCGCCCGGTGCGAGGCGATCTAGGCCAACCCAAGTGCCGTTGCGCGCGCCAAGGTCCTCTACGACCCACGGACCGCGACCTGGCACGCCCGTATCGTCCAAAAGGATTCGGCAATGCTGGCGACTAACTGTGACATCCTCAACCGTGAGGCTGTTGCCGGGCTCGCGGCCAATCGTCATGGCCGCGGTGCGGCTCAGCGAGGCGACTAGCTTGCCGCTGGGCTGCCCCGCCTGCTGCAGTCGCCAGAGTCCAAATTGACCATTAATCTCAGCCGTATAAAAGGGTTGGATGGGGGCGGTGACTTCGTTGTAGGGGGGGTTGCTCATCTACTTTGCCTCTCCCAGCCCGGTGTTCGGACCTGCTGACATTGCCGACCATGCCGTTGCGCCACAGCGCGCGAATGGCGTACGGGGCGCGAGTCCCGAGGGGGGCAGAGGGGCGGTCGAGTCCATAGCTTCCGGTCAAAGAGCGAAAGCCGCCGCGCCAACTCCACTATGTCACACAGCCAAGGTTGCCGGCAAGGTGTTGATCCTGACCACTGTGGCTGAGACAGCAACGGGATCATTAAGTAACCATTATTGCAGTGATTTGCTGTGGTCATTTCGCTTGCTTGGGCCCAATGGACGCCGTCGCTGGCAGATCAACGATGTCGCATGTGACGCTGCTCACTGCAATTGTCCGCGCCAATGGCAGCCGACGGGCCCAGGGCGATCGTCTTGCGAGCGCTCAGGCGGGTGAAATGTTGGAATCCACTTCCAAGATTTCTTGCCCGACTGAAAAAAGCCAGACTGGCGGGGAGCCTGGCGGGGATTATCCCGACAGGCTCCTGACCCAAGGCCAACCCAGTCTGACCCCGGCTGAGCGCACCCCGGGCCACAAGAGCCTGCTGAAATTCCATGGGCCCCATAGCGACCTGCTCGCCTGGGTGGAGGTGGACGACCTGGTCCACGCCGCAGTTGGCCCTCAACGCCCATTGACAGGAACTGCGGCTGGCCGAGATGGGCGATTTGACCACAAACCCTACGATTATGTTTATGAAATGAACCTGTCAGGCACGGAGACCCGCCCCTACCCGCTATCCAGGGGGGCCAGCCTGGCCACGGCGAAGTCGACATTGCCTTGGACACCTCCAGTCGAGCTGTTCCCGCCGGATCTCGACGACCCCGGCGAAGCGTGCTTTGACGAGCTGCCCGCGGACGCTTGGGCGCCATGGCGCTGGCGAGGTGGTCCGATGGGCGGCTGGGGCGTTTGGCTGTCCTATGGGTCAGCGCCAGCTAAACGTGGGGTAGTGGTAGCTGTCGTCGCGCTCGACCTGGTAGGTGCAGCCACAGTGCCTGCAGCGCACCTCCATCACGTCGACGTAGTCTTCCGCCTTGGAGCTCAGCGTCTCAAACAGCTTCTCTGAAGGCGCAGTGTTGCTTGTGCGCGTCGCCGAGCACCTGCAGCGCTTTTTGGCCAAGGCCTGCAGCGCTTCGACCGCGTCGCCCACATCGCGGCGCCAATCGCGCAGGCCCGGAAACGGCGGGACCCGCTGGCGCGCCGCCTCCAGCCGCGGCAAGTGCCCCTCTTTGCCGTGTTCGGCCACGAGGTTGGCGCAGGTCATCCCGGCCAAAACACCCGTCGATTCATCCATGTGCTCCAGAATCTGCAGGGCCACTTCCGCCGCGTCGTCTGGCGGCAGGGCCTTGAGCTCGCCGAGCAGGGCCATCTGCGGGTCGGCGCGCAGGCCGGGCAGCTGGGCCAGCAAACGCGAGGCCATCGGCAGGAGCGGAGGATCGGGCATGGCATGTACCTCTGGGCGATGCACCACGCTACTCCGGCGGGAAAGCCGCTGTCAACCTGAGGAAACTGGCGCGATCCAAACGGGCCTTGGCGATTGACGCTGCGCTGGGCGGGGCGTGGGCTGCCGGGCCTGGGCGCGTTGGGTGGCAGTGAGCTGCACTTGAGGCAGCCCTGCGTCACCAACTCGGTGTGCAGCGAGTTCAAGGGCACCTGCGCCAACAGCACCAAGGCGCCGGCCACAGTCCTCTGCACCGACGGCGTCAGCAAGAAGGTCGGCGGCTACCTGTGCCTCAAGCCCATCGGCGCCCAGTGCAACGTCTCTTACTACAGCAGCTGGCCGATGGCTGACTGCCCGGACCTCTGCTCCGGCCCCGACGACGTCTGCACGACCGCCGGCGAAAAGCGCGAATGCACCGCCTCTTGTGGCTCGCCGTCGGGCCCGACCGTCAAGGGCACGCAGAGCTGCAGCGACTACTGCAGCGGCAAGTTCTGGGGGCCGTGCCTGAGCGACGACGCGTGCTTGAAGATGGCGCAGTAGAGGGGATTTGCCCAACGCCTTGTCGAGATCTTCCTGAATACCTATATCCTTGAATAGTTGGATGGATGCCGGGGCCGACACGAGGGGTGTCGCGCGTCGCTGCCAAGCCTGCAGCCGCGGCGCAGCAAGACGCGCTGGAGGCCAGTCGTGGGCAAGCGCCATTCCCTTTGCCACGTCGGCGGGAGTCGACGCATCGACGCTGCCGGGCTATCGCCGCTGCGGGGCTACCGCCGCCATGGAGGTTCAAATGCATTGTAGGTCTGCCATTGCCAGGCGTTTCACCGTCCTGGTCCTGCCGATGGCGCCAGGGGGGCTGGGTGTTCCAGCGGCGGCCCAAGCCCTGACGCGGTGACCGCAGACGCGGATTCCGTTGCTACATGGCGGTCACGGGCCCTGGGTGCCGCTGCGGGGTCGTTTTCCGCCGATCCGCCTGGGCGAGCGGGCAACCCGGCTGGCAGCACTAGGCAAACCAAGGAGTTGCTCTTGTCGGCGCCCCTAATTGGCCAGCAAGTTGACCCACACCAGGTAGCCCGCCGTCCCCGCGGCAATCGCAATGGCATAGGGCAGTTGCCCTGCCGAGGCCAGCGGCTGCACGACCCGCGGCGTCTCGCCGGCGCTCAGCTGCACCACGCCCGACTGGACCATTGCGGAGACATTGCTAAGCATCGCGCCAACCACCCGCCAGCGCAGCGCCGCCGCCAGGGCCAGCACGCCGCCGGCCACCAAAGTGCCCAGCGCCGCGCCCAACACCGCCTGCGGGCCAAGGAACGCGCCGACCATGGCCAACAGCTTGACGTCGCCGGCCCCCAGGGCCCGCAGCAGGTACATCGGCAGCAGCACCGCCAGCCCCGCCGCCATGCCCAGCAGCGCGTCTGCCCAGCCAAGCGTGCCGATCTGGCCGTGGGGCGGCTGGGCCCACAGCGGCAGCAGGCCGTTGCAGGTCAAGCCAAGCAACAGGCCGCTCAGCACCAAGCGGTTGGGGATGCGGTGGCTCTGGACGTCGCCCCACACGGCAATCGCCAGCAAAATCGCCAGAATCAGCAGCACCACCGCGGCGATTGTGTCTGGGTGCAGGGTCATGGCGCGGCTCCGGCGGCCCGGACTTGGGGGCCAAGGTGGGGCCCAAAAGGACTGCCCCAGTTCCAGCCGCTCGCGACCACGGGGGCCGCGATGGCTGGAACGGGGCAATCAGTACGTCCCCTAGGGCTGCAGCCGGGACGGGTCCAGGGCTGACAGCGCAAGCTGCTCGCCGTGGACCGCCCGTTGCAGGGCTACGAGACGGTCACGCCGCCGAGCTTGTTGGCGATGGCAGTAAACAACCCGCCGATCTTGGTGCCCAGCAAGGCCGCGGCGGTGATAATCGCCACGCCGACCAGCGCCGCGAGCAAGCCGTACTCAATGGCGGTCACGCCGTCTTCTTCGTTGAAGAACCGCTGAGCGCTCAGGATGATGGCCTTCATGATAGTCTCCTTGGTGGCTATGCGCCCCTTGGCGGGTAGACCGTTGAGGATCCGCGGCGGCGGTCCCAACTGGACCGTTCGCGGGCCTGCTCTGGTTTCCTCTGTCGATCGCCCATTCCGTCTGGCGGTTTGCTGTGCGTGCTCTGTGCGCGCTTCCTTGTGGAGTCAACCGCCGCTCTGAGGAACTGCAAGGGGCGTGCCAACGCCACCACGCACATAACATAATGAAAATAATATTGCATCAGAGAATCCCCTGCGCGGACCGGGCGCTAACACGCCACCAGCGGGAAAATACCCCGGGGCTGCGGGGGAAATCGCGAGCCGTCACCCTTCAGACAGTGCGGTAGGGAATGTCTGATTCATGAAATGTATGGAGATTCTGCTGCGCGGGACACAACGGCGCTGGCGGTTGGGCTCGCAGAATGCCGAGTCTGCTGATGCGCCGGCGCGATGTTTGAGTGGATGCCTACATCGTCAGCCGCAAGACTTCGCTGGCGATTTCGCTAAAGCAGGCCTTGAGCTCGTCGGCGTCCGCGGCGTAGCAGTAGCGGCCGATGGGATCGCTCGGATCATGGGTGTCGGCGCTGCGGTCGTTGGCCACCCTGCGCAAGATGTTGGCACCGCGCTCTGCATTGCCGTAGCCGCAGAAGGTGACTTCCAGGCTGTTGAGCCGGGCGCCAAGGCCAACGGTGTAGACCATAATCCCTTGATTTCTAGCCTGATTGGCAACGTTTTCGACCATGTTGCGCGCGGCCTTGTTGACGTTGCAGCGGGTGTTGCCATAGGGCGGGCCGGCTCCCAGGCCGCGCGCTCCTGCCAGCGCCACGTTGCCTAGACCTGTTGCCGGCAGAGAGGCAATGTCGTCGTAGGTGCCGTGGGCGCTGTCCCTGCGGTCGGCGCGAAAGAGCCTAGTGGCGCGGGCGTTGCCGGGGCCGTCTGTTTCGGAGTAGAGGCTGCCGACAACTTCGGCGGTGCCTCCTCCTCCCCCCCCGCCGCCGCCAGAACTTCTGGTAAACGTGCCAGAAACCCCATTGGGTGCGCCGTCGCTGAACAACAGGATGACGCGCAGGCTCGAGCGCAGGTGTTGGGGTACCTGGTTGATTTCGTCGAGCCCGCGCCGCAGTCCTTCGGCTTGGGCCGTGCTGCCACTGATGGTGAGCGCCTGCACCTGGTCGACCACGCCGGTGTGCCCGCCATTGGTGCGAACAAACCCGCGGTGGGCGGTCTTGTCGATGGGTACGCTGAGCACGGCACCCGACGCAAAGGCAACGAGGCCAACGCGATCGCCGCCCGGAGCCGCAGAGAAATGGGCCACAAAGCCGTTGATAGCAGCCACTTTCAGCTTGGCCAGGGTGTCGTGTGGGCTGGTCGGCGGGCCCAGCGAGCCTGAGGTGTCCAAGACGAGCATGACGTCGACATCGCGGCGCAACGCCTGGCTGCTGGCGACCACCGTCACCGGGCCTGGAGCAGGCAAAAGGACCCGCAGCAGCGTCACGGGCATGACAGCAGAGCCGTTGACCGTGACCCGCCAAAATCCTGCCGCGTCGTGTTCAGCGATGGTCTGAATCGGACCCGGCTCAGAACCGAGGAATCCGTTTGGGTAATTGGCAGCAAAGAAGCGTTCCGCCGTTGCGCTGGCGTGGGCGATGCGGGCAGCGTCGTCATCGCCTTCTGCCAAAGCGCGGGCCCCCGCCAGAGAAGCGGCGTCGACCGCAGCATTCAGCTTGGCCTTGACCCCATAAGCGCGGCCGGAGTCTATGGCCAGCCCTGCCATGCCCACCAGCACCACCAGCACCAGGGCAACGACGATGGTCATCTGCCCGCGGGCGCTGCCGGTGAGCCGGCGGCGCAAGAGTTCCATGGTCCACATCGCAGCCTCCCAGGCCGAGGGCCGTCACAGGATGGTCCTGGCGTAGAGCACCCGCCCCGACGTCAATCCGAGGCCGGTCACGGGCACGTAGTCATAAATCGCTTCTACCGCCCGCACTTCTTCGCCATCGCGCAGCGGCATCGGCCAGGCCACGGTCGGCAGTTGATGGGGCAGGTTGCAGCGCCCGGCGCTCGTCCAACTGCTGCAGCTGTAGACTTGGCTGTTCAAGTCAAAGGCGCCCGCGCTGGCCCGGGTGTGTTCCTTGACCTGGACTTCGATGGTGCAGTCGGTCAAGCACTTCGAGTCCACTTGATGCCCAACCAGGCGCGTCAGGTAGATCATGCCGTTCTGCGGCATATCGATAGCGGATGCGGTGCCGTTGAGGGCGTCGATGATGAACGACGGGCTGGAATCGGTGCGCGCCGCCAGGTTGGCCCCTTCGCGGCTCATGTTGACCAGGATGTTGTACAGCTGGATGGCGCGGCCCAGATCGATCGTCGCGAACACCAGGACCAGTAGGATCGGCAAGAGCAAAGCGAATTCGACGAGACTACTGCCCCGCGAGCGGCGCGCCCGGACCTGGATGGGGTTTGGGCTTTTCATCGGTAGGCCTCATTCTTCATGGTGGCACTGACGTCAAACCGGTATACGCCATCGGTCAAAAACGGCTGCAACATCGGCGTCAGGGCGTGTGCCGTACAGCGCAGGCGGATAATGAGGATCTGATCGCCCGACCCGGCCGATTGCTGCGGCAGATCGGAGACCGTGCCCGAAGAATCCACTGTCTGCATAGCCACTTGGGTATTGAGTTGGGTCCACAGGCCCATCGAACTCTGCTTCATCTCTTCTATGGCCGCATCGTAGCGGTTGCGCGCCAGATTCTCCGGGTCGGGGTCAGGATCCAAGTCAGCCCGACCCGTGACGGCATAGCGCGCGCCTTCGCGGACTGCGTGCTGCATCGTCAGGTTGACCCACATCAAATAGCCGAAGTCGACGACCGAAAACAGCAGCAGAAAGAACACCGACGAAACCAAGGCGAACTCGACCGCCGCGGCGCCTCGTTGTGCTTGCCTCATGGCGTTCCTCCTTGCCCGGCCATCGACGGGGCGGCGAAGCGGAGCCTCCAAAGCCTGCCGCATCGCCGCCGCGTTCGACGAATGCGAAAGGACTACGAGACCGTGGCTGCGCCGAGCTTGTTGGCGATTGCCGTAAACATGTCGCTCAGCTTGGTGCCCATGAGCGCCGCGCCGGTGATGATCGCCACGCCCACCAGAGCCGCCAGCAGGCCGTACTCAATGGCCGTCACGCCGTCTTCTTCATTCCAGAACCGCTTGATGTGGTTGGCAATGGCCTTCATGACACTCTCCCAGGCGCCGAAGCGCCGTTGCTTGCCTGGCCTACATGCCCAGGCTTTCCGCCGGCATCGTTACCGTCGACACCGGGATGCGGATGGTGACGCCAAAAAGCGACTCGAATTCCACCGGGGCGCAGTCATCGCCGCCGCCCTGGCAGACCTGTGCTTGGACGTACTTGATGCAGCTGTCAGTGCGGCTTTCGGTGATGCAAGCGGCGAAATTATCGTAGCCGCTGTCTGGCAGCGGTTCCGCGGACTCCCAATTGGCGTTGAGGTAGCGGATTGACACGTGGGCGCTGGTAACTTGCTGGCCGCCCGGCAGTGACACCGTGCCGCCCTCGCCAGCGTGAAACACGGCCTCGCGCTGAATTTCATCGACCGACGCGGAGGTAAAAGAGCGCACTGCCGCGGTTCGCGCCGCTGTGCGCGTGACTTCCTGCACGGTGTTCCACAGGTACAGATAGCGGCCGAGCTCGGTCACCCCTGCCAGCAGCGCCGTGAAAGCGACGACGACCAGAGCGAACTCCAGCGCAGCGGCTCCTCTTTGGCGGTGCATGGGTGCGGGCCTCATGGCAGTCTCCCCGGAATTACCCGTCAGTTCAGCGCCACATAGCGCATGGTGGTGTGGGGGGCCAGCGCGGTTTCGCGGGTACTGGTCTGGCCGGTCGAGGAAAACAGCGCGATCCAGCCGCCCATCACCACGTTGTAGCCGGTGATGGCCACCCGTACGTAGACCGGCTCAGTGCCGTTCTGGCAGGCGACAGGCGCAAAGCCGTTGTTCAGGCAGCTGACATCGACGTGCGCGCGGGTCACATCGGGCACGCCAGCGGCGGCGGCGGCGGCAAAGACCAATTCTTTGGCCTGGGTGACACCGGCCGCGACCTGGTCCACCGGCACCATGGACATCCAGCGGGCCCCATCGCGGGTGGCCTTGGTCAAGCTGTTGTAGTACCAGATAGTTCTGCCAAATTCGACCGTGCCCGACACCAGCACCATCAGCAGGAATAGCACCAGCGCGAACTCCACCGCCGCCACACCGCGCTGGGAGCGGGTCGATGTCTGGGCAAGTTGGGCGGTGTGCGCGTTCATGGGTCCTCACTCCATAAGTAGGTCTGTGGTCAGCGGAATAGCCGGACCTCACCAGCAGGGAATGAACCAGGCAGCAGCCCGCCGAACTCCAAGAAGATATCTTTATCGCCAGGCACATTGGCCTTGCGCTGCATCAAAAAGCGGCCGTAACCCATGACCTTGAGCGGCCGGCAGCTGCCACCGGCAGCGCCCGTGCACTCCAGGATCGCTACGTTGAGCACGCGGCGGTTGGCCTTGCCGGGCTGGTTGGCAGGGCGCGGCGCGGTGAAGAAACTGCCGCTGGTCTGGGCATAGGGCGAAGGCTCGGGATAGCTGGTCGCGGTGCCGCCGTAGAGGCTTTTGCCAGCGCCGGTCGGCCAGTCGGCGGTGGTGGCACCAGGCGGCCGGGCAAAAGCCCACAGCACGCCGTAGTCCGCCCATACCCGCGACGCCAAGGGAATTGGCTGGTCCAAGCCGCCGAGCTTGGCAAAACGCAAGGTCTGCCGCGTCGGATCCGTCTCCATCCAGGTCCTTGGCACGCCGCTGCCGGCTGCGTCGAAGCGGTATTCCTTGATATTGCGGTCGGGGGGCGCGTGCAGGGGGTCGCACTTGTTCTTGCTGTTGAAAACGTCAAAGCGCGAGTCCAGTGCCTCCAATTGCGGGTCAGAAATGCCAGTGTTGGTGTAGAGGTTCTGGCCCACGTGGACCGTAAACGGAATCTTGCCAGCGCAGGCAAAGGGCAGCGAGGCGTTGGTGCTGCCGCTGCAGTCGTCGGGGCCATTGCCGGCGTCGATCCAGTACATGGTGCCGGGGGCCAGCGGGTTGGTGTCAGAGACGCGGTAGGAGACGCCGCGCTCGTAGCCCAGCTCGTCGTCGCGGGCGGAATTGGGGTCGCCGGGCAGCTTGCACATGGCCACCAGCGCCACTTCTGATTCCGCCTGACCGGCCACGGCAACGGCGTAGGTGTGGGTCTGGGTGATGCCCCACACGCCGGCAAACCAGGCGTCGATGTCGCGATCGCCGGTGTGGACGCTGATGAATTTCTTGTTGGCCGCCTCAGCGTTGGTGTCGACCAGGTCGGCGTCGATCAGGTCGTCTGGGGTGCTGCCGACCTGGATGGTCAGGCCGCCGTTGCCCGACGCCGAAGCCACCGGCTCGTGAAAGTCGTAGTGATTCTGCTGGGCCACCGCCACCGCCCGGCTGACCGCGTTGGCCACGCCGGCCGCTGAGCCATCCAGCTCGCGGGCCCCCGCAAGGGCCGCGGCATCGGCGGCGTTCTGCAGCGCCGTCTTGGTGGCATAAAGATGCCCAAGGTCTACCACTAGCGCCAAGATTCCCATGACGACGACCAGGAACAGGCTCATGACGATAACAATAGCGCCTTGTTGTCGCTCTGTTGCGCTTGACATGGTGCTCATCATCGTTCTCCCTGCTATCGAGTCCTTGCCCCAGCAAAGTTGCCCTTGAAGTGCAAACCGGAGCAACGGCATGGCGGCAAGCGGGTTCTTGGTGCCCAGTGGCAGACCTCAGGCTGTCCAGATGCCTCCTGTCTCGGCACTCACAGCGCCGATGGCACCCCAGG
Source organism: uncultured Myxococcales bacterium (assembly GCA_903919145.1). Classification (GTDB taxonomy): domain Bacteria; phylum Myxococcota_A; class UBA9042; order UBA9042; family UBA9042; genus SXRM01. Next base: position 24,588 of record CAIXGW010000050.1, read on the forward strand.
GAAGCAAGAGCCGTGCCAAGGCCGGCAAGCGCAGGTATTGTATTGATTGTTTTATGATTTTTGGCAGGTCCGCGGGCAATCTGTTGGGCGCTGCCACCGCGGACCTAGCGGAATTCCCCGGCCGCGGGTTTTTCCCCGGGGCGGCGCGCGGCAATTGAGGGGCGGCACGGCTACAGCGGCAAGACGACCTGCACCCTGGCGTCGCTGCGGGCCTCCAGCACGGCGCGGCGCGGCTGCCCGTCCAGGCGTTCTTCCAGGTCGGCGGGAAGTTGCAGTACAGCAAGCCCCTGGGCGTCAGTCACGCCTTCGACCTGCAGGCCGTCGGACAGGGTCAGCCGCACCGCTTCGCCGGGCCGCGGCGTCCGCCCGCCAGCCTCGCCGCACGGCCGCTCGCGCACCAGCTTCTCCAGCTGCCGCTCGCCCAGATCCTCGCGAAATTCGCCGGCGCGCAGCTGCTCCGCCACCGCCAGCCCCAGCACCAGCAGCCCGCCGGCCGTCACCGCCGCCAGCGACGGGTACACGCTCTGGGTCGCCATCACCGAGTCGGGCGGTGGGGGATGCGTCGCCGCCCAGCCCAGGCCCACGCCGCCCAGCAGCGTCAGCGCCCCGCCGGTCAGGTACGCCGCCACCAGCGAGGACTGGACCGGCGCGCGCACCCGGATCCGCGTCGCCCGGGCCTTCTGGTAGAAAACGTCGGCACAGCGCTGCTGGTCGTAGACGCTGACCAGGACGGTGTTTCCTTGGCGCTTGCCCTCCATGGCCAGCCGGGCAGGCCGCGCGACCACCGCCGGCCGCGGCTTCTCTAGCGTCTCTACCGCCACCCTGGAGTCTTCGCGATAGCGCACACACCCAGGGGTGGAGGCAGCCAGCAGGGGCACCAGGAGGCCAAACGCCCATGGGGTCCTGGGTTGGGCCCGGGTCAAGTGCATTGGTTTGGGCAGGATGGCTTGGCCGGTCTGGCGGGAGGTAGGCATTGCGATCGGTCCAGTCGGTGGAAAGGGGCCCAGGGCATGGCCGCCACCAGCGCTGCAAGAGTCTGGCAGACGGCCCTGGGTGTCGCAACCGGCGAGCGCATCCGTGCCCATCCGCAAACCGATCTTCGAGCTAGTTTCGAGGACATACGGCAATTGGAATCCGCGTGTGCGTCATAAGCTGACAAAAGGAAAGGAGGCGGTGTATCCCTGCGACTGGGAAACCACGACCGCACACCGTAGGCGCCAAGGAGATCCACGGCCCAGGGCCGAGGACTGGCTTGCGTCCACTTGTGGCCCTTGTGCGCAAATGGATGGGTTTAGCTTGCATGCCAATACCTTTGTCGGCGCGGCGGCGCGCGGAGAGTCGATGGAGCTGACGGCCAGCCCAAACCGTCACCCCCGCGGAGGCGGGGGCCCAGGATGCAACCACTTGTGATTTATGGATATATACCCCAGAACCACGTGGCGCGCTTCGCTGCCAGTTGTCCGAGTGGACCAGTTTCATGGCAATGCCTGGCCGCCGGATGAACTGTTCCCGCCGGATGTCGATGACGCTGGGCTGCCTGTAGAGCTCGATGCCGTCGACGAGGACCCCGGCGAGCCGTTCTTTGACGAGCTGCCCGTCGACGATTGGACGGCGCAGCTGGGGGACCTGACGGTCTGCTGGCTGGCGGAGCCTTGTGCGGACCGGGCAGATCAGCTTGAACAAACCCAACAATTCCAAGTTGACGGTGCCAGCTGGCCGGCGTAGGCTCGCAGCGAACAGCTGAGAACCTCTTAGCTGGGGGCGAGATGGCGCAATCGGAGGGGTCCAGTGCAATGCCCATCGGCTAGGCCACATGCCACTGACATCACCGGACAAATTTCCGCGTACCAACACTATGAGCGACCCGCCACTGAAGTGGCGGGCTCGCGGTAAAGGCGGCCGCCTCCGCGGCCTGAGGACAAGCCCCCTCGTACACCATTGAATTATCACACTTTCGATAGGCCTTGCCCTGAGCCCGCGGAGGCGGGCGTCTCCATCGTGAGCCCGCCACTTCAGTGGTGGGTCACACAACTACCAGCAAATACCCGTGTCCCAAGCTCTATGATGATTGCAAGTCGATGTATTGCAACGGATCGCCTTAACCGATGGGCATTGGGGTCCAGTGGGCGGGTACCGCGTTGGCGGGTCTTGTGCATGGCAGCTAAGCAAATGTTGATGGCAACCCCCAGTTTTCGCCGCGTCCGCTCACGAAAGTCTTGCGGCCCAACCCCACCATGGCCTCACCCGTGTTGACGCTGGATCACCTGCGGCGCTACGCCGTGGCCCGCAGCCTCTTTGCCCCCACCACCTTGCCCGAGGCCTTGAGACACCTAGGCTTTGTGCAGGCCGACCCGCTGCGTGCCCCGGCCCGCGCGCAAGACTTGACCTTGCGCCACCGCGTCCTGGGCTACAAGGCGGGCGACCTGGAGGTCTGCTATCCCGAGCTGGCCATAGAAGAAGACTTCTTTGTCAACTACGGCTTCGTGCGGCGCGACCTGCACCACCTGATGCATCCGCGCTCGCCACGCACTGTCTGGCCTGCCGAGCGGCTAAAGCAAGCGGAGGAGGTGCTGGCCTTTGTGCGTGACCGCGGCATCGTGCGGCCCGCGGAGGTCGATGTGCACTTTGACCACGGCACCGTCACCAACTGGTTTGGCGGCAACAGCAAGGCCAGCACGGACCTGCTGGACGGCATGCAGTACCGCGGCATGCTGCGCGTGGCACGGCGCGAAGGGGGCCAGCGGCTCTACGCCGCGCGGGAGCATCAGCCCACGGACCTCAGCCGCGACGCCATCCTGGATGCCCTGGTCGACGTCATCGTGACCATTTACGCGCCCCTGCCCGCCGCCAGCCTGGGCCAGCTGGTCGGCCATCTTTCCGGCGGCGTGCCGCAGTGGCGCGACCAGCGCAAAGCCGCGCTGCAGCGCGCCCACAACCGTCTGCCCAGCGCGGTGGTTGACGGGATCACCTGGTTCTGGCCAGAGGGCGAGACCCCTGTAGACAAGGACTACCGCGTGGAGGAGAAAGTTCGTCTGCTGGCCCCTTTTGACCCTGTGGTCTGGGACCGCCGGCGCTTTGAGCTGCTGTGGGGCTGGGCCTACCGGTTCGAGGCCTACACTCCGGCAGCCAAGCGCGTGCGCGGCCACTACGCGCTGCCCCTGCTGTGGCGCGACCAAGTCATCGGCTGGGCCAATGTCAGCGTCAAGGGCGGCGTGCTGCTGCCCGAAGTCGGCTTTGCGGCAGCAGCACCAAAAGACGAAGCATTTCAGGGCGCGCTGGACAAGGAACTGCAGCACATGGCGACGTTCTTGGGCTTGGCCGGGTAAGGCAGGGCGCGAACAACTCTGGGTGGGTACGTGACTATCCCCTTGGTGCGCAGGGCTGGTGGTCTTCAAGCTGGCGAGGTGGTTCAATGGACGGGTGCGCAGGTTGCGTGGCCGTTGCATCCCGGTGCAAACAAGTAGTTCCAAAAGACAGTGGGCGCCAGGCGCGCGCCGAGCTGAAAAGAGGTGTGGCGTGAGAGCGAGCCGACTAGCTGGGACCGGGTTTGCCGTCGTTGCGGCTGCAGTTGCAGCGTTCCAAGGGGCACTGGCTTGTGGCGCACCCTGGGGGGCGTACGCGATGGGCGGAGCGTTTCCCGGCCAGTTTCCGCCGGCGCTGCGCGTTGCCGCTATCGTGCAGATGGTACTTGTCGGGCTCATGGCAGGCGTGGTGCTGTCGCGAGCGGGCATGGCGCTGCCGAGATGGTCGCGCGCGTCCAAGCGGCTCGTCTGGGTCGTTGTGGCGTATAGCGTCGTCGGGCTTGTGCTGAATCTCATCACCCCAAGCGCGCAAGAGCGCATGATCTGGGCGCCGGTGACGCTGTTCTTGCTGCTGTTCAGCGCGGTGGTTGCCACCAGCAAGCCAGAGTCTGAGAATTAGCGCGCGCCGGCGAATGGGCTGGGGGGCTTTGGGTGCGCGCAAGTAGCCGCAGCCGCGCGACGCCCGGGGCTCAGCCCTGCGGGTAACGGTCGCTTGCCCGGGGGTCTGGCTGGCGTTGGGGGGGGCGAATTCATGCGGTGGAATGGGGATCTGAGGTGGCGCGGGGGGTTGTCGGATGCCGAGGCGGCTGGGCTGGCGCGGCAGAGCGTCGGTCGCGGTGGAGCGCGGCCAGGCTTCGCCGCGGGCAGCCTCCACCAGTGGTGGCCGATGCTCGCCAGGTCCAGGCTGCCATCCGAGCGGATGCCGCAGAACACCGACAGTGCCACCGAATTGACACCCCGCTGTTCGAACTCTGCGTGCGGACGCAGCAACTGGACGGCTTCGGTCACGTAGCGGCGACGGCACGCGGTGTCGGCCATGTCGGCGCAGGCTGCGGCCAGGGCTTGTTCGACGGCCATGCGACCTTTCACCCGGCAGAACCTGTGGACACCATGCGCGTGCAAGAGACGCTCGTGACAGTTTGCGCACCTCTGGTGCGACGCGGTGCTGCGCATCGACAAGGTGCTCCGGCGCAAAGGGTGGCAGGACCGCAACGATGATCCCTTCGCAGAATCGGAGCCCGCGCTGGCCGAGCTGTGGAAAGCTGCGCTGCTCGGCCGGCCCATCGACGACGGCGTGGCCCTGGAGAAGAAGGCACAACTGCGCGGGCTGCCCCGGCCCCACGGGCGGAATTGTGCGCAAATGGATGGGTTTAGCTTGCACGCCAACACCTTTGTCGGCCCGGCGGCGCGCGGAGAGTCGATGGAGCTGACGGCCAGCCCAAACCGTCACGCCCGCGAAGGCGGGGGCCCAGGCTACAACCACCTATGATTTATGGCTATCTGCCTCAGGGCCACGTGGCGCGCTTCGCTGCCAGTTGTCCGAGTGGACCAGTTTCACGGCAATGCCTGGACGGGAACAGCCTGGCCGCTCTGATTCCCCTGCCGGGTCGGCCGACAATCAGGTATTACGGTGCCTTTGCCCCGAACGCCAAGCTACGCCC
>CAIXGW010000051.1 GCA_903919145.1 uncultured Myxococcales bacterium
CCGCTGCCGTGTCCTGCAGGCCGGCGCTGTCAAGCGCTGTCGGGCCGTCCAAGGCGGCGGTGGAGTCGGCGCTCTCAGCTGAATCCTGAGCCACCAGTGCGTCTATGGCCGTGTCTGCCGTTGCCGCCGCTGCGCCGGTGCTGGGTGTCGGGTCAGCGCACGCGGCCAGGGCGATGGCGAGGATCCAGAGTGGTGATGCGCGGTTCATGGGGCCCCCGGTGGGTGGCTGCGGTGGCGGGCCAGCCAGCGACGACGATAGCGCGGGGCCCGCGGCGCGTAAAGCGCCATTCGCTGCGGTAAATGTGGTGTGGGTGCAGGGGGTTGCCCACGTTCAGGGCGAGGGCATGGGGCCCTCGGTCTGGGTCGGTCAGCCGGCGTGCGGTCGGGCCTATGGTTTTGGGGGCATCCTGGTCCGCGCCGCCTGGCGGCCGCGCGTCCCAGGACCGCGCCCTATCGCCCGGCTTGCCAGCCGGTCGACCGAGCCCTCGGGCGCGCCGCGGCTGGATGGCTGTGGGTGTTTGGAGGTTTGCGCAGCCGCGCGCCGCCCGGGGCTCGGCCCATGCGGGTTACGGTCGCTTGCCCGGGGGGCGACTTGGCGGCGGCTCGGCGCGAATTCGTTAGGCGGCGGGCGGCCTCGGACAGTACGGTAGGCATTGTCTGATCCGCTTGGCCATTGGGGAATTCGCGGTTGGCGGTCCCGGAGCCCATCGAGAGGTGCGGCAACCTCGCGATGGCCCCTACCGTCACCCTCGCGAAGGCGGGGGCCCAGGCTAATACCTTGCATAGAAACGGAATTCTGCGCGACGGGCCCGTCACGGTCGGCGACGCGGCCTGCACCTTGAGGAGCGGCGCTCGCTGCAAGTACCGTTTGGCGCTGGGCTTGCGCTGGCCTGTTGTGCGCCAGGGCACTGTCCGGCGGCCCCGCGCCGGCCCTTGTGGCTCTTTCACCGATCTTAGCGCTGTCTGGCTGCGGCGCCCTGAAGCTGGTATTTGCAATGCCCAGGGCGTCGGCCCCCCCACCGCACCGGGCCAATCTCCGCGCCCAAGAGGATAGATCGATGATACTCCACACTAGAGCTGCCCACCTGTCCACCGCCTTGCTGGCGATGGCGCTGCTTGGCGCAGCGTGCGGGACGGCCGAGACCGAGTCGCCTGCCGCGACCCAGGACGCTGCTGGCGGCGAGGTCCTGACCAGCAACGATAGCGCCGCAGGCTCCGACTCGGCGACTGGCAGCGACAGCGCGGCGGGTGCCGACGCCGCCTACAACATCTGCACCAGCGGCATCGCCAATTGCGACAAGAACGCTACGTGCAGCGGCATTTCAGACACCAAGTACGAGTGCAAGTGCAATACCGGCTTTGAGGGCAGCGGCAAGGTCTGCTGCGGCCCCGGCTACAAGGCCACCCCCGGCGGCTGCACCGACATCCACGAGTGCAATGACAACGTCGACGACTGCGACCCCAACGCCGACTGCGCCAACACCACCGGCAGCTTCACCTGCAAGTGCAAAACCGGCTACAGCGGCGACGGCAAGACCTGCACAGACATCGACGAATGCACCACCGGCGCGGCCAAGTGCACCGCCAACAGCACCTGCAAGAACAGCGCAGGTAGCTTTGCCTGCACCTGCAACGCGGGCTACAAGCAGGCCGGCAGTTCGTGCTTTGACATTGACGAGTGCCTGGACAAGACCGACGGCTGCCCAGCGTACTGCGTCAACACCCCGGGGTCGTTTACCTGCACCTCTACGGTCTTTGACAAAACCAGCCAGTTCTACAACAAAAGCTGCGATCCCACCTTCTCTTTCCACAAGTACAGCTGGAAGGGCACGGCGCCCAATGAGACCTATGAGTATCAGACCAAGCTGGTGGCCGACTGCCGCTGCGGTGGCAACAAGCAAGCACCGGGCGTGGGCGGCCTGTACATCTGCCAGCGGCCCTCTGAGGTCCCGCTGCAGATCTCTTTTGGCACAGGCCCGACGGTGCGCAAGCTGCCCAACGGCGGCATGCTTGGCGGCTACTTTGACAGCAAAAACCGCAAGGTCTACGCCGGCATCGAGTGGCAGGACTCGTTCTATGAAGACCAGGGCGTCATCCTGGCCATTGACGCGGACACCGGCAACCGCAGCATCGTGACCGGCCAGTGGGTGTCGGACGCCAACGGCTATGAGACCTACGGCCAGGCCGACCCGGCAGAGAAGACCTACTTTGAAGAAGAGATCGTCGGCGTGGGCAATTACAAGAACCCCCTGGGTCGAACCTACACCATAGAGATGGGCGCCGACGGCTACCTGTACGCCATGACCGTAGACAAGGACCTGTACACCGTCATCGTCCGCGTCGACATCGCCAATGGCAACCGCAAGATCATGTGGGCGGAGCACCGCACGCTGGACCCCAAAGGCAAGAACAACCCGGACCACATCCAGTGCAGCAACGGCGCCAAGTCGGGCGCCCTCACGGTGCAGCTCAACCAGTACGCCGGCTTTGCCTTGGAGCCGACCACCGGCGACTACCTCATGCCGGTCATCCAGGGCGGTACGGTCAGCGACATCACCCCCAACGGCGTGGTGCGCATCAAGAAAGACGGCAGCGGCTGCCAGTGGGTGACCCGCTTTGGCATGGGCAGCAACAACGGTTTTGCCGGCCAGACCCTTGGCACCGGGCCGCTCGCCCAGTTCGCCTTCGATGCCTTGGAGATCCACAACGGCAAGCTGCTGGCAGTAGAGATGGATACCAACCAGGACACCTTTGAGATCGACCTGGCCACCGGCAAGCGCACTGTGCTGGGCGAGGGCGTGTCCACCGACTGGCTGGCCTGGGATGCCAAGCGCAACCTGATGTGGGGCGGCGGCACCGGCATGGGCACAGCGGTCAACTCTTGGAACATGACGTCTGGCATCGTGTTTCAGCACTTGGGCCTGCTGCTGGCCAAAGCCGTGGACTTTCAGCGCGTCGCCAGCCCGCTCTCCACCTGCTGCGGCACCCACCTGCCGGGCTGGCTGGACCCGCTCAATGACCAGCTGATCCTGATGCACAACTCCTACGCCCTGGTGCGCATGGAGCCGGAGTCGGGCAACTCGGTCATCTTGTCGCTGTAGCGCCTTGGGCTGGCCCATGTGCGGATCAGACAACTCCCAGGGCATTGTCTGATCCGCACCGCGCCTAGAGAATTTCGCGGCGACCCTGCGCCAAGCCGGTCCCGCGGGCAAGCGACCGTCACCCGCAGGGGCCGAGCCCCGGGCGTCGCGCGGCTGCAAAAAACTTCCAAACACCTCAAGCCATCCAGCCGCGGCGCGCCCGCGGGCTCGGTCGGCCAGCTGGCAAGCTGGACGATAGGGCGCGGTCCTGCACGCGCAGGCGCAGAGCGCCGCGGCCCAGGATGCCCCCTGCCCGCGCCTGCGGCGAAAACGCCGGGGCCCCGCGGAATTCGGCCACCGCTCCACGGCCTCTCGCCGCCCAGCCAATTCTGTGCTCTCATCGCCGCCAGCGTTTCAACGGGCCGTCAACGCCCCAAGGCTCAGCGGAGGTCGCCATGGCGATGCAAGAAAGTCCAAAGTCCCTGCGCACCTACTTCATCATCGTTGGCCTGTTTTCCGGGCTGTCGCAAGTCAACCAGCTCACCGTTCCCATGCCGCTGGTGGTCCGCGTGTTCAACTATGTCGGCCTGGCTCTGGCCGTTGCTTTCCTTGTCATCGGCGCGCAATTGCCGACGTGGCTGACCACCAAGACCAGCGCCATTGAGCAATTCCTCTGGGCCAACCTGGGCGTGGCCGTCGCCGCCTCGCTGCTGGACCTGAGCTCCGGCGCGGCCACCCTCGGCACCGCCGTCAGCTTGGGCTTGGCCGTGGTCATCACGGTGTACCTGCGCACCCAGCTGCGGCGGCTGGCCCGCCAGGCCGCGGGCGGCTGAGGACCAACCGCCGCCGCCTTGGGCCCCAGCCCCAGCCCCTGCAGCCAGTCCGCCGCCGCGGCGGACTTTGCCCAGCGCTAGCCCAGGAATTCATTCCTGGGCGTACCCCAGTCGGTCGCAACCAGTGGCTTTGCGGCCATGGGCCCGCCGCCGGGGCCAGGACACGCCCGCGGCGGTTGGAGGCGGACCAAGCGTCGGCTGATGGGCGCGCGGTTGTGGCGCGGTGGCGCCCAGGAATGAATTCCTGGGCTGGGTTCCAGCGAAGTCCTGACGGACTGAGACCTTGGTGAGGGAACTCTGGCTAGAACTGCAGCCAGTCCGCCGCCGCGGCGGACTTTGCCCAGCGCTAG
>CAIXGW010000052.1 GCA_903919145.1 uncultured Myxococcales bacterium
CAGGGTCCTAGGGCGATCGTCTTGCGAGCGCCCAGGCGGGCGAAATATTGGAATTCACTTCCAATATTTCTTGCCCGACTGAAAAAAACGCAAAATGGCACGGAGCCTGGCGGGGATTATCCCGACAGGCTCCTAGGGCGCTTTCGCCCAAGGCGGGGTGGCATCGTCGGCCAGGCCCAGGGGCGCCGTCGACGGGCGGACCAGAGCCAAGCGCTTCTTGAGGGCGACCCGATCCAAAAGAGCTTGGGCGTTGCGAGAATACAACTTGTCGAGCACGCCAGGGCTCAGACCAATCGCATCCACCGTCCAGCGGCCCTGAATCGGTGACGGGTGGGCAATGGCGCGGCCGTGGCCCTCCAAGTAGGCAAAGTGGGCCTGGTAAAAGGGCAGCACGTCGGCCATCGTCGGCTCCACCGCGCCGTTGGACCCCAGCATCAGCGACTCGGCGCTGATGCCGATGTCGGTGCCAAACAGCACCCGGTCCTGCCATTTCTCAAAAAACGCGCGGACCTTTTCTGGCGGGTGGCGACCAAACTCGCCGACGCGCGCCGCGATGTCGATGTCTACATTGGCGTTGCGCGTCAGCAGCCCGTCCACATAGTCCAAGTCTTCTGCAGCATTGCCAAAGTGCACCGCTACAAACAGGGTCTGCGGATGGGCGCGGTACAGGCGCTCTGCCTGCTGCAACAGGCCAGACCAAGAAGCCACCTTGGGCCGCTGCCGCACCATCTCCTGAGCCTGTTCTGGAAAAGTAGCCAACAACGCTTCTGACACCGGCCCGTAGGCCCAATAGGGGTGGACGCCGAGCTCGTCCCACCGCTCGTTCTGTTGCGACAAAGGCCACCAGAACGCCCGCGGGTCGGCGACGTGGATGCAGACCGGAATCGCCAGCTCCGCGGCCGTCTGCCACAGGCGGCTCAGCCGCAGGTCGTCGGGCGCCACCAGCTGATCGCTTTGGTCGGTGTGACCCAGCCCCAGACCCTTTGAGATCTTTAACCCAGCGAATCCATAGCGCTCTACCGCGTCTTTTAGCCCCTGACTTTCTCGCTCTGCCCAGGCCGCGTCGCAGCAGCCGCGCCACCATGGCGTGGCAAAGTTGACGATCTTGCCGGGCAGCTGGTCTGACAGCTCTTTGGCCATGCGCTGCTGCAGAGCGTCCTGCCGCCCACTGCCGCCAGACAGGTTGATCACTTTGGCCAGACCGGCCTGGTCCATGATGGTGCCGATGCGCTGCAGGCCATCGACGCTGAGGTGGCTGTGAAAATCGATGATCGGCGGGCGCTTCCAGGCTGCCGGGGCCGCCGGGGCCGCCGACGCTGCCTTGGGTGGGGGCGCTGCTGGCGGTTCGGTGCGCTTGCAGCCACCCAGAGCCGCCGTCAGGGCTACCGCCAGTACAGCCGCCCCAGCCGGTCCACAGTACGGCCTCTTCATTGCGGGGCGCGCACCCGAACCGTGCGCTGCTCAATGGGCTTTTGATAGCTCTGGCCCTGGAAGATCCGCTGCACATAGATCGACGGCGTGTGCACCAGGTCGGGGTCCAGCTCGCCGACTTCGACCAGTTCTTCGACTTCGGCAATGGTGATCTTGCCGGCGGTCGCCACGGCTGGCCCAAAGTTGCGCGCCGTCTTGCGGTAGATCAGGTTGCCCCAGCGGTCGCCCTTCCACGCTTTCACAAAGGCGAAATCGCCGGTCAGAGCCTGCTCCATGACGTAGGGGCGCCCGCCAAAATCGCGGGTTTCCTTGCCCTCAGCCACCAGCGTGCCTACGCCTGTGGGGGTGTAGAACGCCGGAATGCCGGCGCCACCGGCGCGCATCCTCTCTACCAGCGTGCCCTGGGGGCACAGCTCGAGCTCCAGCTCGCCGGCCAGGTACTGGCGCTCCAGCTCTTTGTTCTCTCCAACGTAACTACCTATCATCTTTCGGATCTGGTGCTCTTTGAGCAGCACGCCCAGGCCCAGCTCGGTCGTCCCGCAGTTGTTGGACACCACCGTCAGATCGCGGTAGCCGCCGCGGCGCACGGCAGCAATCAGGTTCTCTGGATTGCCGCACAGGCCAAACCCGCCCACCAGCACCGTGGCGCCGTGGTGAAAGTCGAACAGCGCAGCTTCAGCATTGGCAAAAACTTTGTTCATGGCTTGGATGCTCCTGGCCCATCGGCGCCGACCGCGTGCGGGCCTTTGCCCTACCGGCCGACCGTTGCATCTGCTGCGATACCACGGCTCTCTGAGACCGGTCAACCACCCACAGCCGTGGCTGCAGCGGGGGCGGCGGCGGGGGCATCCAAGCGAGCTCCGCCAGGGGCCGGCTCGACGGCTCCAGGAACTCCCGGCGCTCCGGTAACGGCTGGGGCACTGGCGAGCTTCTTCTCCAGGGCTTGAACGGCCGGCAGCAAGCGCTGGCGCCCGTATTCGCGCAGCTTGGTCTTGTCTTCTTCGGTCAGCTTCTTCTCCAAGGCTTCTGCTTCAGTGCGCCGCGATTCCAGGCCCTTGCGCAGCTGATCGCCCAGGGCCTTGGCCCGCTCAGGATTGGAGTCGACCCCCACGGCGCCCTGGACCGCCAGCTCAAACTCGCTGGCGTTGCGGTCGATCAGGGCCTTGGCTTGGCGCAGCGCCGCGCTTTCGCCAGCCACCGCAGGCGCTGCAGCTTGGCGACAGCCACTGGCAGCCAGGGCCCCCAGGGCTACCAAGGCGATCGCGGTCACAAATCTACTGAAGTTACTCATGACTATTCCTAATGGGTAGAAGCAGTGGCCGCCACCGGCTGGGCTGCGGCAGTGGCCGGGGCGGGCAAGGCACTCGCGATGAGACCGGGCGTGGCGCCTCGCGGCAATTCGACCAGCGCCGCCGGAAACAGCAGCACCTGCAGGCGAGCGTGCAGGGGGCCGACCCGCGACCCATAGTAGCTCTGCACCGCCCGCCGCTGCTCTGGGGCCATGGCGCGATCGGCGCCGCCCAGATCGCGGTTGGCCTCGGCCACAATAGCTTGAAATTCATTCTGGATTGCCAGCAGACTCTGACCGTCGCCGTGGGCCTCTTCCGCCCGGGTCACCAGCTTCTCCAGCGAAAAGCCAAGCTGGTCCAAACGCTCGACGACCGCTGCGGTCTTGGGGTCGTCCGGTCGCGCCGCTTCTGCCACACCGCCTTCAGCTGGCTGGGCCGGCGGCGGATCGCGCTGACAGCCGGGCAGCGGCGCAGCCAGGCCCAACAGGGCCAAAGGCCAGAGCAGGCGCAGCAGCTTGAGCAGGTACCTGGGCATCGGCGACTCCCGGCCGCTCATCCCGGCCGTTCCGCTTTGGACCAATAGACCAGTGGGCCCAGAAAGTCGACCCCAGCGGGTACCCCAAGAGCCTGCCCATTCAAAAGGCCGACCCAACCAAAGCGCGACCTACCCAAAAAGCCGACAAGGAGGCGGCCATTGCTGACCACCTCCTTGTCGATTGCTTTCTCAGCAAGCTCACACTGGCGCAAACACGGAGTCTGCGCAGGGCGGTCTTACTTGGCGGCTTCCGGAGCGGCCGGGGCGGCAGCCGGAGCAGCGGCCGGAGCGGCGGCCGGAGCGGCGGCGGCCGGGTCGGCAGCCGGGGCGGCGGGGGCAGCAGCCGGAGCAGCGGCCGGAGCGGCGGCCGGAGCGGCTTCAGCCGGCTTCGGAGCGGCTTCAGCCGGCTTCGCTTCTTCGGCCTTGGGGGCCTCTTCTTTCTTCTCTTCGGCCTTCGGGGCCTCGGGAGCAGCAGCACCCTCGGTCTTCGGCGGCTCAGCGGCCTTCTTCTCGCAACCCATGAGACCCACGGACAGACCCATTGCCACAACCGCGACCATCAGACGATTCAAACGCATCTTCATCTCCTATTTGAGGTACTCAACGGAGCGCTTGGTCTGCCTCCCGGAGAATCCGGTCGCGTAGGCCAAGCCTCCCTGCCTAGACTTTGGGTTCCAGCGCCAAGTTCGGATTTCCGCTCTTGGTTCTGGCGCCCCGGACGAGTTCAGGGGACTTGTACATGCAGCGCGTGGGCAGCCTATCTGCCCACCGAACTACTTATATTCCTCAGGACCTTTTCTCTCCGGTCGAGCCCATTCCAGCTGGACAGACCACCGGGCTGCACCGATGCACCCGGAGGCGGCTGCCCACCTAGTCGAAAATTCTATGCCAATGCCATGGACTGTCAAGAGCTTTCGCACACAGCCAGCAAACCTGCAGAATCATAAGAACTTGCGCAGGATTCCGCCGGTCCGCACAATGGCCGGCGCGGCGCCTGGGCGGCGCCTGGGAGCCTGTCTATGCCCGTATCGCCAGTGTTGGGAGCCCCTAAAACCGCAGAAGAAGCCGCTTTGGCCGGTTTTGATCTGGCCGCGCCGTACCAGCCGGCTGGCGATCAGCCCGCGGCCATCGCCCACCTGGTCGAGGCGCTGCACCGCGGCGAGAAGGCCCAGGTTCTGCTGGGTGCGACGGGCACCGGCAAGACCTTCACCGTCGCCAATGTGATCCAGCAACTGCAGCGGCCGGCGCTAATCCTGGCCCCCAACAAGATCCTGGCCGCGCAGCTGCACCAGGAGTTCAAGTCGCTGTTCCCCCACAACGCTGTTGAGTATTTTGTTAGCTATTACGACTACTACCAGCCCGAGGCCTACATTCCTTCCAGCGATACCTACATCGAGAAGGATTCTCTCATCAACGATCAGATTGACCGCATGCGCCACGCGGCAACCTACAGCCTGCTAGAGCGCCGCGACGTGATCATCGTCTCGTCGGTGTCCTGCATCTACGGCATCGGCGCGGCAGAGACGTACCTGGCCATGCGGATGCAGCTACAGGTGGGCCAGCGGCTGCGTCGCGACACTTTGTTGCGCAATCTTGTAGACATCCAGTACAGCCGCAACGACATCGAGCTGACGCGCGGCAACTTCCGGGTGCGCGGCGACGTGGTCGAGGTCCAGCCGGCCTACTACGAGGACCGGGCCCTGCGCATCAGCCTGTGGGGCGACGAGATCGAGGAGCTGCGCTGGATCGACCCGCTGCGCGGCACGCTAGTCGATCAGGTGCAACGGTGCGCGCTGTACCCCAACTCGCACTACGCCACGCCAGAGGAGCAGCTGATTGGGGCTCGCCAGGGCATTGCGACGGAACTCCAGGTGACGCTGGATCAAATGCGCGGCGACGGCAAGCTGCTGGAAGCCCAGCGCCTCGAGCAGCGCACCCTGTACGACCTGGAGAATCTGCAGACCCGCGGCACCTGCAACGGCATAGAGAACTACGCCCGCCACTTGGCTGGCCGCGAGCCCGGGCAGCCGCCGCCAACGCTGGTCGACTACTTTCCAAAGGATTTCTTAACATTCCTTGATGAGTCGCACGTCATGGTCGGGCAGATCGGCGCCATGTTCCGCGCCGACCGATCACGCAAAGAAACGCTGGTGCAGCACGGGTTTCGGCTGCCCTCTGCCCTGGACAACCGCCCGTTGCGCTTTGACGAGTTCCAGACGCGGGTGGGCCCGAGCATCTACGTCAGCGCGACGCCGGGCGACTGGGAACTACAGCAGACGCAAGGTGAATTCGTAGAGCAGGTGGTTCGACCGACCGGGCTGGTGGACCCGCAGATCGACATCCGCCCGGTGGCCACCCAGGTCGACGATCTGCACGGCGAGATCCTGCAGGTGGTGGCCGCGGGCGAGCGGGTGCTGGTGACCACGCTGACCAAGCGCATGGCCGAGCACTTGACCGAATACCTGGACGAACTGGCCGTGCGGGTGCGCTATCTGCACTCGGACGTCGAGACGCTGGAGCGCATCGAGCTCATCGCCGGGCTGCGGGCGGGCGATTTTGACGTGCTGGTGGGCATCAACTTGCTGAGAGAAGGTTTGGACATTCCAGAGGTTTCCCTGGTCGCCATCCTCGACGCCGACAAAGAAGGCTTCTTGCGATCACACCGCTCGTTGATTCAGACCATTGGTCGAGCGGCGCGCAACGTCCGCGGCCGGGTGATCCTCTACGCCGATCGGGTGACCGAGTCGATGCGCAAGGCCATAGAAGAGACTGATCGCCGCCGCAACAAGCAGTTGGAGCACAACGCCCGGCACGGCATCACCCCGCGCAATGCCAGTCGCGCGACCGAAGCGCCGCAGCCGGCCGAAGCCAAGCTGTTGAGCGAGGTGGCTCAGCAGGTCGGCCACAAGGATCTCAAGCAGCTGGAGAAAGAACTGGCGGACCTGCGCAAGCGGATGAAGGCGGCCGCTCAGGCGCTGGAGTTTGAGGAGGCGGCCAAGCTGCGCGATCAGGCGCGGGCGCTGGAGCAAGTACTGCTGGCGATTGGCTGATCGCCGTCAGCGGACCCGCCGCAGCGCGTGCCAGCGGGTCAGCGGCGCCCGGCCCAGGCGGACCCGCCGCAGCAACACATCCACCAACAGCAACAGCAGCGCCAGCTGGACCAGCTCTTGCCACAGCGGCTGGCGCGAGCGGTGGGTCTGGTTGCCGACGTCCAGCCAGTCGGCTGCGGCGCTGTTGACGCGGCCGCCGGTGGCCCGGACCAGGGCCGGCAGCAACGGCGAGGCGGCCTCGACCAAGCGGTGCTCGTCTGGATAGGGGTGGACCAGGGCCGCCCGCCCAGAAGCCAGGACTTTGTCAGCACCTTTTGGCTTGAGCTTGACGTGAACGTCGTAGGCGCCCAGCTGGTCCAGGGCGGCGTCGGCCTCGTAGCGCCCGGCAGCGACCTCGGTCAGCGGCAGCTGAACCTGGCTGCCATCGGGCCTCACCAGCTGGGCGCCACCGTGCAGGCCGCTCAGCCACTGGCCCCCCTCATCGACGGCGTCTACGGCGACGCGCAGCCGGTCGGCCTGGCGCTCAAGCTGCACCCGCACGTCGAGCCCCAGCTCTTCTTGCAGCACATCGCGGCAGATCTGGCGGGCCAGACGCGCATAGGCCGGCCAGTCGATCCAGGCGTGCGCCCAGCGGTTTTTCAGGTCGCTGGTCCACACCGCCACCTTGCCGCTGCCCAGCCGCCAGCGCACCAGCAGGGGTTTGCCATTGGAAAGCCTGAGGATCTCCTCGGCGCCGCTCTTGACCCGGGTGGGCAGAAAGCCTCCCAAGGGCGGCGCCGCGTCGATGTCGACCCCCCGCAGCAAGTCGATGCGGCCCAGGCCGGGGGATCGGCGAGCGCGCACGCTCTGGTCCACCACCGATTGCCCGGCGACCAACTTGGTCTCTCTGACAAAAATCCGCGGCAAGGTCTCTGGTCGGTCAGTGAAGTAGCTGCGCCCGCCGCCGCGATCGGCAATGGCCTCCAGCAGGCTGCGGTCGATGTCCGTGCCAATGCCGACGCTGGACACGGTGATCGCCGAGCGGCGCATCTGCCGGACCAGCGCGTCAATGCCCTGGCGCGGCGCTTGGCCATCGGTCATGACGATGACGTGCTTGATCTTGGCTTGCGCAGAGACCAGCTGCTGATAGGCCAGGTCCAGGGCCGGCAAGATGTGGGTGCCGCCCGAGGGGAAGATCCGCGCAATGTCGGACTCAATGCGATAGCTGTTGCCAGCGCGCTGCAAGCGCACCGCCAGCCGCGGCTCGGTGTCAAAGGCCACCACGCCGATCTGGTCGTGCGCAGCCAGCGCCTTGGCAGTAGCCGCAGCGGCGGCCTTGGCCAGCTCCATCTTGGCGCCGGTCATCGACCCCGACCGATCGACCACCAGCATCAGCGCCACCAGCGGCTGGTCGACGCTGGACTCGACGTCCATCTTGACCGGCAGGGTGTGCTGGTCCAAGTAGCTGTCTTGATACCCGCCTGAACCCAGGCTGTTTTCGCCGCCAATGACCAGCAACCCGCCGCCCTGGCGCGCGTAAGCGTCCAGGTTGCGCATGTCGCCGTCGGTCAGCAACGGCACGCCCAGGTTGGACACCCGCGGGACGTCAGAGAGCAAGATAGCCTGGTAGGGCAACAGGCCGGCCAAGCTGCGCGGCAGACCGTCGCCAGGGCGCACATCGACCTCAAAATCGTCTTGAAGCGCCGTCAGCAGCGCCAGGGCCTGCCGCTCGCCAGCCCCCTCGATGTAGAGCAGCCGCGGGCGCTCTTGGACGATGACCCGCCCGCGCAGCTGGTTGTTGGAGGCAAAGCGATCGGCTCCCTGCAGCACCTGGCACTGCACTGCCAGCTCTGCCGGACCCGGCTTGCGCAAGCGCAGATCGCCAAGGGGCACGCGGGTTTCGCCGCCCTCGATCGCCTGATCAGTCTGCAGCGGCGGGTGGTTGGGCGCGGTGGCCGTACAGCGCAGCCGGGCCGGCGCCGTGCTCGCGACGACCACGGTCAGCGGAAAGGCCACTCCAGCGCGAACTTTTTCGGGCAGCTCCAGGCGCTCTACCACCACCTCGGCCGCCACGGGCAGCGGCGGCAGCTGCGGCGTGTGCACCCGCACGCCGGCCGCGCGCAGGGCGCCAAGGCTCTGCAGGGCGTCGCCGTGGGTCTCGATCCCGTCAGACCACACCACGACGTGCGGCACCGTCTGGCCACTCATCAGGCCAAGAGCCAGCTGCAGCGCACTGTGAAGGTCAGTGCCCTGGGCCGTGGCCGGCTGGCGGGCAATGGCAGCCAGCGGCAGCAGCGCCTGGGGATCGGCGACGGCGGTCGCGGCAAAGGGCAGGCGCTGGGCCTGCTGGTCAAAGGCGATCACCTCCAGGGCGGCCACGGGCTCGGCCCCTGCAGGCTGCCCGCGGTTGGCGCGGCGCAGCGCCTGGGCCGTCTCGGCCACTCCGCTGCGGGCCGCTTGCAGCAGGGCATCGGGCACCGACTCCGAGCGGTCGATCAGGTGAATTACCTGAGCCTTCTTGGGCTGTTCCTCAAGCATTTGCGGACCGGCCACGGCCACCGCCACCACGGCGATCAAGGCCATGCGCACCAGCACCTGCAGCGCCGTCTGCCACCGCGACAGGTCGGTCAGCCGCCACGGCAGGGCCGCCGGCACCAGCCAAGCCAGGCCGGCCGCGGCCAGCCACTGCGGATGCTGCAGGTCGATGCCGTGGACCGCCAGCCGCGCCAGCCAGCCCGGCAGCTGCCCTGCGATCCACCCGCTGACAGCGACGCCAACCGTCGCCACCAGCAGCAGCCACAGCGGCGTGGCCGCGTTTTGCCAGCGCTGCTGCCGGGTCATGCCAACCTCCGCCGCAGATACAGCAGCCACTCTGCGGCCAACAGCACCAGCGCCGCGGCCAGCCAGCGCGTCCACCTGGGCCAACCCAGAGCCTCCGGCTCGGCGCCAAGCGCCGCTTCCCTGGCGGCAAAGACCGGCCGCGGCGGCCCCGCCACCGCTGGCTTCTCTGTCACCGGCACGGCGCTGGGGCGCACCAATTCGCGACCCAGGGGATCGCGCCAGACGTGCATGCCCAGAACTTCGCTAGAACCCAACAGAACTCCTGCAGAAATTCGCGCCGGCCGCGGCGGCTGCCCGGGCTCCAGGTACTGCCACTGGCCGCCGCGCTGCGGCGCCGCCACCGCCCAGGGCCGCCCCAGCTCCAGCACGGGCACCAGCGGCTCTTCCTGGCCGGCCAGCCAGGCCAGCGCGTTGGCCACCAGGATCGGCCAGGCGTAACGGGCAGTCAGGTCGGTCTCCAGCAGGTCAATGCCCAGGCGCAGGCTGCGCACCGGCTGCTCTTGGGCCACCAGCACTGGAGCAGAGCGCCCTCCGCCCAGCGTCGCCGCCACCAACACCTGATCGCCGGGCCGCAGCGGCAGCCAGCGCACCTGGTCAAAGTTGGTGTCTTGAAAGCTCAGGTTGCGCACCACCGGGTGATCGCCGGCGCGCACCAGCAGCTCTGGGCCGCTCAAAAGCTGGGCCACCTCTGTAGAATCTGCCGGCGGCGCCACTTCCAGGCTCAGGCTGGGCATCCCCGGCGGCGGCGGCTGGCGCGCCTGGTCCAGTACCACCAGGTCAACCTGGTGGCGACCGCGCTGCGCCGCGCTCCAGGCTTCTGGCCGGTAGTCGGCGGGGTCGATGGCCACCACTTCGGCGCGGCCGCTGACTGCCAGAGCGGCGTCCAGGTACTGGTTGGGCTTGCCGACCAGCAGCACCTTGAGGCGCCGCACCTCGGCCAGCACGGCCAGGCCCACGTCATCCCACGGCGCCGCGTCTGCCACCGCCGGGTCGATGGCCTCTATCCGCACCGCCAGCCGCGGCTGGGTCAGCTGAAAATCGTCGACGTGGTGCTGCGAAATCCCGGGATCGGCGCGGATCTCTACCAGCCGCTGCAGGGCGCGGTCGCGGCCCAGGTCGGCAAGCGTCCGCGCCCCCTCGGCGGCGGTGATGACCAGCCGCGCCGCCACCGGCGCCTGCCCGTCGTTGCGCACCTGCACCGTCAGCAGCCCGCGCTGTGGGTCGTGGGCCAGCGGCCGCAGGTGGACCAGCTCAACGGCCAAGTTGGCCAGCCCAGCCGGCGCCTGATCCCCAGGCTCAAGCGCTGTGGGGCTGATGGGGCGCGCCAGCGCTTGGCCAAGGGGCGCAGCCTTGCCTACGCGGATTTCCTGGAGCACCACCGCGGGCGTGGCCGGGCTGGACAGGCTGATTCCGCCGTCGCTGACCAGCACCACCCGCGGGCCAGGCCGGCCTTGCAGCACTTGCCCGGCCAGATCCAGGGTGTGGGCCAGATCCAGGCCACCGTGGCTTGCCTCAACCTGGTCCAGGGCTTGAATCAGGTTGGCGCGCTCCGCCCCCCAGCCGCTGGCGACCAGCGCCTGCCCCGAAGCCGCCAGCAGCAGCAGGTCTTCGTCGGGCGGGGCCAGCGCCACCAGCTCGCGGATGGCCTTTTGCGCGTGGGCCAGCCGCGACGAGGCCAGCTGGCCCGGCTGCAGCGCCGCCAGGTCCCGGGTGGCCATCGAGGCTGAGCGGTCCAGGGCAATCACCGTGGACCAGCGGATTTTGCGCGCGGCTGCTTGCTCTGGCCGAAACAGCGGCTCGGCCAGCGCAGCCAGCAACAGGCCCGCCAGCACAGCCACCACCAAAAAGGACCACAGCCGCTGCCATTTCTTGCCAAAGTACTGCGCCTGGCTCTGCAGCAGGACTTGCCGCCACAAGCCGCCAAATGGCACCTCGACGCGCCGCCGCCGCGGGCGAATCAGGTACAGCAACGCCAAAGCGCCCAGCACCATCAGCGCCAGCCAGGCCCACGCTTGCTGTTCGGCCGACCAGGCGCTCATCCCAGAAAGCCTCCGCTGCGAAAGATGCGCAAGACGACTTCGTCAAAGGGGACGGACACATCCACGCGCAAGCACCGGGCGCCGACCTCGCGGGCGGCCTTCTCGATCCCGGCGCTGAACTCGCCAAAGGCTTTCTGGTACAGCTTCATCAGCGCCGGGGTCAGGGTCAGCTCGCGCAGCTCGCCGGTTTCAGAGTCCACCAGCGCAACGTCGCCATACACGGAAGCCTCTAGCAGCTGCTGATCGCACAGGTGCAGTACCATTGGCTCAAAGCCGCGGTAGGCCAGCTGCTTGAGTGCGTCGCCCAGCCCCTCTGGGTCGTAAAAATCGCTGAGCACCACCGCCAGACCCGGGCGCGGCTGGTAGCGCAAGAACTCGCCAATGGCAGCGTGGATGGCGGTCTTGCCGGCCGGCTGGACTGCTGACAAAGCCATTAAAACCCTCAAGAATTGGCCGCGCCCGCGCACCGGACGCATCGGCGCTGCCTCCAGGTTGAGCGCCGCCCTGGCCCCACTGCCCTGGGCAAAGGGCACCACCGCGACCCGGTCCAGGTTGGACAGCGAGATGTAGCTCAGCGCCGCCGCCACCTGCAGCGCGCGATCCAGCAGGCTGGCCATGCCCTCTGGCCCCACCGCCATCGACTGGCTGTGGTCGACCAAGAAGTACACAGACAGGTCCTCTTCTTCTTCAAACTCGCGGATCTGCAGCTGGTCAGAGCGGGCAAACAGCGCCCAGTCGATCTGTGCCGGGTCGTCGCCCAAGCTGTAGTCGCGGTGCTCGGCAAACTCCACCCCCGAGCCGACCTTCTTGGCCCGCCGATGCGCCTGCGCCCCCGACGTCGCCATCCGCCTGGCCAGCAGGGCCAATTGCTCCACGCGCCCCAGGAAGGCGGGGTCAAACAGGTCGTGGCGCAGCTGCTCCTTGGCCATGGGCGGCTAGCTCCGGACTTTGCGGTCGAGCTCGGCCAGCATGTGCTCTACCACCTGGTCGGGGCGGATGCGCTCGGCTTCGGCGTCAAAACTCAGCAGCAAGCGGTGGCGCAGCGCGGGCTTGGCCAGGGCCTTGATATCCTCTAGCGACGCCGCCGGCCGGCCCTGCATCAGCGCCCGCAGCTTGGCGCCCATCACCAGCGCCTGCAGGGCCCGCGGCGAGGCGCCGGCGCGCAGCCACTTGGCCACCCCCGGCAGCGAGCCGTGCGACCCGTGCACCAGCTGCACGGCATAGTCGACCACGTGGCGAGCCACCGGGCAGCCCAAGGCGAATTCGTGGATCTCCAAAATCTCTGGCCCGCTCAGCACCGGCTGCACCTGCGGCAGGTGGCCACTGGTGGTCCTCGCCACGATCTCGTGCAGGTCCTCCTGCGACGGAAACGGCACCTCGATCTTGAACAAAAAGCGGTCCAGCTGGGCCTCAGGCAGGGGATAAGTACCCTCCATCTCTAGAGGATTCTGGGTCGCCAGTACAAAAAACGGCGCGGCCAGGGCGTGAGTCTTGGTGCCAATGGTGACCGAGTGCTCCTGCATGGCCTCCAGCAGGGCGCTTTGGGTCTTGGGGGTGGCGCGGTTGATCTCGTCGGCCAGCAGCACGTGGGTAAAAATCGGCCCCGGTTGAAACACCAGCTGGCGGCCACCGCGCTCGTCTTCCATCAGCACCTGGGTGCCAAGCACGTCACTGGCCTTGAGATCCGGGGTGAATTGCACCCGCGAGAATTCCAGGTGCAGCGCCTGAGCCAGGGTCCGCACCAGCAGCGTCTTGCCCAGCCCCGGCACGCCTTCTAGCAGCACATGGCCACCGCCCAGCATGCCCAGCACCACACCCTCTATGACTTCTTCTTGGCCTACCACTACTTTGGCAAGCTCGGCCCGCAGCGTGCGCAGGCGCTCGGCCATCCAGGTCATGCGCTCTTGCACCTGCCCGGCCGACAGCCCTTGAGCCGCTGGCGTATTCTGTGGATTGCTCATGGTCTCCTTGGTGCCGCGGTGGCGCTGTCAGCGCGGGCGGATCTTCTCAAAATAGCGCCGCACCAGAGCCTTGCGGCCGGCCGGCAGTCCCTCTTTGTCGATCATGTCTTCGGCCACCTGGCTGTACTCGGCGTAGACTTCTTTCCAGCCCTGGCGCGAAAAGCCCTGGCGCGCCGCGTCCAAAAACGTCTGCTTGACGTCGGGCCCGCTGCCTTCTTTGCCTTTGACCTTCTCGGTGCGGGCGGCTTGCATGGCGATCTTCTTGCCCTGCCCGTCTTGCTGGCCAGGAGTCGTGCCGGCCTGACTGCCGCCGTCGCCCTGCTGCTGGCCCTGGCCGCCGCTGCCGCGCTGACCGCCGCGCTTCTCATAGCCTTCGTTGATGAGCTCCGTGCGACTCTTGTCTCCCAAACCCTTGGATCCCAGACGAAACTCGCGCTTCTTTCCGGCGGATCCGCCCTTTTCGCCCTGGCCTTGGGGGCCAGCTTCGGTCGCCGGTTCGCCAGCCTGATCGCCGCTGTTGTGCTGGTCTTGGCCTGCCTGCTTGTCGCCAGCTTTACCCTTCTGCAGCCGCGACTTGCCCTCTGCCTGGCGCTCTGACTCCTGGTCGCCCTGGTCGCCGCCCTGCTGCTGGCCTTGCTGGCCGCGGCGGTCCTGCCCGCGCGGATTCTGCTCGCGCGACAGGGCCTCTCGCAGGTCGCGCAGCCGCGACTCGCCAATCCGCTGGGCCTGCCGGGATTTTTGGCCTTCGTCCTGGCGGCGCAGCTCGTCGGCCGCCTGACGCATGGCTTCTTTCATGGCCTGCTGGCCCTTGGAGCCGCCCTGCTGACCCTGCTGACCCTGTTGACCCTGCTGGCCTTTTTGACCCTTGTCTCCCGCCTGACCGTCTTTGCCAAGGCGCGCGTTCTGATCGCCGGCGCGGCGCATCTCGTCGGCTGCTTGGCGCGCCTGCCGCTCTAGCCGCTGCACCTGGCGCTGGGCGGCCTGGGCATCGCCGTGGTCGCGTTTGAGCTGCTCGGCCTCGCGGCGCGCCTCCTGCAGCCGCCGCTGATCGCTGGGATTCAGCCCGCCCTGATCGGCGCGCTGCTGCTCCAGGCGCTGGATCCTCTTGGCCAGCTCTTCAAGTTTCTTGGGCACTTTGGCATCTTTGAGCGCGTCGGCAAATTTCTCTAAAGTCTTGCGCCACTTTTCAATGGTCTTGTCATCCAGGTCTTTGTCGGCCAGCTGCTCTAGCGCTTTGGCCACCAGCCCCAGATCCCCTTGCTCCAACGCCTTTTCAATGGCCTTCTTGGCCTCGCCTTCTGGCGCCTCTGCCAGCGCCTGCTTGGTCGCGTCTAGCACGGCGTTGCGCGCGGCCGCGTCGCGCTGACGCTCGGCTTCTTGGGGGTCGCGATCCGCCGGTTGGCCGGGCGCAGCCTCGGGATTTGCGGCGGCCTGCAGCGCAGCGTCCAGCTCTGGCTTGGGTGGCTTGGCCGCCTCCAGGGCCGCCAGCTGTTCCAGGGCCTGGCGCTTGTCGATCCGCCCCTCTTGGACGGCCTGGACGACTTCGCGCAGCTGGCGGATCCAATGGCGGGTCGCGGGATCGGTCAGCTGCTCTTCGATCTCTCTCAGCAGGCGGGCATCGGCGGTCAGCAGCTGGGCCTGGTCCTCGCCAAGGGCCTCTCTGGCCGACGCAAATGCCTCTGGACCCTTGGGCAGCAGCACCGACAACCCAGAAGCCGGCGCCACCTGCTGCCAGTACCGCAGCGGCTGAGAAGGCGCCAGGGCCGCTGCCCCCAGCAACCCCGCAGCCACCAGCGCGCTGGCCCACCCGGTCAGGCGAGGCCAAGGCAGCAACGCGGGAATCTGCAGACTGCGAGCCAGCTTCTCTGCATGATCGGCCTGAACCTGCGCCCAGCCGTCGCTGCGCTGCGTGCCCGCCAAGTACACGGCCGTCGCCAGGCTGTCATGGGTGGCCGCGGCGGCGTCCAGGCGCAGCGCCGTCTGGTGCAGGGCCACCCGGTGCCCCAGCGCAAAGGCCAGGCCCGCCAGCGCCAACGCGACCACCGCCCCGGCGGCCAGCTGGTCGAGCTGCTGGGGCAGCCATGCCCAGCGCGTCAGGGCCAGCACCAGGGCGCCCGCGGTCGTCGGCAGCCACGCGACCTTGGCAAGGCGCAGGCTAAAGCGCTGCCACCACAGCCGCCTCTGGGCTTGGCGCAGCACCTGCAACGCCTGCGGGGCCCGCTCATGAAGCAGCGGGGCGGCTGAGCTCAGGGACTGGGCGGGCGAAGCGGGCATCCTCTCCAGGGGGCGCGACCGGCGATGGCGCAGTGCGGTGCAACACACGGGCGACAGCTGGTGTTCCGCTGCCCATGGCTTGGACGCCTGAACGCTGGCGGCGATTCAAAGCGGGTCAGCGCTTGCCGGCTGCCCGCGACCCGGCGCTGCCGCCGGCCCTGGCTTTGGCGGGGGGCTTGGCCTTGGCCGCTGGCTTGGCTTGGGACCGCGCCTTGGCCTTGGCGGGCGCGGCGGGCTTGGCGCGGGCGGCGGCCTTGGCTTTGGCGGGCGCGGCAGCCTTGGCGCGGGTGGCTGCCTTGGCACTGGCCGCCGCAGCTTTGGCCGAAACAGCTTTGGCCGAAGTAGGTTTGCCCTTGGCCGCCCCAGCCGCCGCCGTCGGCAAAGCCGCGGGCCCGGGCTCTGTGGCCGGCTCCACAGCTCTGTCCGCCGGCTTTGGCTGCTGGTCCGCGGGAGCGGCGGCCTCTACGGCGTCGGACTCTGCCGCGGCAGCTGCGGGCTTGGCGCCTACCGGCTGAGCAGGCTTGGACGGTGGCTCGGTGGGCGCCTCTTCGCCCCCTGGCGTTTTTTGCGTCAGAGCCAGGGCGTACATCGGCTCGTCGTGAAAGAGCACCCGGTAGGTGGCAATCGCCGAGGTGACGCGCTTGGCGTAGTCGCGGGTCTCGCGAAAGGGAATCGCCTCGACAAACAGGTCCATTGGCCAGTCGCCGCGCTGCTTGCGCCAGCGACCCACGGCGCCGCCACCGGCATTGTAGCCAGCAGCCATCTGCTGCTCGCGCTCAAACCGGCCAAACAATTTCGAAAGGTAGCGGGCTCCCAGTCGCACATTGACGGCCGGTTGGCGCAGGGTTTCTGGGGTGGCCTCGACGTCGAGCCCCTTGGCCATGGCCTGGGCCGTCGGCAGGATCAGCTGCAGCAGGCCAATGGCGTGGGCGTGCGACTCAATGCGCGGGTTGAAACCCGACTCGCTGCGGCAGATCGCGTACAACACCGAGGGATGCATGGCGAATTCAGCGGCAGCTTTGTCCATCAGGGCGGCAAATCCCCGCGGGAACGCGATCTTCCACGCCTCGCGGTTTTGGTCGTTGGGATAAGAGGTGGCAAAGGCCCGCAGCGAGTCGCGGCCAATCAGGTGCGACGTAACCCAGCGGCCAGCCTCGCCATCCAGCGCGCCGCGGCTCCACAGCTTGCCAGGGTCGCCGGGCGCCCAGCGTTGTTCCTGGCCCAGGTCCTTGCCCACGCCAGCGGCGTCGAGCTCCTCGCCGGCCTCGTCGTGCCAGCCAAGCTGCCCCAGCAGCCGGGCCCGCTGCACCCGCGCATCGCCAAGGAGGTGCTCATCGATCTGCGGGCCGCTTTCTACAGCCGGCGCGGCGCGCAGCCACGCCGGGTCCACGGGCCCCACCTGCTGCAGCTGCGCCAGCGCCATCCCGGCGTAGTAGCTCAGGGGATGGCGGCGCAACACGCGGATCCAGCGCTGCTTGGCCTGGTCGGCTTTGCCCAGCTCGGCCAGCGCGCGCGCCGCAAAATAGTCGGCGCGGCCGCGGCCCCAGTCGCGGTCGTCAAAACGGGCGTCGGCGGCGGTCGGCTGGCCCTGGCGCGGCACCGGCGCATCATCGCGGTCTCGCACTTCTGCCAAGCGGTTGAGCAGCTCCAGCGCCTCTTTCCAGCGCTTGCCGACCAGCCTCTCTTGGGCCACCCGCCACGCGGCCACGTCAATGACGTCTTTCTCGGCGTAGTCCATGGCCGCAACCGGGCCTTGCTTTTCAAGAACTGCGGGGCCGTCGGACGAGGCAAGCACTGTCAGCAGCGTCCGCGCGTCGTCGGCATCCACAGCCCCCAGGGCCGCTGGAGCCGCTGCGTGGGCCTTGAGCGCTTTCTCTAACAGCGCTGCCCCCTCCTGCTTGCCCTGGATCGCCAGCGCCCGACCGTGCCGAAAGGCAATTTCGGCAGCAGACAAGCCATCTTCATCGACCTTGAGGGCCGCGACTTCGGGGCTGTCACAGGTCTTGGCGAGCTCTAGGTAGAGGGGTATCGCCTTGGCAAAGGCACCGCGCCGGTCGTGGCAGCGCGCCGCCCAGCTGCGGGCGTGGCACTGCACCGCCGCATCGGCGCCTTTGAACTGCGCCAGGGCCTCCAGGCCGGCAATCGCCCTGTCATAGCGGCGGCGCTGCGCAGAGTAGACCAGTGCATCCAGCACCAGCGCAGCGTCTTGAGGGCGGCTCTGCAGGCGCTTGAGCCACACCGCGTCAGAAGCGCCCAGGACCAGATCGACCAGCTCTTCGGATTGGGCGGACTTGCCGGCCTTGCGCAGCAATTCTCTAGCCGTGGCCAGGGCCTGCTCTTCCTGCCCGGCGGCCTGCAGGGTCCGCACCCGCTCCAGCGTCCAGCGCCGCCACAGCGCGATGCCGGTCGGCGGGGCCAGGCTGGCCAAAACCTCTTGCGCAGCCTGCACCTGGCCGTTGCGGCGCATCGCCTTGGCCCGCAGCAGCCGCAGGGCCGGATCGTCGCGGTCAGAGGCCAAAGTCAAGACAACGCTGGATAAACCTGCTTCGTCGGCGCGGGTCGTCACCCAGCGCAGCGCCGCAACGCCCAGCGACGGATCGCCAACAGCCACCCGGGCAGCCTGCAGAGCGCCAATTCGGTCGCCAGCGGCCCAGCGCAGCTGGGTGAGCAACAGGGCCAGGCGGGTGCGCTCGGTGGGCGCTGCACCGGCAGCTTCTGGGCCATCGCTCCGAGGCTCAGCAGCTGAACCAATTGCTTTCCAAGCGCTTTCTGCAGCCTGCAGCGCCTGCGGGGCTCGACCTTCGCGGTAGAGCTGCCAAGCCTGCGCTGCCAGAGGATGGGCAAAGGGAGGGGGAAGCTCGCCCAGGGGCTGCGTCAACGCCAGCGGGCCCGGCGCGGCAGGGGCGGCGCGCTCCAAGGTCCAATCGGCGGGCAGCGGCGCCGCACCGGCCACGCCCAAGGAGGCAGCCCAGCGGTCCAGCGGTGGCGGGGGAGGCGGCAGGTAGCCGCGGCCGCTGGCCCACAGCGCCGCCAGGCCCGCTGTCACAAAGACAAGGGCCAGGCCGGCAGCGGCAGTGGCGGAGCGGAGGGTCAGAAACCGGAGAAAAGAACTAGCGAATCGTGGGGAGCGAAATGTGCTCACCCAGGGCAGCCTCAAGCTTCTTTTCAGAGAGAATGCGCTGGGCGCGGGCTTGCTCGCGCTTGCGGTTCTGACCGGCGGCAGTCTTCTTGGCCTTCTTGATGCGGTCAGCGACACGGGTAGGGCTAGCCATGATGAACTCTCTTGAGTGCCGGTAGCGGCAGTCTGGGGCGCGGCCGAGCTCAGCTCGGGCCACGCAGCGGGGGGCGCAAATTGCCAGAGGCGCAGTGCGGCGTCAAGGGCGGGGCCGGCTCGGCCAAGGCAGGTCTGCCAAGGGCCGCAGGTCCGCATCGGTGAGCGTGGTGACCCGCTCAGCGGCACAGGGCAAACCAAAGAGTTGGCCTTGGCAAGGCCCTTGGCGACGGCAGGGCCGATGCCGCCAAGGTAACTGAAATCTGGGGTGAAAAACAGCGGGCTGGCAAGGGCCGACCCAGCGGTTGCGGCAGGCCAGGACCAACGCGAGACAGACATTCTCGGCATCGGTACCCTCCTCGGCTAGCCGCCCGGCGTCGCCAGCCGCTTCAGCAGCACGCAAGACCAGTGAACAACATCCGGGGGCAACCCGGAGCGCCTCAGCGGTCTTGGGTCCTAGATGCGGCGCATGCGATCGATGATCGAGGATAGGCGTTGAGTATCCACTTTGCTGTCGATGGCTTGCAGAGCGCGCCTCTCGATTGCGGCTAGCTCTTCGCCCAATTCCGCCGACTCTTCGCCGTGGAAATGCAGTGGCGCATCGGCAGCCAGGGCAATGCCAAAGCGCATGCGCAGGACGTTTTCTTCCAACGAGGTCAGCTGGACCTGCCGCAGGGCCACGTCAAACTCGGCGCGGGTGCGGACTGCCGTTTGGGTCTTGGTTCTGCTCACGTCGATCTCCTGGGGCCCAATCGGACTCCTGCGCGGGGGGGCGGGCCGGCCAAAACAGCGGCATCCCCTGCTCATCAAGGTACGATTCCTGGCGCATCGCGCAAGTTTTTTGTCCTGTTCGATAACCACTTGTGCAGTTGGCCCGGCCTTACGCGGCGCATCTCTCGCCAGATCGCCGGGCTGGCTGCCGCGGTTGACAGCGGACTATTGCGGTTGGCAATTGGCCTGGCGCGGCAAAAAACCGCGGGGCTAAAAAAGATCGCCCTGGGCCCGCCGCGCCACCTGCTCAAACACCGCCTTGGGCAGCCCCGCAGCCTGGGCGGCCGCCGCCAGCTGGCCGCCCGCGGCCTGCAGCACCCGTGCGCAGTAGCTGCGGTCAAACTCGGCGATGGCGCGGTGGCGGGCATCGGCATACGGA
The DNA here is from genome assembly GCA_903919145.1 of uncultured Myxococcales bacterium. GTDB lineage: Bacteria > Myxococcota_A > UBA9042 > UBA9042 > UBA9042 > SXRM01. The sequence goes on from CAIXGW010000052.1 coordinate 19,821, forward strand.
AGCAGATCAGCCAGCAAGGGTTCTGCCGTGCTGGCCGGTTCGGCGCCGGGCGCCTGGGCCGTGACTTCGACCGGCCGAGCGGTGCTTAGCTGCGCCGCCCTTTCTACGTGGCGCCGCAACTCGCTGATGTTGCCCGGCCACGGATACTGCTGCAGCGCCTGCAGCGTTCGCCAGCCCAGAACCAGCGGCGGCAGCCCCGGATCGCTGCGCTGCAGCTGCTCGATAAATTCGTCTACCAGATCGACGATGTCGGCGGTGCGGTGGCGCAGCGGCGGCAGGGTCACCCGGTCGCGGGCAAACAGCTTGAGCAGGCCGCGGTGCAGGCGGCCTTCGCGGCTGGCCTGGGCGGTCGGGCAGGAGAAGGTCGCCACCAGCCGCGGCGCCTTGCCCAAGGAGTCCTTGAGCGCCTGCCCCAGCGCAGCGGCCAAGCGGGCCTGCAACACGGCGTCCAGCTCGTCCAGGTCCAGCAGGATCGCGCTTCCTCCGGCTGTGTCCCGCCACCAGGGCCCCAGCTGCCCGTCGTCGCCAAACAGCTGCTGGTCGGCGAATTCGCGCGGCGCGGTGCTGCAGTCCAGCTGCCAGACCGGCGCTTCGCTGCGGGTCGAGGCGTGGTGCAGCGCTTCCGCCGCGCGCTGCTTTCCGGTGCCCGGCTCGCCCTCGATCGCCACCGGGCCGTCTTGCCCGGCCAGCTCGGCCAGACGGGCAAAAACCTCTCGCATGTCATCGCTGCGGCCATGCAGCGCGCCAAAGCTCGACTCGCGAGACAGGCTGACTTCGTGCAGCTCTGGCAGCTGCTGAAACAGCAATTCGGTCTGGCCCAGGCGCAGCGTCGCTTGGGGGCCCAGGACCAGCTCGACCAGCCGCGAGCCGGCAAACCAGGTGCCATTCTTGCTGCCCAGGTCGGTCAGGCGGTAGCCGCTGCGTTCGCCGACAATCCGCAGGTGCTGCCTAGAGGTCGCGGCGTCGGTCAGCGGAAAGTCGCAGTCTGGGCTGCTGCCCACCAGCACCGTGCGCTTGGCAAAGACGGCTTCCTGGCCGGCGTCGGGCCCGCTGACCACGCGCATCCGAAAAGTCGGCAGGGTAAAGCGCTCGGCAAAGGTGGCCGCCTGCAAGCTCAGGCTAGACAGTGTGACGGTGCCGCTCTCTCCCATGTTCCCCCATCGGCCCAGGCTGGACCCTGCCACCGCTGGCCATCAGCCCGAAGGGCAGCCCTCGCCCAGGCAAATTCCGCCAGAGAGGACCCTGGTCTCTTCTTGCCCGATGTTGCGGACCCACACGTCTTTTTGCAGCCCGCTGCCGGGATCGCGCACCTGGATGCGGTGATCGCCGGCGCTGACGCGCACCTCGTAGCGGTCGCTGTCTCCCACCGGCCGCTGGCGCACGCCGTCGACGCTGACCTGGCAAGAGAACGGCTGGACCCGAAAGCGCAGGATCGCGGTGCGATTGGCGTCGGCCTTCTTGAGCTTGGGCCTGTCATCGCGGCCATCTTCGGCCTTTGCAGGGCCGGCATCGACTGCGGGGGGGGGCTCGCCGGCGGCGACGGACGCTGGCGCTGGCAAGGGCAGCCCTGGGGCGGCCGCGGCCACGGCGGGCCCAGGGTCCAGGGGCAGTGGTGGCGTGGCGGCGCGGGGTGGCGGCTCCGGGCGGGCCGGCGCTGCGGCGGCCGGTGCCTGACGGCTGGCGACGGGCCCTGCCTGCACGGGCGCTGGGGTGCGCCGCCCCATCCAGAAGCCGCCGGCAATCGCCGTGACCACCACCAACAAGCCCGCAGAGATCCAACGCTTTCTAGGGCGGCTGCGGCCCGGGTTCTGGTCGCGGGCACTGGCGGCTGCCACCGCCACCACGTCAAGCCCCGGCAGGCTCAGGGTACCGGTCAGCTCGGGCTGACCGCTGTGATCCGCCAGGCCAAGGATGCCCTGCAGGGTCTGGTCAAAGCTGGCGGTCCGGGCCTCCAGGCGCGCAAAGGCCGGGGCCAGCTCTTCGGCCAAGCGCCGGGCCGGAGAGGGCTCGGCCGCCTCGACCAGCAAACGCTCTGCCTTTTCTGCCACCGCGGCGGCGTGCGCCGGGCGGCTTGGCGGCTGCAGCATCAAGAGATCGGTGAGCAGATCGCAGACTCCGGGTCGCAGCCTGCCCCGCAGCGCAGCCACCTTGCCCGGCAGCCGCTGGTAGGCCCGCTCCAGGTGCTTGGCGTCGACCACGTCCAAAGCCCTTTCGCCGGTCAGCAGCTCGTAGGCCACAAGGCCGAGCGAAAACAGATCGGCACGGCCATCTACGGGCTGGGCCGCCGCGTGCTCTGGACTCAGGTACGGCAGCTTGCCGCGCAGCGCCCCGGCCGACAACCTGCCCAGCAGCGCCGCCCGCGCCACCCCAAAATCGACCAGCTTGACGTGGCCATCGCTGCGCACCATCACATTGGAGGGCGAGACATCGTGGTGGACGATCGCCAGGGCTTGGCCATCTGGGCCGCGGCGGGTCTGGGCGTGATCCAGAGCGCGCGCTACCGACGCTACCACGTGCAGCACCGCATTCTCGCTCAGCTGTCCGGGGCCATCCGCCGAAGGCAGCGCCCGCAGCACCGCTCGCAGGTCCCAGCCGTCGACGTATTCCATGGCCAGCCAGAACAGCTCTCCCGCCTGGCCAATGTCAAGGATTTGCGCAATGTTGGGATGGTCCAAGGCTTCAAGCAGCCGACCTTCGGCGACCAGCTGCCGCACCAGCGCCGCATCGCTGGCCAGGTCGGCCCGCAGCACCTTGACCACCACCCTCTTGGCAAACCCGGCAGCACCTACCGATTCTGCCAGGTAGACTTCGCCCATGCCGCCGGTCGCCAGGTGGCGGATCAGCCGATAGCGACCCAGCTCGGCAGGGCCGGGATGGCCAGAGGATGGATGGCCCCAAAGGGAGTGGCCGGGGGATGCAGGCAAGGTCGGACTCCGGCGGACGGGGGACGTCTGGGCTCAAGCGGCCGGGCGGGTCTGCAGCCAGTGGGCCAGGTCCTTGAACACCTTGGCGCGGTCCTCGGCAATTTCATTAAACAGCTCGTGGTACAGCCCGGGATAGCGCTGCACCTCGACGCTGGGCCCGGCCAGGGCCCCAAGAAATTGCAGGCTTACCTTGGGGTCGATGATGAGGTCGCCTTCGCCGATCAGTGCCAGCAGGGGCAGCCCGGCAAGCAGTTGGGGCTCGCGCAGGACCTCGTCTTGCGCTGAGGTGAATTCGGTGTACCAGCGCGCCGTGGCGCTCTTGGAGTTCAGCTGGTCGTCGCCGTACTTGCGCACCTCATCGGCATCGCGGCTGATGTGCTCGGGAGGAATGCCGGACGGCACCGACAGCCCCGGAAGCGCCCGCGAGGCTCCGCGGGCCAAGGCCACCTTCCACGCCGGAATGGCGACGGCGGCGTGCAGCGCCGGGTTGCTGAGAATCCAGCCCTTGACCGTCGGCGGGCGCTTGGCGGCGAGCAGCAGCGCTACCACCCCCCCCATCGAGTGGCCCAGCACATAAAGGGGCTGGGGCATCCGCCGGACCGCCAGCTCCAGGGCCACCTCGGCATCGGCCACGTACTCGCCAAAACGCTCTACGAAGACCCGCCGGCCGCCGCTGTGACCGTGACCGCGGTGGTCATAGGTCATCACCGAAAAGCCGCGCGGCAGCAGCGCTTCAATGACGTGGTTGTAGCGGCCGCCGTGCTCGGCAAAACCGTGCAGGATCAGAACACCGCCGCGGGGCGCCGGCGCGTTGTGCAGGTGATAGTGCAGCTGGACGCCTTGACTGGCGGCAAAATGCCCGACTTCCTTGGATCCCGGCTGGTCGGTAGCCGCCGCGTCGCCCAAAGCGACTGCTGTTTCAGACATGCTCATTCTCCTTGCCCAAATTGGCTACTTCGCGGTGGCGGTGGCGGCTTGGGGCAGGCCGCTCGGCAGTTTTTGGGCCGACCAGGTGCCCTTGAATTTGTCGACCATGGCGCGCTGACTGGTCCAGGTGCCCTCCAGGCGGTCGCCGACCAGCTTGCCCTCCAAGCGCAGCCAATCGCCGCCGACCTCGCCAAAAAGCGCCACGGACTGCGGAGAAATGACCCCTTCAACCTTGATCGCCTGGGCCTCTGCGCTGCCATTGGCGTAGCGCACGGTCGCCCCCAGCCACTGCACCGCGCCCTGAACCTTGCCGCCGTCGCCGCGCAGATTGAGGGAGGCGTTGCGCTCGCCGGCCAGGCTGCCGTTCCACTCGCCGGTGGTGCGCTGCACGTCGGCCACGGCGCGCGGGTCCGGGCAGGCCTTGGCCTTGGCCGCGTGGAGCTTGGCCTGCACGCTGGGATACCGGCCAAAGACCAGGCCATAGCGGGCAAAGTCCCCGGCGTTGAAGTTGTTGGCGGCAAAGACAGCGGCCGCCGCCTGAGCGTGGGCGGTGGCATCGACCTGACCACTGGCGTCGGTGTGCTTGCGCTGCAGGCAGGCGATCTCGACAAAGCAGTTCTGGTAGCGCTGCAGCAGCTCTGGGGCAACCATGCCAATTTCTGGAGCGTAAACACATTCTTTGAGGCGTTCGTCGATCAGCGCCTTGGTAGGCGCATGGGCAGCTGCGGGATTGTGAGAGGCGCGGTACTTCTGGCGCATGGCCAGCTGGTCCGGCGTGTCTGGGTCCTGGCGCGGCGGCTTGGCCTTGGCCCCCGGTTTGGCAGGCGCATCATAGACATGCTCAAGATCCACCACGGGCTGACGCCCCAGCAGCGCCTGGACGGCCCGCGTCTCGGCGACGATGGGGTCTTCGTGGTACTGCAGGGCGCACTGCTCCAGCACGCGGGCATCGATGTAGGCCTGCAATTCAACCGGCAGCTTTGGCGGCGGCGCCGCTGGGGCCAGCGCCTCAGCCGCAGTAGAGCCGGCTGGCAGCTGGGCGGCTGGTTGATCAGCGCCGGCCGCCGCTGGCCCGCGAGCAGCGGCAGCTGGCGGGGCGGCGCCCGGGTTGGGGTCGGTCTTCTTGCCGCAACCGGCTGCAGGCGCGACGATGGCGGCGGCAAGCAGCAGCCCAACAAGACGGAACTGGCGGAGCGAAATGTGGTGCATGGCCATCCAAGTACAGGCAGAGAGACTAGGGACAGCTGTCTTGGGGTGGACAGCGGCCCGGTGGAGCCCGGCGCAATCGACTGGCAAGGATCAACCAACGCCGTCGGCGTGCCAGCATAGCACAGCCGCCAGGGCACTTTCGACCCTCTCCTGTGCCCCGTCCTCGGCAAGCCGCTGGCAGCGCCATGGCCTGGTCTGCCTGGCGTTGGCCGCCCTGGCCGCCCCGGGTTGCGCGGCAGAGAGGCCCTTGGCCTTGGCTCCGATTGGCCCTCAGCAGGTAGAGGTTGGCCAAAATTGGCTGCTGCAGATCAAGGCGGTCGGCGGCACTGGTCCCTATCGCTGGCGGGTCAAGATCGGCCCGGCGCTGGCCATCGCCCAGGATGGATCGCCGGACTGTCTGCTGACCTGGACACCGACGCTGCTGGACCTGGCCCCGACCAAGGCCGGCCAAGCGCGCGCGCCGGGGGCTGCGGCGGCGCTGACCGTCGAAGTGGCAGATGCTGCCGGTGACGTGGCAGGGTCCAGCGGGACGCTGCAGGCGATTCCAGCCGTGCTGGGGCCTTGAACTACCAGGGACAAGGCTCTTTGGCCCGCCGCCTATGCGCCGCAGCGATTCTCAGCGACAATGCCGCGTCGCGCCGCAGCAGCCCTTCAACCCTGGCCAAGAGCTTTGATGTCGTCGCCCCCCACCTTGACCTACTTGGACCGCAAGGGCTGGCCGCGCCTCGCCCGCTGGGGCGCTGCGGCAACCGCGCTGGCCGTACTGGCTGGCGTCTGGCCCGCCGTAGCCCAGGCCGGGCCGCCCTCAGCCGCCGTGCAACTGGCCGTACTGCGGGTGCCCGGCGCCAGCGACGTGTCTTCCGCCATGGACACCTGGGCCCAGGAAGTTCGCCTGCGCACCAGCGTGGCCATCACCTCGACGGCGGCCTCGGTGCGCCCAGAAGACCCAGCCCTCTTCAGCTACCCGCTGCTGTATTGGGGCGGCGAGAAGGCCCCGCCGCCACTTTCCGACGCCGCGGTAGCCGCGCTGCGCCAGCACCTGTCTACCGGCGGCACCCTGATCATCGACAACACCGGGCGCGCCGAGGCGTCGGCGGCCTTTGACGCAGCCATCCGCAAGGAATTGCTAAGAGTATTTCCCCAGGCCCTGCAGAAGTTGCCGCCGGGCCACGTGCTGTTTCGCTCCTTCTACCGCCTGGATCGCGCGGTGGGCCGCCGGGCAGACAGCCACGACCTGGAAGGCCTGCGCGTGGGAAATCACCTGGCTGTGCTCTACACGCGCAACGACCTGGCGGGGGCGCTGACCCGCCAGAGCTTGGGCGGCTTTGCCCTGGCGGTGGTCCCGGGAGGCGAAACCCAGCGCGAGCACGCCCTGCGCTTGGCGATCAACCTGGTCATGTACGCCCTGTGCTTGGACTACAAGGACGATCACAGCCACGTGATGTACCTGCTTCGGCACAAGCGCTCTGTCATGCCGGCGGCGCAGCGGGCTGCCCCTCCCGCGGCCGAGTAGAGGCAGCGCATGCCGCAGACCTGGCACGACCACTTGGAATGGGCCGCGGGGATGGGCTGGCCCGGGTGGCTGGCGCTGCTGGCGCTGGCTCTGGCCGTGCTGTTGCTGACCGCGGCCAATGTACGCCTGCTGGCCAAGCCCAGGCACCGCTGGACTCTTTTGGCACTGCGGAGCGCATCGGTTGCCCTGGTGTTGGCAGCCCTTGGCCAGCCGACGTGGGTGAGCCAAGCGCCGCGTCCCGCGGGTCAGCGGCTGGCAGTGATCCTAGACCGCTCGGCGTCGATGGCCACCGGAGCTCCCGGATCGCGGCGCTGGGACCGGGCACTGGAGGCTGTGGCGACCCTGGCAGGCCAGATGCCGGTCGAGGTGATTTCCGCCGGGGCTCGACCACAACCCATTCTAAATCCCACGGAATTGCCGCGCACCCTGCCAGCGGACCAGACCACGGACCTGCAAGCCGCGCTGCACCATGTCGCCGATGCACAGCGGGCTGGGGCCCTGCAGGCCATGGTGGTGGTCAGCGATGGCCTGGACACAGCCACCCTGGCCGCCCGCAACCCGCCCGGCACCACCAGCCTGGATGCCGACTCTGCAGAACTGCTGCAGGGGCTCGGCGTACCGGTCCACGCCGTCTTTGTCGACGACCCAGAACCGACCAAAGACGTAGCCGTCACAGCAATCCGCGCCAGCTCGTTTGGTTTTGCGCGCACGGCCATGCCGGTAACCGTCGATCTGGAGATCTCTGGGCTGGCGGACCGCCCAGGCACCTTGACCCTCAAGCTCTCTGACAACGGCAAGCCAATGGTGACCCAGGCCGTGCCCCTGGCCGGGCCAAGCCGGCGCGCGGTCGAGCTGGAGTTCCAGCCTCTGCACGTCGGCACCCACATCATTGAAGCGCAAGTGGTCGCCCTGCCAGAAGAAGCGACCGACGCCAACAACCGGGCGTTTGCCGCCCTGCGGGTGGTGCGCGAACGGACGCGGGTGCTGCACCTGGCCGGCAAGCCGAGCTGGGACTCGCGCTTTCTGCGCACCCACATGCGCGCCAATCCGTCTGTCGATCTGGTGTCTTTCTACATCATGGTGTCGCAGGGCTCGGGCGGGCTGGCCCTGGGCGACGACACGACGCTCATCCCCTTTCCGGCCAAAGAGATCTTTGAGGACGCCCTCTCTGGGTTTGATCTGGTCGTGTTGCAGGATTTTCCGTTTGGGCCGTTCCAGCTAGAGCAGTACCTGCCGCGGCTGCGCCAGTTTGTGCGCGGCGGCGGGGCGCTGCTGGTGCTGGGCGGACCGCAGAGCTTGGGCGCCGGTGGCTACTTTGGCTCAGGAATGGCCGATCTGCTGCCGCTGCAGCTGGCGGCGCCCGGAGACGACGGCGGCTGGGTGGATGCTCCCGCGGGCTTGCGCCTGACACCCATCGGCTTGCAACACCCCGTGGCCCTGCTGGGAGCCGATCCCCCGGCTAGCGCGGCCGCCTGGGGCAAGCACCTGTGGCGCGGCCGCAATACCGGCCTGTCGGCCCGCGAGGCCGGTGCGGTGCTGGTCGTCGATGCAGCCGACCACCCGCTGCTGGCCGTTAGCGACATCGGCGAGGGGCGCTCCGCCGTGGTGGCCACGGATAGCCTGTGGACCTGGGCATTTGGCGCCGACAACGACCACAGCGACAGCGCCAATCGCGACCGCCACCGCGCCGACTACCACCGTCTGCTCGACCAGCTCGCGGCGTGGCTGCTGCGCGACCCAAGCCTGGATCTGCTGCAGTTGCAAGGTCCTGGCGCCGCCGTGCCGGAAGGGGCAACGCTGACCGTGCGGCTGACGGCCCGCGACGGCGCTGGGGTGGCCCTGCCGCGGCTGACGCTGCGCTGGTCAGCGGCACGCCAAAGTGCAGGCGAGGCGCCACCGCCCCAGTGGACTCTGGCCGCCCAGACTACCGACAGCGACGGCCGCGCCGAGCTGACCTTGCCTCCCCTGCAGCCGGGCGCCTGGCTGATTTCGGTGCAAGCAGAGGTCGCCGGCCGGCCCCACACCGCGGTGCTGCCGGTGGTGGTCGCGCCCTTGGGTAGCGAAGCAACACAGATCCAGCCTACGGATCGGCTGCTGCAGCTCATCGCCCGCTCGAGCGGTGGCCAGGTTTGGCCGGGCCGTCCGCCGTCGCGCGGCGTGCCGCTGCGGCCCATCGACGCCGACGACCCTGCTGCGGTAGCCGACCGCATCCACACCGACTTGTGGAGCCGCCCCGAGGTCCTGGCGCTGTTGATGCTGCTGCTGAGCGGCGAGTGGTGGCTGCGGCGGCGCTGGGGCCTGGCCTGAGCGACGGGCCGCCAAGACTCTGGCCGGTGGCCCGGCTGGCGCAGGGTCCCAAACACCTGTTTTTGCAGCTGAGTATCGAGGTTGCGGCGGCAAACGGCGACCGGGCAAATTGCGCAGCCGCGGCGCCCCAAGGTCTGGTGTCAAGCGGCGCAATCGCCTACCCTCTGCACGGCCAATGCGCTAGCTAGCGCGCACCTGGAGCATGCATGTCCTCTCGCGAACACGGATTCCGCGGCATTGGCGCGGTCGAAAGCTCAGCCCTCTACGCCCTGCGCGCCCCCAAGGATTTTGCAACGGCGCAAACCCCAGATCAGTTCGGGCCAGACGTGCCCGTCGACTGGGAAGAGCTGACGCTGGCCGTAGAGGTCGATGTCCACGCCAAGCGGGTCCGCGGCACCGCCACCTGGCAAGGCACCGTGCGCAAGCAACAGCTCAGCCGGATTTGCTTGGATGCAGAAGGGTTTGAGGTGCTTCGCTGCTTTGGCGGCGACGGGCGCCGGCTCGCCACCGAGCACGATGGCCGCCACCTGTGGATCGACCTGGGTGGCCAGCGCCAGCGCGGGCAAGAGGTCCGCGTTTCCATCGATTTTGACACCAGAGAGCCGCGCGCCGGCTTCTACTTTGTGCTGCCCGACGCCGATCACCCTGACCGCCCGGCTCACGCCTGGACCCAGGGCCAAGACGAAGACAGCAAGTACTGGTTCCCCTGCCACGACAGCCCCAACCACAAAGCGCGCCTGCACATCATTGCCACCGTGCCTGAAGGCATGTCGGCCCTGTCCAACGGCGTGCTGCGCAACATCTACCGCGCGGCCGACCCGACCAAGCGCATTTTTGACTGGCAGATGGCCCGGCCCATTCCGATCTACCTCTTGACGCTGGTGGTCGGGCCCTTTGTCGAGGTGGTACAGCGCCAAGAGCCGCTGCCAATCAGCTATTGGGTCCTGCCCGGCCGCCAAGAAGACGGCGAGCGCAGCTTTGCCCGCACCCCAGAGATGGTGGCACTGTATGAGAAACTGACCGGCGTGCCTTTCCCGTTTGAGAAGTACGGCCAGGTCGCCGTGGCCGAATTCGTGTTCGGTGGCATGGAGAACGCGTCTCTGACCACCCAAACGGACTTGACGCTGCACGACGCCCGCGCCCACCTGGACTTCAGCTCAGAGCCGCTGGTGTCTCACGAATTGGCCCACCAGTGGTTTGGCGACCTGGTCACCTGCCGCACCTGGAGCCACGGCTGGCTCAATGAGGGCTTTGCCACCTATTTTGAGCAGTTGTGGCAGGAGCACGCCCACGGCGCCGACGAGTTCGACTTCGCCCGCCTGAGCGCCCTGCGGGCCTACTTGGCCGAGGACAGCGGTCGCTACCGCCGCACCATCGTGGCCGTCAAGTATGAAGAGCCCATCGACGTGTTTGACGCGCACCTCTACGAGAAGGGCGGCGCCGTCTTGCACATGCTGCGCCGCAAGCTAGGAGACGAGGCGTTTTTTGGCAGCGTGAATAGCTATTTGCAGGCCTTTGCCGATCAGACCGTTGAGACGCCGGATCTGCGCCGGGCCGTAGAGGACTTCACCGGCCTGGACCTGGGCAAATTCTTCTGGCAGTGGGTCCTGAACGGCAAGGGCCACCCCGAGCTCAAGGTCAGTGGCGCTTGGGACGGCGACGAGCGGCGCTACACCCTGACTTTTGAGCAGAATCAGGACCTGGACAGCTCCAACCTCTTTCAATTTGAGGTCGACGTCGAGCTGCGCTGGGAGGCCGGCAAAGAGACCAAGAAGCTGTGTGTAGACCGCAAGCAGCAGTCATTTGCGATCAGCGTGCCGGCCAATCCAACGCTGGTGCTGGTCGATCCGCGCGGAGACCTGCTGGCCACCTGGGAGTGGGCGCTGCCTGAGCCCAACCAGCGCACCTGCCTGGCCAGCGCCGATGCCCCAGTGTGGGCGCGCCTGCAGGCCGCCGCAGCGCTGGCCAAGCGACCGTCTGCCCAGAACACCGCCGCGCTGGCCCAGCTGCTGCGCGGCGATCACCCGTGGATGCTACAGGCCGAAGTCGCCAAAGCCCTGGGCAAGATCAACACCCAAGCTGCCTGGCAGGCCCTGGCTGAAGCGGCTCTGACCCACCCCAAGGCGCGCCGGGCCGCCCGAGAGGCCATGGGCAAATTCACCGGCGAGACCGCGGCTTCCGCCCTGGCGCTGCTGCTGGCTGCCGGTGACCCGTCGGTGCTCGTCGAGGCAGAGACGGCCAAGGCCCTGGGCGCTTCGCGGGGCAAGAACGCGTTTGAGGCCCTGGTTGCCGCGCTGGACCGCGACAGCTGGAACGAGACGGTGCGCGTGGGCGTACTTGACGGCCTTGCCGCTCTGCAGGACCCGCGGGCCATTGCTGTGGCCGCTGGCTTTCTAGAGAAGCGCTGGCCGACGCTGTTGCGCTGTGGCGCCATCCGCTGCTTGTGCAGTTTCTCTGCCGAGCCCGCGGCGGCCCTGGACGCACTGCGGCCGTGGACGGCAGATACCTCTTTCCGCTTCGCCTTCAACCTCGCTTCAGCGCTGGGACAATTGGGCGACGGCCGGGCGGTGGCCCTGCTGCAGACCGTGGCAGACAAAGCCATCGACGGCCGCGTCAAGAAGCGCGCCGGCGAGTCGATCGCGGCAGTGCGCGCCGGTCTGGGCGCCGGCAAACAAGTCGACGGCATGCGCAGCGATGTAGAGGCACTGCGCAGCCAGTTGCGCGACCTCCATGAGCAATTCGACCGCCTCAAGCAGTCGCGCCAGACCGCATGACCCGCGCCACCCGCCTGTTGCAGCGGGCTCAGCCGCTGCTTGGAAGGGCAGTGAGCCAGCAGTGGTGCTCCGCTGCGGCCCTCGCGTTGGTGCTGGATGGGCAGATCGCCGAGGTCCACTGCGGCCGCAGCAGTCGAACCCGCCAAGTGCGCTGCGGCGACCGCTGGCGCTGGGAGCCCTGCCCGGGCACGCCGATCGACCAGCACAGCCGTTTTGACCTGGCCAGCCTGACCAAGCCGATGGCGACTTCGACCTTGGTGGCGCAGGCCGTGGGCAAGGGCTTGTTGCGCCTAGAGGATCGCCTGGACGGTTGGCTGGTGGATGCCGCCGACAAGCCGGCTGCAGCGGTGACGTTGGGCCAGCTGGTCAGCCACGCTTCTGGCCTGCCCGCCTGGCGCGATTTCTTTATTCAAACCGCCCACCTGGCCAGCCAGGACCGCGCCGCGGCGGTCCGGGCTTTGGTGCTGGACACCGCCTTGGAGCAACCGCCGGGCCAGCAGGCGGTCTACAGCGACCTTGGATTTCTGCTGCTGGGTTGGGTCCTGGAGGCGGCGCTGGCCCTGCCGCTCGACCAGGCGTTTGACCAGTTGGTGGCGAACAAAATTGGCCTGAACACTGGATTTTTGCCCATCGCCGCCGCTGGACCGCCGCGACCGCTGTCTTGCCAAAGCGAGGCCCTGGTCAGCACCGAGGTCTGGCCGCCGCGCTGCCCAACCGGCCTTGCCCTGTGCGGCCAGGTCCACGACGACAATGCCGCCGCCTTGCAAGGGATTGCCGGGCACGCCGGCTTGTTCTCTAGCTGCCAAGATGTCGGCCGCTGGGCGCTGCAGTGGCTGCTGGCAGCGACGGGTCAGGCCAATGCGCTGGGGCTGGACCCTGGCCTCGCGGCCCACTGGACCACAGCCGCCGGGGCGGCCCAGACCACCTGGCGCCACGGCTGGGACACGCCCAGCCGGCCCTCGTCTTCGGCCGGCAGCCGAGCCCCACAGGGCGCCTTTGGCCACTTGGGGTTTGTCGGCACCAGCGTGTGGCTGGCTCCGGCTCAGCAAGCGGCAGTGGTCCTGCTGACCAACCGGGTGCACCCGAGCCGCGAGGCCGTGCAGGGCATTCGACAACTACGCCCAGCTGTTCACGATCTCCTTTGGGAGGGCCTTGGCGGTTGACCGGTGCTCGCGCCGGCTGGTATTGTCGCGCCTTCGCGGCTGAGCCGCAGGAATCACCAGCTTGGACGCGGCAACCGCCGCTGTCAGCTGCCGGCGCAAGGCCGGTACCGGGCCAGCACGAGTCCATTTCCGGAGGCAGAGGGTGTCCGACGCGCGTCCGATCACCAACGTCACCGATTTTGTCTGCAGCAGTTGCTGGAACTCGTTCAGCCGCAACCAGGCCGGTGTCGATCGCGGAGACCATGTGGTCTGCCCGCACTGTGGCCACGCCGTGGCGACTGCCCGCAGCGGCAACGTGATTGCGGCTGTCAACGCGGCGCCGGCCCGCACGCAGCAGCCTTCTGACGGCTTTGACACCCCCGGCCAGCCAACGCTGCCGTCCTTTGGCGCGCCTGCCCAGGACCACGCTCCGCTGGCGCAGGCGGTGCATGGTTGGCTGCCGCCAGACCTGGTGAGCCGCTCGGCCGAGCCCGCCGGCTTTATTGTGGGCGAGCCCGATGAGCTGGACGATTTCGACTTCAACGAGTCGACGCTGCGCCCAGATATCAGCCACGAAGGCCTGCTGCAGGCCGTGCGGACCCCGGCGGCGACGCCCGGCCTGGCCCAGCTGCTGGCGATGGAAGCCGCCGCGAGCCCCGCGCCGCTGGCGGTCGTTGCCGACGATCCCAGCGTTGGCGTCGACGAGCCTACGCCGCCAGAAGGAACGCAGACCGAGCCGCAGACGCCCGAAGAGCGCGACTGGAAGCTCAAGGCCATTGGGCTGACCTACAATTTCCACGGCCTGGATGCACTCATCGGCTGGGCCAGCAACAAGGCCGGCCAGTCCATGCAGATCTCGGCGGATGGCACGACTTGGCGCGATTTTGCCGTGTTCTTTGCCCTGTACCGCGCGGGAGTACCGGCGGCCAAGGCCTTTGAAGATGCCGCCAATCCCAACGCGCTGGCCGAATTGGCAGCCAAGCCGGCGGTGATCGCCGGCCCCGCCGCCAAGAAGCCCGCGCCAGAGTTGCTGGGCACCGGGAGAGACAGCGGCGCCTCCAAGGCCGCCCCTGCGCGCGACATTGGCGTGCCGCGGGCCTCTGGCTCTCGGCCGGCCAAGCCCGCTATCGGCGCAGCCGGCAGCCCGTCCAAGCGGATGCCAGTGGCCGCTGCAGCGGCTGGCAAAGAAAGCAACAACGCCACGCGCATCGCAGCCGTCGTTGCCGTGGTCCTGGTGCTGGTTGTCGCTGCGCTGGCGTGGAAGGGCGTGCTGCCCGGCTTTGGCAAATAGGCGGCCGCTCAAGGCTGACCGCTTGGCCGTCGCAGTGGAGTCCGACCGGCTAGCCCTTTGCTCTCGGGCGCCATTCGGACCGATGGCCCGCAACCCCTAGCCAAAGCCACCAACCACAACAGTACGTTGGCACGGCTAGGCAAGCTCGCGGATCACCGCGTCCAGCCGTTCTGTGGCAGTGGCGGCGACGCGCAGGAAATGCCCTTGGGTTTCCAACTCAAAGCCACGACTCTTGGCAAGCTCTACGCGCCGCAGCAGCTCATGCAGGCCTGCCGAGCCGCAGTCGCGCTCGACCGTGCGCAGGTCCAGCCCATCGTCCAACCGCAAGCCCGTCAAAAGCAGCTCTGGCAGGCGCATCTGCGGAGTCACGTGCTCCCGCAGCACCTCGGGTAGGACCAGAGAGCTCGCGCGATCTGGGCCCAAGGCGCCCAGGTACTCGCGGTGCTGGCGAGTGTTGCCGTAGCGGAATTCGCCTTGATCAGAGGGCAAGAAGCCGTGGGCGCCAACGCCGGCCGCCAGGTAGTGGCCACCAGTCCAGTACACCAAGTTGTGGCGCGAGCGGTGGCCGGGCTTGGCAAAATTGGAGACTTCGTAGCGCTCCAAGCCGTGCTTGCCCACCAGCGCTGGCATCTGGCTGAGCATGGTCATCTGCAGGTCGTCATCAGGCGGCGTCTGCAGGCCGCGCTCGACGCGGGTCGCCAGCGGCGTGCCTTCTTCTACCGTCAGCGCATAGGCCGAGAGGTGCGGCAGCCCGTGGCCCAGCACCCCATCGACATCGGCGCTCAGCCGCAGCTGATCCTGGTCGGGCGCGCCGTACAGCAGATCGGCGCTGGCACTGATCAACTGGCCACTGGCCACCCACTGCCCCAGCAGCGCCAGGGTCTTGCGCGCCGCCGCAGCGTCATGCACGCGGTCGAGCAGCGCCAGCCGCCGGTCGTCCAGCGCCTGCACACCAAGCGAAATGCGGTTGATCCCCGCAGCCAGGTAGCCGCGCAAGTTGCCTTCCTCTGCGGCGCCAGGGTTGGCTTCAAGCGTAATCTCTGCCCCTTGAGCCAAGCCGCCCCAGCGATCCAGCCAGCTGAGCACCTGCCCCACCGGCTCGGGTCCCCACAGCGAAGGCGTGCCGCCGCCAAAATAGACGGTCGCTATCGGCGCCGGCTGCAGGTCGTGGGTGCGCATTTGCAGCTCGGTCAGAATCGCTTGCAAATAGGCTTCTCTGGGAATGTGCAGCGACACCGCGGTGGCAAAATCGCAGTAGGCGCAGCGCTTTAGGCACCACGGAAAGTGGATGTAGACGCTCCAGGAGCCTTGGCGTGGCATCGCAGGTCTGGGGGCGGTCACCGGCGCACCTTGCCTACTTCCGCTGGCAGATCGCGCGGCTGGGCCGGCACTGCAAAGGTGGGCGCCATCAGGTGCAGGACCTTGAGGCGTTTCTTGTCGCCCAGCTCAATCAGCGTCACTGACGGCTGCTGGCAAGCGTCCTGGCCCGTCAGCCGCGGACACGACTCCAGCCGCGATCGGCCAACGGCGACCAGCGCCAGGCCACCAAAGCGGCCGTCATAGAACACCTCGGACGTCGCCGACACCACGGCCGTCACCGCCTGGCGCAGCGCATGCTCGTAGATTCTGTAGGCGCGGTCGGCGATCAGCTCGCCATCGCGCAGCAGGGTCAGGGGCCGCGCCGTCAGCAGCAAGGTGCCCGGGTAGGCGGAGGCGGCGGTCAGCGCCTGCTTGGCCCGCTTAAGTTCCGCCTCGCCCACCGTCTCGCCGCGGGTGTCGATGGCGACCAGCGCCAGCTCGCCAATGGCCAGCACGCCCGTGGACCGGTCGCCGATCTGCACGTCGGTCACCACCTGGCCGGCATCCTTGATCAGCTCTAGGAGCTTCTCTTGTTGGCCGGGTCCAGGCGCTTCGATCGACCAGCGCAGCAGCGGCACGGTGGGTGCGGCTTGGCCCAGGTGCACCTCCAGTGCGTCGATGTCGGGTGGCTCGCCGACCGCCACCACGGCGTCGACCTGGGCCTGCGCCGCCGCGGCCGCCACGGCCTGGCAGACCTCCTCGCCCGACGCCGCCACGACCATCAGCAGCCGGGTGCCGTGCTTGGCCGGGGTCTGCACTTCGCCGTCGCTGCCGTCCAGGGGTACGACTTCCAGGCGCTCGACCGGCAGCCGCCGCGAGGCCACCACCGCCGGCTGGCCGCGGCGAATCCCTTCTACGGTCACGTGGCGATCGCGCACCGACTCGGCAAAAACATGTTCTACTTCGATGCCCTGGACCGCAGCACTGCCGTCTTCAAAGTGCCAGACAAACTTGTCGAACTCCAGGTCTTGCAGCACCTCTACCCGCAGCCGCACCGGGGTGTTGGACCAGACGCGCAGCGTCGCCGGCTCAGCCACAATTCGCAGGGGCCCCGAGGTTTTGTCTGAGCCCGGCTCCTGGCCCGCCACAGCTTGGGCCGCGGGGCCAGCCAATTCTCCCAGCTGATCGGAGGTCGCTGCCGCCGCGAGCTCTGTGCCGGCACCGCCCTGGCCCGCAGTGGCCGCCCCAGCCAGGTCTTGGGGATGATTTGCCAGGCTGCCTGAATCGGCGCCTGCTGCCCCGCGTCCTGCAGGGGTGCCCAGGCTGGCGGCACGCTGCGGTGCGTCCGCGGTCGAGCGCCACGCCTGCATCGCCCACACCGCCACTGCCCCGGCCAGTACGCCCAGCAGCCACGGCAGAGCCGACTTTAGACGGCTTGCCAACTTTGGCGAGGGCGAGGGCTGAAGGGCAGGTGGTTGCATGGCGCCGTCAATTGAGGTGGGCAGTAGGCGGTCAAGAGCAGTGGGCGGTCAAGGCCCGTGAGTGTCAGTGGGACGGCAGAGGGAACGGCAGAGGGAACGGCAAAGCGCGCGACTGGTTGACCCTGCAGCTGCGCGCCCCGTAGTATCGGCAACTCGCAGGCTTGTCGCAACGCCGCAACGGTGCAGCGCAAAGGTCGGGCGAGCAGGAGCGCTGGAGGCCATGATGTTGCTTAAAACTGTTGGACTATCTGCTGCGACGCTGGCCCTACTGGCCCTTGCCGCAGGCCCGGCTTGGGCCGGTTCACTGTGGAACGGGCGCCAAAGCGATTGCGTTGCCGCGTTTGCCGCTGGAGAGAGCGCCGACCAAGCCAAGCTCATGGGCTGCGCCGACGATTTTGCCGCCGACGCCGTCATCGAGAAGCTGACGCCGGCCGACAAGGGCACCATCGAAAAAGGCCTGCGGTGGCTCTACGAAAACGGTTCGGACAAGGGCGCCAAGGTCGCGCGGTTGGCCCTGCAGCGGCTGGGCGTCAATTTGCCAGTGCGCACGGCCAAAGGCGCCAGTGCGGCGACGGCACCGGCGGCAGAGAGAGCCAAGTACGACCCGCCAGAAGCCAAGAAGGCCGACCAAGAGGCCGCCGACAAGCTCTACAAAGACGGCGTGGCCCAGCTCAAGAAGAAGAAGTGGCAGGCCGGCGTGGCCATCCTGCTCAAAGGGCTGGAGAAGAATCCGCGCAGCGAGAAGATTCTGTACAATTTGGGCTGTGGCGAAGCCAACATGGCGGGCGACTACAAGGCCCTGTGGACCCACCTGCAGTACCTGGCTGACCTGGGCACCGACTACAGCAGCGAATTGCTGGTCAAAGCCCGCAGCGATGAGGACTTTGAGCCGGTGCGCGAAGAGACCGAATTCAAGCGCCTGACCGGCTATATGCGGGCGCTGGTGGTCAACACCGTAGACGACGTGGGCGAGCCTGGCGTCGCCAATATCCTAAAACTATTTGATAAACTGGGCCACAAGAAGCCAGACAAGAAAGACGACGACAAGACCCCGCTGCCAGCGCCGATTGTCCAGTTCAAGCCGCACGCCAAAGCCCAGACGGCGGTGATCGCCGAGCTGTTGGGCGACCCGGACACCAAGCTCGAGCCGATCACCGAGGGCAAGTACGATCTGGTCATCCGCTGGGGCACCAAGATCGACGACAAGGGAAAGCCGATCAACCTGGGCCCAGAGACGGCCGACGAGGCGGTGGCCAAGGCCCGCCAGAAGCAGAACAAAGCGCTGGCCCAGCCCGAAGGGGCAATCAACAAGGTCAACAAGGTGCTGGACACGCCGGGCCGGGTGATCAGCGAGGCCGGCAAGATGAAGGACCGCGTGCTGTCTGTGGGAGACAAAGCCAAGGGCGCAGCCGACAAGGTCAAGGACTTGGAGAAGATCGGCGACAAAGCCGGCGACGCCATGAAGATCAAGGGGCTGTAAGGCCCGCCGCCAACCCGGCAGCATCCTGGCTCAGGGTTTGCTGGGCTCCAGCGCGCATCACGGTCTAATTTTCCTTGCACTCCTGGGTGAGCCACCCAGCTCACCCATGCGGATTGGCAGCGACGCCCAGACCCCAAATCGATCGATTTGTTTCTTGTCGGGGCCCTCTTAAGACAGCAGGCGTAATGCGATGGGCGTAGTGCAAGAGTTGCTGCAATTGTCGCTTATCGACTGGTTTGTCGTCGGCCTGGCCACGTTTACGTGCCTGGTCGGCGCGCTGCTGCCGCGGATCGGCAATCTGCTGGGGCGGCTGATGCTTGGCGAGGATCCGCTGCTGGCTCGCTGGCAGGCAGCTAGAAAAGCCAAGCGAGAAAGGGCCCTGCAAAACAAGCTGGCCCGCAAGGCCAGCAAGTCGGCGCGTCAAGGGCCGGCGAGCCCGCCTCCCCCGTGAACCACCGCGGCTCGCGGGCCGGCTGCATGGCCGGTGTTGCGGCGGGCGGATTTGCGGCCCAGGGGGGGGCCTGAACTTGCATAGCCGCGCCGTCAGGGTACAACAGGCGCCGATCCCCGCCGATGCGGGGCTGAGCAGCCATGGCCGCGCCGATCGCCCTTGCCTCCAGTTCGCCTCGCCGCAAGGAGCTGCTAGAGCGCCTGGGCTTTCAGGTGCGCGTCGTCCAAGCCGGCGTTGACGAATCACAATTGCCCGGCGAGCTGCCAGAGGACTGCGCCAAGAGGCTGGCCCGCGCCAAGGTGCTGGCGGCCGTCAGGCGAATCCAGGCCACCCTCTACACCTCAGAACAAGAGGCGCGGCGCCAGTTTGCCAGCGGTGGCCCGCCGATGAGCGCCCGCGGCGACGAGCCGATCCGCTGGGTGCTGGGGGCCGACACCGTGGTCGTGGTCGATGACCTGATTTTTGGCAAGCCCACCGATGTCCAAGAGGCCCGCGAGATGCTGACCCGGCTCTCTGGGCGCGAACACTTGGTGATCACCGCATTTTGCCTCTACGATCTGCGGCGCAGCCGCGAAGGCATCGAGGGCGTGCGCACCGTAGTCAAGTTCAAGGATCTGACCAGAAGCGAGATCGACGCCTACGTCTCTGCCGGAGAGAGCATGGACAAGGCCGGCGCCTACGCCGTCCAAGGCGTGGGCAGCTATCTGGTCGAACACCTGCAGGGCAGCTACACCAACGTGGTGGGCCTGCCGCTGTGCCAGGTGGTTGAAATGATGGAGGCCATGGGCGCGCGCGATGTGCTGCCGTGGACGACCAAAGACTAAGCACGGGGTGGCCATGATCGATTCCGCCGTGCTGCAGCACAACCTGGACCAGATCCACCAGCGCATTGCCCATGCCTGCGCCGCCGCCGGCCGCGATCGCCGCGAGGTGACACTGGTGGCGGTCAGCAAGGGCCAGCCCGCCGCGGCGATCCGCGCCCTGTACCAGCTTGGCCACCGCGATTTTGGCGAAAGCTACGTGCAAGAGTGGCAGGCCAAGGCCACCGAGCTGAGCGACCTGAGCGAGCTGCGCTGGCACTTCCTGGGGCACCTGCAGCGCAACAAGGTCAAGCAGGTGATCGGCAAGGTCGCGCTGTTGCACAGCCTGGACGACATGCAGGGCCTGGACGAGATGGCCCGCACGGCGTGGCAGGCCCGCCTCAGCCAACCCGTTCTGCTGCAGGTCAATCTCGCCCACGAGCAGAGCAAGCGCGGCTGTGGGCCGCAGGACGCGCCGCTGTTTCTCGACGTGCTACAGCGCAGCCCCGGGCTGCTGCTGCGCGGCCTGATGGTGCTGCCTCCTTATGACTGGGATGCCGAGCAGGTGCGCCCGTGGTTTCGCCAATTGCGCCAGCTGAGCGAGCAATTGCAGGTCGACTACGCGGGCGTCGGTCAGCTGCCGCCAGCCGGGCAGTGGTGGCTTTCAATGGGCATGAGCGGCGATTTTGAGGTGGCGATCGCCGAAGGATCGACCCATATCCGCGTGGGCACTAGTCTTTTTGGCCCAAGGGCGACCTAGCCCCCCGGACCTCTGCCGCAATGTCGCACAGTTGTTGCACCGCGGGCAGCCTGCGCCCTTGACCCCAAGGCGCTGGCGGGGCCACCCTCTTGGCCGCTCGGCGCATCGGAATTTGCCGGCTTCGAGCCCAGCGCCAGCAGAACCGCCGCCCGACCGCGCCGCAGGTTCTTGACTGAACTGCTCTCTGAGCATCCAAGGGGGACCCCAATGGCCGAGACCGCATACTTGGGCTTTGCCAGCCGCGACGGCGAGTTGCAGCACCGCTACGGCGACCACGTCCACCTGATCCACGACCCCTTGGCGCTGACCTGGCTGGCTCGCCTCAGCCACCCGGCCTGCGTACAACCCGAGGTCAACCGCTTGGTCGCGCTGCTGTACCGCGGCCTGGTGCGCGAGACCATGAACCGCCAGTTCCCCCGGCGGGTGGTGCGGACCGAGACGCGCATGCGCACCTACACCGAGCGCGGCTACTACGAGGGCCAGATCCTCGATCCAGAAACTGAAGTGACCACCGTCGACATCGCCCGCGCCGGGATCCTGCCGTCGATGGTGTGCTTTGAGGCTTTCTGCGAAGTCCTTGATCCCACACGGGTTCGCCAGGACCACATCCTGATGAACCGCACGACCAACGACCAGATGCAGGTCACCGGCGCCGGCATCCACGGCCGCAAGATCGCCGGGCCGGTCAAGGACCGCATCCTGGTCTTTCCCGACCCGATGGGCGCTACCGGCGGCTCGCTGGCCGAGGCCATCCGCTTCTACTTAGAGGAACTTGACGGCCCGCCTGCGCACATCTACGCCCTCAACCTCATTGTCACCCCAGAGTTCATCAAGAGGCTGACCACAGAATTCCCTGGGATCGTGTCGATCTATGCCTACCGCCTTGACCGCGGCCTGTCCCCCGACTCGGTGCTGCAGGCGCTGCCCGGCGAGCACTGGGACCTGGAGAAGGGCCTGACGGACCACCAGTACATCGTGCCGGGGGCTGGCGGCATGGGCGAGATCATGAACAACGCCCTGTCTTGAGAGGGTGTTCCCGTCTGGGCTGCGCTTGCGCCCAGGCACTGCGCTGGCTAAGCACCTGATTTTTCACGCTGCGGCAAGCCAAGGTCCGCACTCCTGAGCCCCTCTGAGAGCCGCCCCCCCTCGCCACGGAGCCCCTCATGTCTGAACCCAGCCAACCGCAGCAGGGGTCGATCGAAATCGTCGACTCCTATCTGTCTGCCCCAGAAATTGCCAATAGAATAGCTGATTTGGCCAGAGAAATCACCGCCGCCGGCCCCTTTGAGAAGCCGCTGGTGGTGGTCTGCGTGCTCAAGGGCTCGTTTCTGTTCTTTGCCGACTTGGTCCGCCGGCTCGATCTGCCGTGCAACTGCGTGTTCTTAGGGGTGTCGTCCTACGGTGGCACCACCGAAAGCTCTGGCGCGGTGCGGCTGACCCACGACCTGACCCTGGACATTGCCGACCGCGACGTCCTCATCGTCGAAGACATCGTCGATACTGGCCTGACCATGTCTTACCTGCTGACCATCCTGGGGGCGCGGCGGCCGCGGACCCTGCGGGTGTGCACACTGCTGCACAAGCCGGCGCGTAAGCGGGTCGACGTCCAGCTGGACTACATCGGCTTTACCATCGAAGACGTGTTTGTGGTCGGCTACGGCCTGGACTACGACGAGCGCTACCGCAATTTGCCCTACATCGGGGCCATGCGCTTTGAACCCGCCTGATGCAGCTGCGCTTTCTTGGCCACGCTGCCTTCGATCTGCACCTGGCTGGGCTGCGGCTGTGCCTTGACCCCCACAAACCCGGAGCGCTGGGCGGCCGATTCCAGCTGCCGGCGATCGTCGGCCCGTTTGACGCCCTGCTGCGCACCCACGCCCACGAAGATCACGCCGCCTGGACGCCCGAGCTCGGCACCCAGCGCTGGCTCGACGCTCCGCTGCAGCTGCCTGGCCTGGAGATCGAGGCCCGCGCGGTCTTTCACGACGCGGCCCAAGGTCGGCAGATGGGCTTGGTGCGCATGATCTCGCTGCGGGCAGAGGGGCTGAGGATCGTCCACAGCGGCGATCTGGGCCACGCCGATGCCAGCGATGAGCAATGGCTACAGGGCACGGACGTGCTGTTGATCGCCGCCGGCGGCACCTGGACTCTGGACGGCCCGGCGGCGGCGGGCCTGGCCCAACGCTGCGGCGCCCGAGCGGTCGTGCCCATGCACTGCGCCGACCCTCGCGTCGATCTGGCCCTGCAACCCGTCGCAGCCTTCTTGGCGGCGTGGCTTGGGCCGGTCATCCGCCTGGCCCACCTCGACAGCGCTGCGCTTGCCGCCCTGACCAGCCCTGCCGTCGTGGTGCTCCCGTCGCCCTAAGCACTTGCCGCGCCTCTGTATTTTTGCGCCACGCCTGGGCCGGGGCCCTGAAGATGTGGTTGTGATTTTGCCGCGGATACTGGTAGAGTTGCCGGTCGGTGCGCTCAGAGCGCTCTTGCTACTATTGGAGTCCCATGCGCTGTTTGCCCTTCTCCCTGTCTGCTCTTGGATCCTCGGTCGCACGCGCGCCGGCCCTGTGGCTGGCCTTGACCGTGGCTGCACCACTCGCGCTGGGCGGCTGCGAAGCCTCGCCGACGCCAGCGACCACCACTCCTGCCGTCGACACGACCACCGGTAGCGATGCCGCCACAGATGGCAACGCCAGCGCCGACACGGCCGGCGCGGATGCCGGTGCCACCGACGCCGCCGGCGCCGACACCTTGAGCGGCGATAGCACCGCCAGCACCGACGCGACCGGTGGCAACGCTGACACAGCCCTGCAAGACACCAGCGCCCAAGACACCGGCCCGCAAGACACCGGCCCGCAAGATGCGTCGGTCCCGGACGGCGGCGCCAAGGACGGCACCAGCGCCGATACCTCGGCCAAGGACACCACCGCCGCCGACATCCAGCCGAGCAAGTGCGCCAGCAGCGCCGACTGCCCCAAAGGCTTTGGCGACTGCCAGAGCCACGGCTGCGACACCGCGACCGGCAAGTGCTTTATCAAAATTGCCCCCGATGGCGCCGCCTGCAAAGTAGCTGGCATCTGCGGCGGCAGCGGCACCTGCCAGATGGGCGCTTGCGCCGTGACGGACAACCCCTGCGCCCCCAAAGCGTGCTCGCCCAAGCCGCTCAAGTGCGGCGACACCCTCACCCTGGAGCCCAGCAAGTTTGGCGCATCGGCCATGAATGTCTGGAGCTGCACTGCTGCCAAGCTGGACGGCGGCGAGCAGGTCTACGCGCTGGCGGCCGAGGCCACGGGGGTCGCTGCGGTGGCCCTGGCTGGCGCTGCGACCGACGCGGCCACCTTGGCCCTGATCGCCAATTCTGAAGGCGGGCTCTGCAACGCCACGACCTGCGCCAAAGCTGCGCAGCTGCTCAGCCTTGGCCTAAAGGCTGGCCAAATCCACACCCTGGTGGTGGACACCAAGTCCGGCCTGGGCGGCTCCTTGACCCTGACGGTGACCTGCGGCAAGCCCCCCAGCTGTGGCGACGGCACCTGCAGCCCCGGCGAGACCTGCAACGGCTGCCCCAAAGACTGCGGCGCCTGCCCCGAATGCGGCAACGGCACCTGCGATCCCAAGACGGAGAATTGCGCCTCCTGCGTTGCCGACTGCGGCGAGTGCAAGATCGCCACCGGTCCCGAATGCACGGCCAAGACTACGCCGGGCTGCAAGGACTGCGCCTGCGAAGCCGCGGTGTGCAAGATGGACAGCTACTGCTGCCAGACAGCTTGGGATAGCGCCTGCGTGCAAGAGTGCACCGAGGTGGGCGGCCCCATGTGCACCAAGCCCGATGCCTGTGGCGACAACGACTGCGGCGACACCGAAGACGCCAAGACCTGCCCGCAAGACTGCGGCGACGCTGTGGGCTGCGGCGACGGCAAGTGCGCAACCACCGAAACCTGCAGCGGCTGCCCCCTCGACTGCGGCGTGTGCCCGGCCACCGCCCTGCCGGTCTGCGGCAACGGCAAGTGCGATACCACCGAGCACTGCGGCACCTGCCCCAAGGACTGCGGCGTATGCAGCACGGACTGCTCCGCTATGACCTCCAAGAACACCCCCGGATGCCCTGGCTGCGCCTGCGAAGCCGAGGTCTGCAAGCAGGATTCCTACTGCTGCAGCACCGCGTGGGACGGCATTTGCGTCTCTGCCTGCATGAAGCTCGGCCAGCTGGCCTGCCCCAAAGATACCTGCGGCGACGGCATCTGCAGCGGCACCGAGAC
This sequence comes from uncultured Myxococcales bacterium, assembly GCA_903919145.1. Lineage (GTDB taxonomy): Bacteria > Myxococcota_A > UBA9042 > UBA9042 > UBA9042 > SXRM01. The sequence continues at coordinate 44,429 of CAIXGW010000052.1, forward strand.
CTGCACCTCCTGCGGCAAGGACTGCGGTCCGTGCATCTGCGGTGATGGCACCTGCCAGTCCACCGAGAATGACACCACCTGTGTGGCCGACTGCGTCAAGTGCGGCGACGGCAAGTGCTCTGCGACCGAGAATTCCTCTGCATGCCCCGCTGATTGCCCGGTCTGCGGCGATGGCGTGTGCTCGCCCAAGGAGTCAGAGACCTCTTGCGCCCAGGACTGCATCAAGTGCGGCGACGGCAAGTGCTCCAAGCCAACGGAATCGCTACAGACCTGCCCGGAGGACTGCTCCATTGGCTGCAAGAACAAGTGCGGCAAGTCCAGCGAAGACGAGAAGGGCAAGAGCTGCTACTGCGACACCGTCTGCGAGCAGTACGGCGACTGCTGCGCCGACAAGAAGCAGTTCTGCCCGTAGCGTCCCAGTGTATTTCATAAATTTCGCGCACTTCTTGGCTGCGCCTTCGAGGGGGGGCCATGGCCCAAGTTTCTAGCGCGCCGCTGTTGCTGCTGATCGACGGCTCGCACGCGGTCTTCCGGTCGTTCTTTGCGATCCGCCACCTCACCAGCCCTGCGGGTCTGCCTACCGGCGCAGTGTTTGGCTTCTCGTCGATGCTGCTGAAATTGCTGCGTGAGTACTCGCCCCAGCGCATCGCGGTGTGCTTTGATACCAGCGGGCCCACGTGGCGCCACGACCTGAGCCAAGCCTACAAGGCCAACCGCCCTGATATGCCTGAAGAATTGCAGGTGCAGTGGCCAATCTGCCAGCGGATCGCCCAGGAGCTCGGGCTGCCAGTGCTCAACCTGGCAGGGCAAGAAGCGGACGACTTGATCGCCACCTTGGCCCACCGCGGCCAGGCAGCGGGCTTTCAGGTGCTGATCGTGTCGGGAGACAAGGACTTGATGCAGCTGGTCGACGACGCGGGCAACGGCCGGCCGCCGATCCGCCAGCTCGACGACGGCAAGGGCCAGATCTACAACGAAGCGGGCGTGGCAGAGAAGTGGGGAGTCAGCCCCAAGCAGGTCGGCGATCTGCTGTCGATCATGGGCGATTCGGTCGACAACATCGCGGGCGTGCGCGGCATTGGCGAGAAGGGCGCCGCCAAGCTGCTGCAGCAGTGGGGCACGCTGGACAACATCTGGGCCAACCTGGACCAAGTGCAACCGCCTCGCGCCCAAGAATTGCTGCGGATGGGCAAGGAAACGGCCGAGCTGGCCAAGCGTCTGGTCAAGCTGGAGCACGAAGTCAATCTGCAGTGGAGCCTGGACGACCTGCAGCCGCAGCCGGCTCAGCGGGTGCTGCTGGCTCAGTCGTTTGGCGAGCTGGGTTTTCGGCGCCTGACCGCGGACTACCTGGATGCCGCCCCCGCCGCCGAAGTGTCGGTCCAGGTCGACATCGCGACCGCCGCGGACTTGCCCCCCTTGGCCGAGGCGATGGCCGCAGCTGGGCAGCTGGCGCTGTGGGCCGTTACCGACCTGGCCGACCCCGAGCGCACCCGCCCGCGCTATGGGCGGCTGGTGGGTCTGGCGCTGGCGACCACGCCAGAGCGCGCCTGGTACCTGCCGATCGATCACGCCATGGAGCTCGACAGCCCGGCCAACCTGCCGCTGGCGCTGGTGCAGCAGCACCTGGGGCCACTGCTGGCGGATCCGGCGATCGGCAAATTGGGCAGCGGCATCAAGTATGAGCTGCTGGTGCTGCGCGCAGCCGGGCTGCCGGTGGCGGGGCTGCGCGGCGATGCCATGCTGGCCAGCTACTTGTACGAGCCGGAAGCCCACAACCACGATCTCAAGGCCATCGTCCAAGCGGTGCTGGCCAGCCCAATGCCAGCGGACGATGCAGCGCTGGGCAAAGGCAAAGCCCAGCTGGGTTGGGATGGGGTGACGGCGGCAGCGGCGGCGGCGGTCCTGGGGCAGCGGCCCTGCTGGATCCTCAAGGCTTGCCAAGCATTGGAGCCCAAGCTGGCTCAAGTGCAGGTCGACCCCCTCTACCGCGACCTGGAGCTGCCGCTGAGCCAGGTCCTGGCCGACATGGAGTACCGCGGCATTGGCCTGGATGTCGACGAGCTGGCCCGCCAGTCGGCCTGGCTCGCCGGGGAAATTGAGGGCCTTCAGCAGGAAATCTGGCAGTTGTCTGGCGAAACCTTCAACATCGGCTCGCCGGCGCAGCTCGGGCGGGTGCTGTTTGAGAGCCTCCACCTGCCTGCCAAGAAGAAGACCCAGAGCGGCTGGTCGACGGACCAATCCGTGCTCGAGGGGCTGCAAGATAAGCACCCGGTGGCCGCCAAGGTGCTGCGCTGGCGCCAGCTGACCAAGCTGCGCTCGACCTATACGGAAATGCTGCCGCAGATGGTGCTGGCGCAGACCGGCCGCATCCACACCTGGTTTCACCAAGCCGTGGCGGCGACCGGGCGCCTCAGCTCGATCGACCCCAACCTGCAAAATATCCCGATCCGCAGCACAGAAGGGCGGCGGATTCGCAGCGCTTTTGTGGCCAGCCCCGGCCGGGTGCTGGTCAGCGCCGACTACAGCCAGATCGAGCTGCGGGTGATGGCCCACCTCGCCAACGACCCCGGGCTGCAAGAGGCCTTTGCCAAAGGCGCCGACATCCACCGCGAGACTGCGGCGCGGATGTTCAACCTCCTGCCCGACCTCGTCAGCCCGGCCGAGCGCTCTGCCGCCAAGACCATCAACTTTGGCATCCTCTACGGGATGGGGCCGCAGCGGCTGTCGCGCGAAATCGGCGTCTCTCTCAAAGAAGCCAAGGGCTTTATCGATAAGTACTTTGAGCGCTTCCCGGCTGTGCACCTGTGGATGGAGTCGGTGCTGGCCGACGCCCGCAGCAGCGGCGAAGTGCGAACCCTGTTTGGCCGCCGCCGACCGGTGCCTGGGGTCAACAGCGCCAACCAAGCCGACCGGGCCGCGGCCGAGCGCGTGGCCATCAACACGCCGGTCCAGGGCACCGCCGCCGACTTGATCAAGCGCGCCATGTTGCTGGTGCAAGGCGAGCTGGCGAACGCCGGGCTCTGCGCCGATCTGCTGCTGCAGGTTCACGATGAACTGGTTCTGGAATGTGCACTGGCAGATGCCCCAGCCGTCGCCGCTGCCGTTCGCGCGGCCATGGAAAAGGCCGGTCGCACGGCAGATGGAGCCGAGCTCAAGGTTCCGCTGCAGGTTGAAGTTCACTGGGGCCACAGCTGGGCCGAAGCCCACTGACGCCGGCAAGCGGCGCCTGGCGAATTTGCATCCTCGCTTGGGATTGGGGATGCTCCACACATGAGGGTCGCCAGTTTGCCACCGCTGAAAGCGCCACCAAGAATCCTTTGTTGGTTGTCACGGCCACGCTTGGTGGGTCGCCAAGCGCTCTGCTGCGCCTCCACAGCGGCGGGCCGGCCGCAGGGCGATCGGCTTGGAATTCTAGGAGCCAGGCCGCCGGTCTACTGGGTCTTGCTGCTTTGGATGGCAACTTGGCTTGGGTGCGCCAAGGGCGACGTCGAGTGCGCCGACGGTGCCTGCCCGGTTGGCTACCGCTGCGTGGCGGCCACGGGCCTGTGCGAGGTCGAGAGCAATGGCCCGGCCCTGCAGACTTCGCTGTTTGGCGCCATCGCCGCGGTCGGCAAGCCCACGGGCCCACCGGTCGTAGTTGGCTTTGCCAAGGATCGCCAGAGTCTGGCGGTGATCGACGGCGACGCGGTCAATTTCCTGGCCGGACCAGCCGCCAACTCCAGCCAGCAGCCCGCAGGCCAAGCCAGCGCTGCCGTCCGATCAGAGGACGGCGACCTGCACATTGCCTGGGTCCGCGACGCCGATCACACCCTCTGGCACGCCCTTGGCCACGGCGGCACCTGGCAGGTCGACCAGATCAGCGAGGCCAAGGCCGGCACCGTCGCCCGCCCCGTCGCCATGGGCTGGTGGCAGGGCCAGCCGGTCATCGCCTGGCGGGCCGGCGATGCGGCCGCCGTGCGGGTCGGACGACGCCAGGCCAGCGGCAATTGGGCCATCCAAGCCCTGCCGCCGCCACCGCCGCCGCGCAAGGGAGCCGCCCCCACCAATGACATGGGCCGCTCGCTGGCTCTGGCGACCCCCAGCGCGGGCTTGACCATTGCCACCTATGACGGAACCCACGGCGATGTCCTGCTGAGTGTAGACAGCGGCGACGGCTGGTCCACCGCCCGCCTGGCTGGCACGGACCCCACCTCCGGGGCCGACACCGGCGACATGGGCCACCCGCTGGCCTTGGCCGTCGGGCCCGATGGCGAGCTGGTGCTGGCCTACCGCAATGCCAGCCGCAGCGCCGTGATGCTGGCCCGCGCCGCCAAAGGTGTGGTCAGCCATGAGCTGGTTGCCAGCGGCAACGTGGTGGGCCCAGCGGGCACCGAGCAGCGCGACTGGATCGGCTCCAACTTGAGCTTGGCCGTGCGCTCGGATGGCAAGGCCGCAGTGGCCTGGTCCAACGGCTCGCGCTGGAACATCGAGCTGGGGCTACAGAAACCGGCCGGCGGCTTTGCGCGCATCAGTCCGCCTGCGTCGATGGTAGGCAAGGGCAAGCAGCTGTGGCCCGCCATCAGCGGCGGCTCGGCGATCTGGCTCAGCTGGGTGGCCGCAGACGCCAGCCGCGGTCCGTCCGGCTCGCGGGTGGTGCAGTGGGCCGTGCCGGCGGAGGCATGGAAATGAGCACTGGGCCGCTTGCGGCATGGCTCACCCCAGCCTTGGCAGTGCTGGTCGCCCTCGCGGGCTGCACAAGCCCCTGGTCGCCGCTGGACGCGCCGCTGCCGCCCTCCCACCGCGTCAGCTCTGGCCTGCGCCTGGCAGTAGCCGGCCAGGATCTGCCCAAGGTTGGCGAGACGATTCGAGTTCTGACCGGCAAGCAGGTGGAGTTTGCCGCGGCTCCCGCACCGATTGGCGCCACCGGCCACCAGCGCTCGGCCATCGCCGGCGCCCTGGAGGTGGCGGCGGTGCAGGTGGCCTGGAAAGCACAGGGAACTCTGCGGGTCGAGGCCAACATCGCAAAGCTGCAGCTGCCTTTGTCGATTGGCAAGTCCGGCGCAGCGTCGTGCGCGCTCAAGTGGCTTGGCCAAGGCGGCAAGGGCGTCGTCAGCGTGCGCCTGGGCCCCGGCAGCCCGGGGCAGGTCCAGGCAGAACTGGTCGATGCGCCGCAACTACTTTGGAAAGAAGCCGGATTTTCGGTGGGCGAGGAATGCCTAGCGCCCCTGGGCCAGGCCGCCGGCGAAGAGGCCGACCAGGAGATCCGCCAGGTCCTGGCCGATGCCCTGCTGCCGCGTCTGGCCGCCGCGGCCCTGCACGCCCTGCGCACCGCCTATCCTGGGCAGCTGGCGGTGGCGGGCCAGACGTCGATTGGCCAGCCGGGGTCCTCTAACCTCAGCGTGAGGATCGACAGCGCCTATGCCGACAGTCAAGGCGCCGGAGCGATTCAAGATAGCGCCGGGCTGGCGGTGGCCCAGCTGGACGTGGCCATCGACGTAGACCGCCACCCCTGCGCCGCCGACGCCGCTCCGCCGCAGCTGCTGGCCCAGGCCAAGCTGCAGCCAACCCAGGTCCCGGTGGGAGAAGGACTGCTCCGCCGCGGCATCAACCTGGACGGGGCGCTGGTGGCCCACTTGGCCTGGGCCTGGGCGCGCGCGGGCGGCTGGTGCCGGCAGACGCCCCTGAACGGCTCGACCCAGCTGCCCTTGCAGTGGCTACAGGAAATCGCCCCCGACTTGGCTGATTGGCTCGACAGCGCGCCAAGCGCGGTGCGCCTGTGGCCCCACGCCTCGCCAGAGGTGGCGGTCATGGACTGGCAGGACGCCCCGGCACTGCATTGGACCATCACTGACGCCAGCCTGGAGATCATCGCCCCGGTCGGCGGGGCAGAAGCCGTGGTGCTCACCCTGCGCGGCCGGCTGCGCGGAGTGCTGCGGCCCACCATCGGCAGCGGTGGCAAGGTGCAGCTGGTCAACGTCCAATCCGCCATGGACAGCGCCGTCGTCTCAAGCCCCATGCTCGGCGATGCCGTGGCAGCCGGCGGTAGCGAGCGGCTGGCGCAGCTGGTGCACTTTGCCGTCAAGGGAATCTCAGAGCCCGCCACCGTGTTGCCGCTGGAGTCCGCGTTGCCGCCGGGCACAGTGGCAACTTCAGTGACCCGCACCGGCCAGAGCCTGTGGCTGTGGCTAGACGGCGGTCTACAGCCGAATTCGGGCCTCTAGAGCAGGCGCGGCCAAGGCAAAAAGCCGGCTTGTTTGCAGTGCGCCGCGATCAGCTGTAACAATTCGCCCCGGATGCGGCCCTGCAGCGGCCGCTATCAGATGCAGCAGGAGCAACGATCATTATGAATATCAAGGGCTTTATCTATGGCAGACCGGCAGCTCACCCATGGCTGCGCGCGGTCGCGGCCCTTGGCGTCTTGCTGACCAGTGCCTCTGCCAGCGCCGGAGAGCCGGCCAAGAAGGCCGACAAGCGCACCGTCATCAGCTACCAGAGCACCCTCAAGGATGACGACAACAAGCCCGTCTCCGGCATCTTCCAGTTGCAGTTTGAGCTGCGCAAACCGTCCTCCAAAAAGGCATTTTGGAAAGAGAAGCACTGGACCGCGGTCGACAACGGCCACTACGCCATCCACCTGGGGCGCGTCAGCAACCTGCCCAAGGATCTGGACCCCAAGAGCGCCGTGCTTGCGGTGAGCATCCCCGGCGTGGGCCTGGTTCTAGAAGAAGCCTTGGCCGGCGGCGGAGCGGCGCTGGGCGAAGAAGTGGCGATGGGCGGCGGCGACGGCAAGCGCATTGTGTCCTTTGCCGAAAAGGCCGGTTTTGCCTTTGAGGCCGAGCGGGCTCAGAACGCTGATCGCCTTGGCAATTTCACCGCCAAGCTGCTGCAAGACGCTCTGGACGAGCTGCAAAAGCGCAAGCTCAAGGTCAAGGTCGGGCGCAATCACATCAACCTGACCTCGGTCGGCGGTGTAGGCGGCACGCCCTTTGAGGCGATCTGCCCGGCCAACATGGTGTCGGTTGGCATCCGCGGCGGCGCCGGCATCTACATCGACAACTTCCAGGTCGTCTGCGCCCCGCTGGAGTAGCTGTGACCTACACCGACAAGCCCGGACCGATCTTGACCGTGGACTGCGTGGTCGAGCGCCCCTTGGCCGATGGCCGCAGCGGCGTTGTGCTGGTCGAGCGGCGCTGGCCGCCCCACGGCTGGGCCCTGCCTGGGGGCCACGTCGATGCCGGTGAATCCTGCGAGACCGCCGCCTTGCGCGAACTGCTAGAAGAGACGGGGCTGGTCGGCCGCCTGCTCTACCAGATGCACACCTATTCCGAGCCAAGCCGCGACCCGCGCAAACCCACCGTTTCCGTGGTGTATGCCGCCCAGGCGCAGGGCGATCTGCTGGCCGGAGACGACGCCAGCCGGGCGGAGATCTTCGCCTGGGAAGACCTGCCGCCGCTGTGCTTTGACCACGCGCAGATCCTGGCTGACTACCGCAGCGGCCGCTTCGCCCCGGCGCTGGGCCTGCCGACGCCCAGCGATCGGGCCTAGACCACCGCCATGAGCGATCCCACGGCAAGGCCCTGGCGATCACCGCGCCGCCGCAGCCCTGGAGTGCTGTCGACCGCTGCGGCAGCCTTGGCGCTCTGGCTGCTGTGCCTTTGCAGCGGCTGCGCTGCCGACACTGACTTCGGCGGCATTTGGCACGGCATTGCCCCAACCCAGGGCCCCGCCAACGATCTGCTCTACGGCCCCAACGGCGAACCCCTGGCCCTGGAGCTGGTCCTTGGAGAATATGGCCCAGATTTGGCGGGCTTGCTGAGGTTTTACAAGCAGGGCAGCTTCGTGCGGGCCCGCGACGCCAATCCCCCGGACTCAGAATGCGCCTGCTCTCTGCTCTACGGCGGGCGCTCTGCCGGCGGCGTGGCGGCATTTGCCCTGCGCGGCTGCCTGCCCGGGGCGGCCACCAAAGTCGAGGTACGGACGCGCGCTACGCTGTCGCGCGACGACCTGGGCGTCCTGCAGCTCAAGCTCGTGGTCGATGAGCCGACCTCTGCCCATCACGCCAAGGCGGTGGTGGTGACGCTGCTGCCACAGGCCTCGGCCAGTGAGGTCAGCGATGCCGACCTGCTTTGTCCGGTCGGTCCCACTGCCGGCAACCCTGCGAGCGGCCAGTGATCGGCTGCCCGCCCACCCGCATCCGCCGCCTTTGGGCCGGCTTGTGGGCGTTGCTGGTGCTGGCGATGGCCCAGCCGACCCCGGCGCTGGCGGCCCAACCCCTGGGCGCCGCTGGGCCCGACGCCGGGCCGCCCCTGCGCGGCGTGGCCATCCTGCCTTTCAAGAACAACCTTGTGAAGGTCACGGACCTGTTCGCCCCCGAAAAGCCGGCCCCGGCCAGCACCGATGCGGAAGCCATTGAAGCGGAATTGCTGCGCCTGCTGAGCAGAACGCCGATGATGCGGGTGATGGCGGCTGGCGACGTGCGACAGACTCTGGCCGATGACCACTCTGCCACAGCTCAGGCGCAGGCAGCCCAGCAGCTGTACCGGATTGGCCTTGAGCTGTACCTGTCGCTGGCGGCCGCCAGGGCGGTAGACAAGCTGAGACAAGCCACTGCGCTGTACAGAGAGGGCCTGCAGGACTTGGTCGACCCGCGCCCCTATGCCGACGCCCAGTTCATGCTCGGCGTGGCCCTGGTGGACTCCGGGCAGGCGGCCCAGGGCCACATCGCGCTCAAGGATGGTTTTGCCTTGCAGCCCGACCGGCACTTTCGCCCCAATTTTTTTCCGCCCTCTGTGGCCGCCGCCCTGGCCGCAGCGCTGACCGATCACCTGACCACCGCCGATACGCTGCGCCCCTACGGCGACCACCAGCGCATGTACCAGGTGGCAAGGCGCTTGGATGTGCGCTGGCTGATCCTGGGGTCGCTGCGCCACGGCAACAGCGGCGTAGAGCTGAGCGTGGCGGTGTACTCGGCCGATCGGCGCCTGCTCGAAGCGGAATTGCAGGTGCCCCTCAGCCAGGCGCTGGAGAAGCTGGAGCCGTTCCTGTCGCGCTGGCTGAGCTGTGCCCCCATTGAAGAGGAGCGGCCGGTGGTGCGCAGCCGCGACCGCTGGCGCCTGGATACGTCTGCCGCCTATGCGCCGTTTCTGAGGCAACCCACCCGCAGAGCCTTTCAGTCGCTGGGGTTTTCTACCGGCCTCGCCCACGAATTTCGCCCCAACTTAGAGTGGTTTGGCCGGCTGGCCTTGCACACCAGCCTGTCGGATCAGTACCGCGACCTGCTGCGGTCTTTCAACTCGGCGCGCGCCGTCGCCGGCGTTGGGGCCACGGTCCAGTCGGGGCCGGTGCGGGTCTTTGCCCAGCTCGGCCTCGACGCTCACCTGCTCGGCTCGTTTGCCGCCTCCATCGACCCCGACTGCAAGCTGTTTGGCACCGGCCACCGGCTCTGCGACCCCGCCAGCGTGCTCGACCTGGACCAGCAGGTTCTGGTGGGCGTCAATGCGGCCGTCGGCACCCAGGTGCACCTGGGCCGCGACTTCATGCTGTCGCTGCGGGTCTCTCTGTCCAACTACTTTCTGCCGCTCGACAGCACCGACCGCTTGAACCTGCCGCTGGCCACTGAATTCGGCCTGGGCTATCGGTTGTAGCGGTGCGCCGGGCGCCTCTAGGAGCACCATGAGCCCCCTCTCCCTCTCGCGCCACGCTGACTTCCCCAAGCCCACTGGACCCGTGGTCCTTGCCGTGCTGGACGGCATCGGCTGGGGACCGCGGGACGGCGGCGACGCAGTCCATTTGGCCCACAAGCCGACCCTGGACCAGCTGTGGAACCACCAGCCGACCCGGACCTTGCGCGCCCACGGCACCGCGGTTGGCCTGCCCAGCGAGGCCGACATGGGCAACAGCGAAGTCGGCCACAATGCCCTGGGCGCCGGGCGGATCTTTGAGCAGGGTGCCGCCCTGGTCAACCAATCCTTGGCCAGCGGCGCGCTGCTGCGCGGCGAGACTTGGCAGTGGCTGGTCGAGCCGCTGGCGCAGGGCGCGGGCACGCTGCACCTGTGCGGGCTGCTGTCCGACGGCAATGTTCACGCCCACATCGCCCACGTCGAGGCGCTGGTGCGCGGCGCTGCCCAGGCCGGCGTCCGCCGCATCCGCTTGCACACCCTGGCGGACGGCCGCGACGTCGACGATCCCTCCTTTGATCGCTATGTGCACACAATTAAAGCTGTTTTGGACAGCGTGGCCGCCCTAGGCTGCGACGCGCGCATCGCCTCCGGTGGCGGGCGCATGGCCATCACCATGGACCGCTATGAGGCCGACTGGGCCATGGTAGAGCGCGGCTGGGCCCTTCACGTCCACGGCCAGGGCGAGGCTTTCGCCAGCGTGGCAGCGGCGCTCTCAGCGCTGCGTCAGCGCCCCCTGGGTGGCTCGGACCAGACCCTGGATGGCTTTGTCATCGCCGACGACCAGGGCCCCATCGGCAGGGTCCAGGATGGCGACGCCTTCGTGCTGTGGAACTTCCGCGGCGACCGCGCCATCGAGCTGACCCGCGCCTTTCAAGACGGCGACGAATTCCGCCCCTTTGACCGCGGCCGCCTCCCGCAGGTGCGCTTTGCCGGGATGATGCAATATGACGGCGATCTGGACCTGCCCACGCGCTTTCTGGTCGAGCCGCCCGCCATTGAGAGGGTGCTCGGCGAGTACCTGGCCGCTGGCGGCCTGCGCTCCTTTGCCTGCTCAGAAACCCAGAAGTTTGGCCATGTCACCTACTTCTGGAACGGCAACCGCTCTGGCCTGCTCGCCCCGCAGCTAGAAGAGTACGTCGAGGTGCCCAGTGACCGCATCGCCTTTGATCAGGCCCCGCAGATGAAGTCCAGTGAAATTGCCGACGCGATGATCGCCGCCCTGGATCGCCAGCCGCCCTGGGATTTTCTGCGCTGCAACTTTGCCAACGGCGACATGGTCGGCCACACCGGCAAGCTGGCCCCCACCATCCAGGCCGTGCAGGCCGTAGACACAGCCCTGGGCCGCCTCAAGCAAAAAGTTGAGCAACTGGGGGGGATTCTGATTGTCACGGCCGACCACGGCAACGCCGACGACATGTGGACCCGCGGCAAGAAGGGCGACCCGGTGCGCCTGGCTGACGGCAGCCCGCAGCCCAAGACATCGCACACGCTGGCGCCGGTGCCGCTGACGATCTTTGACAGCCGTGCCACCCAGCCATGGAAGCTGCGCGGCGACCTGCCTGAGGCCGGGCTGGCCAACGTCGCCGCCACCGTGCTCAACCTGCTTGGCTATGCGGCGCCAAGCGACTACGAGCCATCCCTCATCGAGCCCGCCTGACCGCGAGCAGCAGGGGCTCGCGCGGCGGGGAGCCGTCCAAGCAGCCCCCGCCCACCGCCAACCGGTGAGCCGCTAGCGGCAGGCTACGAGCATCCACCCGAGGTGGCGCCACAGTCGCAGCGGTAGCACTTGCCCGCCGGCGTCATCATGCGGCCGCAGTTGGAGCACAGCGGCGCGTCCAAGCGGGCCTGGTAGCGGCCCTGGGCCAGCTCGGCGCTGGCAGGCTGCTGCAGGTCGGTCCCAGCTCCTTGGGCCTGCGCCTTGGCCGGGTCCATCACCTTGACCTTGATCGCCACGCCGGTCGAAGCCGTGCCCTGGGAAGCATGGGCCGTTTGGTCCCCCGCCAGCTCTGCCTCGCCCTGATCCAGAAACTTCAGCGCCAGCCAGCGGAAAATGTAGTCGGTGATCGACTTGGCGATCGGGATGTCCTTGTTGCCGGTAAAGCCGCTGGGCTCAAAGCGGGTGGCGGTAAACTTGTCGCACAGCACGTGCAGGGGCACTCCGTACTGCAGCGCCAGCGAGATCGCCGTGGCAAAGGCGTCCAGCAGGCCCGACAGCGTCGACCCTTCTTTGGCCATGGTGATGAACACTTCGCCCGGCGTGCCGTCTTCGTACATGCCTACGGTGATGTAGCCCTCATGACCGGCAATCGAGAACTTGTGGGTCAGAGCCTGGCGCTCGTCCGGCAGCTTCTTGCGCAGGGGCTTGAACACCTCGCGCTCGACAATCCGCTCGACCACCTCGGCCGGCGTGGCCTGCTGCTGATCGTCCGCCGAGTCCTCGCTGGTCTTCTTGGTCGACAGCGGCTGAATGCGCTTGCAGCCATCGCGGTACACCGCCACCGCCTTGACGCCCATCTTCCAGGCCTGCAGGTAGGTTTCGGTGATGTCTTCTACGGTGGCCTCGTGGGGCAGATTGACGGTCTTGGAGATGGCGCCAGACAGAAACGGCTGCACCGCCGCCATCATCTTGAGGTGCCCCAGGTAGTGAATCGAGCGCGTGCCACCGGCCGGCTTGAAGGCGCAGTCGAACACCGACAGGTCGCGATCGCGCAGGTGCGGCGCCCCTTCAATGGTGTCGTTGGCATCAATGTAGCTAGTGATGTCAGCCACTTGATTCTGACTGTAGCCCAGGCGGCTCAGCGCTTCCGGCACCGAACTGTTGACGATCTTGAGCGTGCCACCGCCCACCAGCTTCTTGTACTTGACCAGCGCGATGTCAGGCTCGATGCCGGTAGTGTCGCAGTCCATCATAAAGGCGATGGTCCCGGTGGGTGCCAAGACCGTGACCTGGGCATTGCGATAGCCGTGGCGCTCGCCGGCCGCGATCGCGTCGTCCCACACGGTGCGCACGCCCTTGAGCAACTGGTCCGGCAGGTGCCGGTTGTCGATGCGGTCCAGGGCTGCGCGGTGCTGGTTCATTACCTTGAGCATCGGCTCGCGGTTGGGTGCATAGCCCGGAAACGCGCCGATCTGCTCGGCGATCCGCGCCGACTGCAGGTTGGCCTCGCCGTGCATCAGCGCCGTGACCGCCGCGGCATAAGAGCGCCCCTCGTCAGAGTCGTAGGCCAGCCCGCGGGTCATCAGCAGCGCGCCCAGATTGGCGTAGCCCAAGCCGAGGGGCCGGTAGGCGTGGCTGTTGCGCTCGATCGCCGGCGTCGGGTACGAGGCGAAGTCGACCAGGATCTCCTGCGCCGTGATGGTCAGGTCCACGGCGTGGCGGAAGTCATCGACCTGCAGCTCGCGATCTTCTCCAATGAACTTGAGCAGATTCAGCGATGCCAGGTTGCAGGCCGAGTCGTCCAAGAACATGTACTCAGAGCACGGATTGGACGCGTTGATCCGCCCGGTGTTGGGGCAGGTGTGCCAGTCATTGATCGTCGTGTCGAACTGCAGGCCCGGATCGCCGCACCACCACGTAGCGTCGCTGATCGCCTGCATCACCTCGCGGGCGCGCAGGGTGTCCACCACCCGTCCGTCGACGATGGCGTGGGTCTGCCAGGGCCCATCGGCTTGCACCGCCTGCATAAACTCATCGGTGATTCGCACCGAGTTGTTGGAGTTCTGAAAGTAGACCGAGCCGTAGGCTTCGCCGTCGATGCGGCCATCGTAGCCCGCGTCAATGAGCGCCCAGGCCTTTTTCTCCTCTTTCTCCTTGCAGCGGATGAACTCGAGCACATCGGGGTGATCGACGTTGAGGATGACCATCTTGGCGGCGCGGCGGGTCTTGCCGCCCGACTTGATGACGCCGGCAAAAGCGTCAAACCCCTTCATGAAAGACACCGGGCCAGAGGCCTCTCCGCCGCCGGCCAGCATCTCGCGGCTCGAGCGGATGGGGCTCAGGTTGCTGCCGGTGCCAGAGCCAAACTTAAAGAGCATGCCCTCGGTCTTGGCCAGCGACAGGATCGACTCCATCGTGTCTTGCACGCTGTTGATGAAGCAGGCCGAGCACTGCGGGTGGGTCTCTACGCCCAGGTTGAACCACACCGGCGAGTTGAAGCTCATGCGCTGGTGCAGGAGCAGCCAGGTCAGCTCGGCGTCAAACACTTGGTAATCGCTCTCGGTCGCAAAGTACGAGCCGCGCCGCGCCCACTGCACCAGCGTGCCCACCACCCGGCCAATCAGCTGCCGCACCGAAGTCTCGCGCTGCGGGGTGCCAAGGGTGCCGCGAAAGTACTTGGACACCACCACTGCCGTCGCCGTCTGCGACCAGAACGCTGGGAATTCAACGCCCCTCTGCTCAAACACCACTTCGCCCTTGGTGTTGGTGATCGAAGCCGTCCGCCGCTCCCACGCCACCTCGTCAAAGGGGTGGGTGCCGGCACGGGTAAAGCGGCGCGCAAAGCTGACGCCACGGCCGCGGTCCTGGCGCTGGGTCGGCGGCAGCTGCTCGCCGCTCATCTGGTTCTGGGCAGTCACCGAGATGCGCTCGGTCGGCGCCTGCAGGCCGACGGCGTCTTCAAACAGGGCGGCTTGGGCTGGCATGGCAGGCGTCGCTGCGAGCGGGGCAGCGACATCAGAAGGGATTTCGTGGCGAATGACCGTGTCCATCGTCGCGTCCATACTTTCCTCCGCCTGTGGTGAGCCGGAGGGGCAAACGGGCACCCCATCGGCGCAGCACCGTGTCTGCGTCAAATCAAGGTGTTGTTGAATTAGGGTTGAGCGCGAGCGCCGCTGCCCTCGACCGCATTCAGAACGTGCATGCCCACTTGCGGCTGCCCCTCTGTTGTCGCGGCGCGGAACAGTTGCTCTCATCGCACCCCTCCACCGTAGCCCGGCCAGCCGATCTGGTCAACCACGGCTCCCAGCCTGCCACCACAACATCTGGTGTCAAAAAAATCGATCGACCCCTACATGTAGACAATTTCGCCTCACCTGCTGGCGCTTGCCGCCGCCCTGTCGCGGTTCTTTGCCGCCAAGCCGCCAAAGAATTTTTCGCAGTCCGCCGGCCCAGACGGCGCCGGTAAAACGCTGCGCTGGACTCCTCAGCCCCTTGTCTGTGCTGGCCAACCCGTCGCCAAGGCCACCTTGGCCTGGGCTCCAGAGCCCCGGCAGGGCCGTGATCAAGCCGCAAATCAGACGACTGCCCATCGATCCATCCGCTTGGCATTCTTTACTTTTTCTGGCACTTCTCGACAAATCAACCACTTACACGTGGCACCTCCCCATCCCTGTGCCGCGGGCTTGCCGGCAGGCCCTGGACACAGGCATCCTTACGCCCCCTCGGCGCAGCCCGCGGCTATCCAGGACCCACCCATGCAGTTCATCGACCACGCCGTCATAGAAGTGCGCTCCGGCACCGGCGGCCAAGGCAGCCGCTCTTTTCGCCGCGAGAAGCACACGCCGCGCGGCGGCCCCGACGGCGGTGACGGCGGCCGCGGCGGCGACATCCTGCTGGTGGCCGACCAGCGCTCGCGCTCGCTGCTCGACTACCATCAGGGCCGCATCTACCAAGCGGAAGACGGCGCCAACGGCCAGGGCCAGCGCAAAACCGGTCGCGATGGCGCCGATCTGGTGTTGGCCGTGCCCCCCGGCACCCAGGTCCGCGACGCTGCCACCGGCAAGCTGCTCGCCGACCTGACCGAAGAAGGTCAGCGCGCCGTCTTGGCCCGCGGCGGCAATGGCGGCTGGGGCAACGTCCACTTTGCCACCTCCACCCGCCAGACCCCAGACAAGGCCAACCCCGGCCAGCCCGGCCAGGAGTTGAGCCTGCGCTTGGAGCTCAAGCTGCTGGCCGACGTGGCCCTGGTCGGCTTCCCCAACGTCGGAAAATCCAGCCTTATCAGGGCGATCTCAGCTTCACGGGCGGAAGTGGCCGACTATCCGTTCACCACCTTGGTGCCCAACCTGGGCGTGGTCCGCCACCGCGACCGCACCTTCACAGTGGCCGACATCCCAGGCCTTATCGAGGGCGCCGCCCAAGGGGCTGGGCTCGGCATCCAGTTTCTGCGCCACATCGAGCGCTGCACCGCCCTGTGCTTTCTGCTCGCCGCCGAGTCGGACCCGCCGCCCAAAGAGGCTTTGGAGATCCTGCGCCGCGAGCTGGCCGCCCACAGCCCGGCCCTGCTGCAGCGACCCGCCTTGATCTGCTTGGCCAAAGCCGATCTGTTGGGCCCTGAAGCCCCAGCGGTGGCCAAGGAGCTCTCTGCACTGCTGGGCCAGCCGGTCCTGCCCATCTCACCGATCACCCGGGCCGGTCTGGCCCCTTTGCTCGACACGCTGGCTGGCTATTTTGTCGCGGCGGCGGCGCAGGACGCCCAAGAGTGGTCGCCGGTGGACTGAGGTAGCGTCGCCTTTCGTGAGGATTGGTGCAGCGATTTGACGCGCCTTCCGACGCCGCCTTATGATAGTGGATTGAGGCACCGAGCCTGCCACCTTGCCCCAATGCTCCCCCGGCGGCGCAGTACAGCATTGGGCAGGCCCTACGCCAACGGTAACCGTGCACGCGCCCTGCAGTTCCCTGTGCGGGAACTGGGCGTATCCAAAAAGCCAGGCGCAGCCCAGGTGGCCAATGCGGCTTTGGGCAATTGGATCAGAACGGTTCGGCCTGGACCCGCTCGGCGGTGACCGCCAAACGTCCCAAGCTTTGTCACACCGTCTTTGGCGGCGGGCTCAGCAGAGGTGGCGCGGCGGTCAAGCCGTGCTTGTTTTGGGCTGTGCGTGACAGCAGCCAGCAGATCGTGGCATGCTGATCGGTGTCGCGGTCGGACTGAATGGCACTTCCACCGCTGCTCGCCAGCGATGGCGGCTGCAAGTACGCCAGCCAGGGCCGCAACAGAACGGACCGGCCGGCGAACCCCGCAGGCAGCGACCCTGGTCGTCGCCACCCTGTGGAAATGCCACCCCAGGTGGGCAAAGGAAAAGGAACTCTCATGGGAGCAAGCGAAAAGCAGCACACTGCAAGCCTCTTTGACCGTCGCCGGGTAGCCGGCGCGGCCTGGGCCTTTGCGGGATGTGCCGTCGCCATGGCGCTGCAGGGCGCTCCGGTCCAGGCGCAAGAAGCCGCCAAGCCGACCGACGCCGCCAAGCCAGCCGACGCCGCCAAACCGACCAACGCTGCCAAGCCAGCCGACGCCCCTCCTGCCGCCGCAGTGCCCCAAGCCGGCGACGCCCAGTACGAAGCCAAGCTGCGGCAGATCGAAGAGCGCGTGGTTGGCATCAAAGAGCGGATCTTTCAGACCAAGACGCGCTTGCTGCTCCTCAAAGAGCAGATCCTGGAGCAGGTGGTCGCTGAGTCCCGCGCCGTGCTCATCCACAAGAACGAGATGGGCAACTTCTTTTTGCTCAAGGAAGTCACTTATTTCCTAGATGGCAAGAAGATCTACTACCAGGACAACGCCAACGGTCTGCTCAACACCCGCCGCGAGTTTGAGATCTACAACGGCTCGGTCATCCCGGGTAACCACTCGCTTTCCGTAGAGATGGTCTACCAGGGCAACTCTGACTTGTTCTCTTACCTCAAGGGCTACGTGTTCAAGCTCAAGTCGTCCTACACGTTCTACGCCACCAAGGGCCGCATCACGGAAGTGGCAGTGGTCGGCTATGAGCGCGGCGGTATCGGCACCGATCTGGAAGACAAGCCGTACATCAAGTACGAGGTCAAGTTGATCCAGAACAAGAAAGAGAAGGAAAGCGAGGGGGCAGTCAAGTGATGGATGCGCCCAATGCCGATGGCGATCACCGCTCGCCCGTCGCCCAGCCCTCGCTCGCCCTGCCCCGCCACCTCCGCCGCAACTTGCGCGCGCAGTTGGCCGGTGGCGCTTTTGGCCGGGCGATGGCCACTTTGCTGCTGACCGCGATCAGCGCCCCTCTGCTGCCCAGCCGCGGCGACGCGGAGGAGGCGCGCAGCATCGAGAACGACATTGGCAACGTCCGCGCCAATGTCAGCTTGGTCGAAGAGGATTTGCGCCGATCGCGCGACAAAGAACGCCGCTATCCGCTAGATCGCCGCTACCTGGAATCGCAGCTGGCCTATGACCGCGGCAACCTGCAGATGGCTGCGGTGTTGTTGATGGACCTGGTGGGCAACAGCGAGTTCCAGCTGACCCGCGACTACGGCGACGCCCTGTTCATGCTCGGCGACTCTCTCTACCGCATGCGCAACTACGCGGGCGCCAAACGCTACCTCGACCGCATCCTCCAGACTCCCTCCAGTCGCCACTACCAGAATGCCCTGGCCGCCCTGGTCGACATCGCGGTGCGGATGTACCGCAAGGACGAGGTCGAGGTGTTGGCCAAGCGCCTGGACACCCTACCGCCCGGCGACCGGCGCAGCGAGCTGCTGTACCAGTTTGGCCGCTCGTTCTTTTTGGGCGAGTCGCCCGATCGTGCCCGCGGCTTCTTGGAGCAAATCAGCATCGGCGAGCCGCGTTGGCCGGCCGCGCGCTTCTACTTGGGCGCCATGCAGGTGGCCAGAGGCCAAAAAACTGAAGCACTGGCTGAGCTGCGCCGCGTCTCTGATGCCGCCAAGGCTGCGGCCAAGGACCCCAAGCGCAAATTTGATGCGACGGTGGTCGATTACGTCAACTTGGCCATCGGCCGCTTGCTGCTAGAGAGCAAGAAGTACGACGAGGCCACCCAGTACTACCTAGAGATCGACCGCAATTCCAAGGTTTTTGAAGAAGCCCTGCTGGAATTGGCGGCCACCTACGTGGCCGGCTCCAAGCCCAAGCGCGCCCTGGAGGTGCTGGACGTTCTGCTGCTGACCGTCAGCGACGACAACGTCGCCGTCCAAGCCGCGGTGCTGCGCGGTCGCATCAACATGCTGGAGAAGCAGTACGAAAAGGCCGACGGCGCCTACAAAGAAGTGGCCGAGCGCTACTCAGCGATCGAAGGCGAGTTGCGCGCCTTTGCCGCCAGTGACAAGAACTTAGAGCAGTTCTTCGCCTGGTTGCTGTCGCGCGGCAGCGAGGACTACACCGTCATCCGCCCAGTTTCCGAACGCGTGTCCAAGTACATCGAAAAAGACGAAGCGATGCTGCGGGTGGTGGCCCTGTTTGACGACATGGCCGCCGAGCGCGCCGACGTCAAGGAATCGGCCAAACTGGCCGCCACGCTGGACGCCGCTCTGAAAGAATCCGCCCGTCTGGACATGTTCCCCGACCTCAAGGACGGCTGGGTCAGGCTGGCCGAGTCGCAAAACACCTGCGTGCTCATCGGCAAGCGCATTGTCGATGCCCTGCGCGAGCTGTCTACCCCCACCATGACGGCGGACGAAAAAGCCCGCGCCAACGGGATGTTTGAGCAGCGCAAGCACCTGGAAGCCGCCTTTGCCAAGATTCCGCGCAGCGTAGAGGCCTACATCCGCCGCCAGACCCGGGTCGCCAGCGAGATGACCAACCTGGCCGGCGAGGTCGCCCTGCTGCGCGCACAGCTGGCGGCGCTGAAGGATGCACTGCTCAGCGTAGAGAAGATGCTCAACGAGCGGCTGTTTGGCGGCGAGGGCGTAGTCCTGACCAAGGACCAGGAGGCCAAGATCCGCGAAGGTCTGCAGGCTGAAAAAGACGAGCTGCGCCGGGTCTACCGCGAGATCGAGGATCTGACCCAGGCCGTCGAAGTAGCCGCCCAGGGCATCGGCGCGGGAGACAAGGTCTCTGGCGACGAAAATACTATCCGCGTGGCCCTGTTGGCCGCGCAGCGCGCAGAGCAAGAGGTCTATGTCGCCGCCCTTGAGCGCCGCGGCTCCGGCGAGTCTGGCCGCTACCGGTCGGCGCGCGGCCAGCTCGAAATGTTGGTCAAAGACATTGGGACCATGCTGGGCGGGATCCAGGACCGGGCGTTTGAGCGGCTGATCGGCATCAAGAAGATCCTGGCCACAGAGCAGCGCAACATCTCCGAGTATCAAGCTCAAGTGCGCAACTATGAAGACGACTCGCGCGCCCTTGCCCGGCAAGTGGGCTACACCTTGGTGCGCGCGGCCCAGAACCGCCTGTCAGAGATTATCTTGGAAGCCGACCTGGGCTTGGTTGATGTGGCGTGGAGGCGCAAGCAAGAAAAAGGCGCCGCGATTCGAGAACTTCAGGACGAGCGCGCCCAGAGGATTCGCTCCTTGGGCGACGTGCTCAACAACCTGACCGGCGATGCAGCGGAGGAGGAGTAATGGTCCGCGGCCTAGCCATGCTACTGGCGCGCCCGTGGGGCTGGCGCTCAAATCCGGCGGCGGCCCTGCTGCTGATGGCGGTGGTCGGCCTGGCCGGCGCCGCAGTGCCTGGGCGGGCCCTGGCCGCGCCTGCGCCCAAGCTGATGCCGAAGTACAACGCCACCAAGGGCGACGCAGTCACCGACTCCGTGCGAATCTCTAGCGAGCGCAAGCAGTTTCAGGCTGCCTATGAGCAGTTCAAGAACGCAGCCCAGGAGTATCAGAAGGAAGTCAAAGAGTACATCACCAAGGAAGTGCAGGCGCTTCAAAAGACCGTGGCGTCGGGCTACCAGGGCCAGATCGACAAACTCGATCAAGAGCAGTTTGACCTGCGCCGCGAAGCCATCGCCCGGCTGGAGACCTTTATCTTCCGCCACCGCGATCACGACCGCTACACGCCAGACGCGATGTTTCGCCTGGCCGAGCTGTACTACGAAGACACCATTGCCAGCTACAACCGCGCGTCGGACAACTTTACGCGCGAGATGAACCTGTACAACCGCGGCAAGCTGCTCGATCCGCCTACCGACGCGCGCCGTGATTTCTCGCGGTCGATCGCGCTGTACAAGTACCTGCACTGGGTGCCGGATGGCACGCCGATGGAAGGGCTCAGCGGCAAGCTGTCTGGCCTTGTGCTGGAAAAGCGCTGGCCAAACCATAGCCTCTCTGACGCCGCCATGTACCTGCAGGGCTTTTGCGAGTACGAAATGCGCGAGAGCGATCCGCGCTTTGAGCAAAAGTCGGTCGTGACCCTGTCTGCGCTGGAAGACCACTATCCCAAGAGCAAGTACGTCTCTGAGGCTTGGCTGCGCGTCGGCGAAATTCACTTTGACGACAACGAGTACGAGAAAGCGGCGGCGGCCTATGAGCGCGCAGCCATGAAGGCCAAGGAGCTCGGCGACAACGGCAACTACTCGCTGGCGATGTACAAGCTCGGTTGGTCCAACTTTCAGCTCTATCGCTACAGCGAGGCGGTGAAGTGGTTCCAGCAGCTGATCGAGTTTGAAGACGAGGTCGCCGCGGCGGCGGAGAAGGCGCCCAAAGAGAAGCAGCCCAAGAAGAAGGGCTTCGATCTGCGCAAAGAAGCCATTGAGTACCTGGCCAAGTCGCTGGCCGAGCCCTCTTGGGATGACGACAGCTGCGACGACTTTGGCTCGGAGACCACCAAGGGCGAGTGCGCCATTGTCGATCCGCGGGCGCGGCCGATCTTGTACACCGCCGCGGTGTTGGAGCCCAAGCTCGACCCGTCTCTGGCCGGCTGGTCCGCACCGTTCAAGGGCGAAGTCCTGGCCAACATGAACAAGAACCTGCAGGCCCGCAACGACGTGCGCAAGAGCCTGATCAACGGCAAGCCCTACGTCTATGACATCCTCAAGATGTATGGCGAAACGCTGTTCAACCAGCGCGAAGATGACTACTACTGGCAGGCCATCCGGGTCATGGGCTACGTGGTAGAGAACTGGCCGATGTCGCGCGATGCCCAGGAGATGGAGCGCAAGATCATCCAGTCTCTGGATATTTTGGCCCGCGCCGGCGAGTCGTACCAGATTGAACTGGCCAAGGACCCGCGGTCTGTCGGCGCCAAGATCGGCCTGGAGATGGCCAACAACGCCCGCGAGCGGCAGATTGTCGAGCGCAAGCGCTACATGAAGATGTTCGGCAAGGGCACGGATTGGTATGCCAAGTGGGGCAGTGACAAGGACCTCTCGGCCCAGGTCGATGACGCCACCCGGCGCATCCGCTTGGAGTTTGCGCTGCTGAGCCACGCCGAAGCCCAAAAGCTCAAGGCGGAAGGCCGCTTTGAAGAGTCCTTTGCCAAGTACGGCGAAGCGGGCCTTGCTTACGAAGACCTGCTGAAGGCGGACCCCGAGTCGCCAGAGGCCTACAAGATCGCCTGGACCTTGGCGGAGTGCTGGTACTGGGCCGGCGTGCAGTGCACAGCGCCGCGCGACAAAGACGGCAATCTCATTGAGTTTGAAGGTGAGTTGGCGCCCACCCCGGCGGACAAGCTGGACGCGGTCAAGAAGTCCTGCGTCAACATGGAGAAGTCGATCGCCTACTACAACATGGTGCGCGACTGGAAGGGCCCGCGGACCCGCGACGACAAGGGCGCGCCGATGGACTTTACCGAGCCGGCGGCGTACTCGGCGATTGACTCGTCTGAGCGCGTGCTGGGTGCCAAGGCTTCGTACCCCAAGACGGATCCCGAGCGGATCGATCCCATGTCGCTGCCGACGATTCGGCCGACCGCCAAGCAAGACGACGACGACATCAAGGCCGTGGAAGGCGAGAAAGAGGTCAAGCGCGTCACCCGCAAGCTAATCAACCCGCTGGCCGTCGAGTGGATCCTGGCGGCCGACGGCTACGTGTCGCTGTCAGAGAAGTATCCCAGCAAAGACGACCCGGGCCGCCCGTGGAAGCTGGCGCTCAAGGCCGCCGAGCTGCTCTACAAGAACCGCCACTTTGACCCGTGGCCGGAAGGCGTGACGCCGCGCACCAAGGCCGAATTCTGGTCGTCTCGTCTGCGCTTCCGCGACATCCTGGGCAAGTTCCCGGGCACGGTGGCGGCGGCCGAGTCGGTCAAGAACATGCTGACCACCTTTGCTATCGAGCGCGACATGGCCCAGCTGGAGTTCTTCACCGAGGAGATCGAGAAGAAGGGCTGGCTCTCCAAGGAGCAGACCGGCAAGCTCAAGACCCAGATCAAGGACTTCAAGCTGGGCCAGCTGGCAGACAAGGCCTACGCCTCGTTTACCGACGCCGAGAACAGCGCCAAAGCCGCGGCGGCGATGACCAATCCCGACGAAGCCGGCAAGACGCTGGAGACGGCGCGCAAGAAGTACGACGAGGCCGGCGACGAGTTCAAGAAGCTGCGCAACGACACCGACAAAGTCGAGACCAAGCGGCAGTCGCTGCTGGCCGCTGTGCGCTCGTACTACCGCGGCGAGCAGTGGGACAAGTGCATTGAGACGCTGACCCTGGCCGAGCAGATGCTGCGCGAGTGGAAGCCCAAGGACGCCAAGGAAAAAGACGAGATCGCCAAGGGCCTGGAAGAGGTGCTGGAGATCCGCGCCGACCTCAACTTCAAGTTCTTCAAGATCGCCGAGACCATCCAGGACTTTGTGCTGCTGTACCAGAACGCCCCCAACGGCCCCAAGGCCGAGTACTACCTCAAGACCGCGGCGCAGATGGCGTACTTCAACAGCAACTGGGACAAGGCGATCGACCTGAACCAGCAGATCATTGCCCGCTTTGAGAAGTCGCCAGACCTCAAGAAGCAGCAGGTGGTCAAAGACGCGCTATGGCAGATCCAGACCATCTACAAGGCGTCGGGCAACATCAACAAGCAGATCGAGTCGCTGGAAGCCTACATCCTGCGCTACCAAGCAGAGAAAGCCAGCAGCGGCAAGGTCTTCCGCTCCTACGGCATGATCGCCGAGATCTACGAGCAGCGCGGCGACAAGGCCTCTGCCTCCAAGATGTACCAGCGCATCATCGACGCCTTTGCCAAGGGCGGCTATGAGAAGAACGGCGGGCCAGAAGCCACGGCAGCGGCGATGTCGGTGTTTACGCTAATGAAGCCGCGGTTTGACTCCTTCATGGCCGGCAAGCTGGTAGAAAACACCAAGCTGCCGCCGGCCAAGCGGATGCCCGACCTGCAAGGCCAAGTCAAGAAGATGATGGACGTGTTGCTGGGGCCAGAGGTCAAGGTCAAGACCGACGCCGGCGAAGGCATGGTCCGCTGCGGCGACTGCGGCGGCTCTGCCCAGTGCCGGACGCTGGCCTGCAAAGAAGACCCCAGGCAAAACGGCCTCTATGAAGAGTACCTGAGCGCCGTGGCCCTCTACGGATCGCAGAACTGGTCCTACGCCGCGATGCTGTACCGCGCCCGGCTGCTCAAGCAGTTTGCCCGCGCCATCTACGCCGCGCCGCGGCCGGCCGACATGAGCGACGAAGAGGTAGAGGCCTACGAAGCGTTCCTGGAGCAGCTGGGAGCCAAGTTTGAGAACCGGGCGATCAAGTCGCTAGAAGCCGCGCTGCAAGATGCCGAGGGCAAGGGCGTGGTCAACAACTGGGTCACCGAGCTGCGTTCGGAAATGAACAAGTACAAGCCCAAGGATTACCCACTGCTGCGTGACGAGAAGCGCCTCGAAGTCAGCCCCGCCGGCACCCTGCCGCAGCCCGACAACAAGGAGCTCCGATGAGCCAGTACACCAGCAAGCAGGCTTGGTTGGCTGGGCTGTTGGCGCTCAGCTTGGGCAGCTCCATCAGCGCTTGCAGCTCGCCAGAGACGGTGGAGACGCCGCCGGTCGACAAGCCCGCAGACAAGCCCGCAGACAAGCCAGAAGACAAGCCGGCCGACAAGCCCGCGGATGTGCCTGCCGAAGCGACAGCAGCGGCGCCGGCAGCAGAGGCGACGGCCGGAGCGGACACCGGGGAAGATAAGCCCGCGGATGCCAAGCCGGAAGACAAGCCCGCGGCAGCCGCAGGCGGTCGGCCCGCCGACATCAAGTACGCGGACTCGCCGGCCAAAGGCCTGATCGACGAGGGCGTGCAGTTTCTGTCTGAAAACAACTTGGCGGACGCGCAGCAGAAATTGCTCAACGCGACCAAGCAGGATCCCAAGTCCGCCACGGCGTGGTTCAACTTGGCGCTCTGCCAATACCGCTTGGGCGCCAATGACGACGCGCTGGAGGCCGCCAAGAAGGCCGTGGAGCTCAACCCGAGCTACTCGCGCGCTGCGGTCCTGCTGAGCGTACTGCATGTGCGGCTGGGTCAGGCGCCGCTGGCCGTCAAAGTGCTGGAAGACGCGCTGGCCAAGCGTCCGGGCGACGCCATGCTGCTGGGGGCTAAGGCTCGGGCGCTGGTGGCCAATTCCGAGTACAACCGCGCGCTGGAAACCTGCGTCGAAGCCCTTCGCCTGGATCAAAGCAACCCCGAGGCGATGCGCTACCTGGCCGAGGCCTACCTGGGCCTGGGCCGCATCGGCCTTGCCCGCTTGGCGTTGGAGCGAGCCTACGAAGTCTACACCGGCGAAGAGGTCAAGGCCGCGATTTCGGGCGAAGAGAGCAGCGGTCCGGCGCGCAAGCAGTACGACCTGCGGTTGGCGCAGGGCGGCGGCAGCTGGCGCGGGGTGGGCGCAGAAGCCATCAGCCGCGAAGGCGGGCTGGCCCACATCCACTATCTGTACGGCCGGCTGTACATGGGCGATGGCGAGTGGGAGTCCGCGCGCGACCAGTTCCGCAAGGCCACCCAGCTGCGCGCCGACTATGCCGAGGCCTGGAACAACTTGGGCGTGTGCTGGATCGTGGCGCGCAAGGGCGACGAAGCGGTCGAAGCCATCAACAAGGCCCTGGAGCTGCAGCCCACGTGGATCGAGGCCCGCGTCAACCTGGGCAGCGCGTGGCGGGTGACCCGCGACCCTGAGAAGGCCAACAAAGCGCGCGCCGCCTATGAAACCGCGCTCAAGCAGGATCCGCGCCGCGCCGAGGCCCACTTCAACCTGGGTATTCTGTACCTGGAGAATTCGATGGCCGACCTGGCCAACGAAGAAGCGCGCTATGCCAAGTCGCTGGAGTACCTCAACGCCTACAAAGAGATTCGCGGAGCCGGCATCGACGCCAAGGACCCGATCGACAAGTACATCGCCGACGCCAAGCTGTTTCTGACCCAAGAGCAGACCAAGCGCATCAACGCTGAGAAGAACAGCAAGGAAGCCGAAGAGTACAAGCGTAAGAAGGCCGAAGAAGACGCCAAGAAGGCCGAGGAAGAGGCCAAGAAGCAGGCCGAGCTCGAAGCCAAGAAGGCCGAAGAAGAGGCCAAGAAGCGCGCCGAGGAAGAGGCCAAGAAGCCGCCGGAAGGCCCGACGCCGCCGCCAGAAGGCACGCCGCCGACCACGCCGCCCGACGGAACCTCGCCGCCCGCGCCGCCGCCGGAGGGCACGCTGCCGACGCCGCCGCCCGCCGATGGCGCCGGGGCTGCCAAGACTGAAGAAAAGAAAGAAGAGAAGAAGGACGAGAAGAAGGACGAGAAGAGGGAGGAGCCCGCTCCCGCGCCAGCTCCGCCCGCGGAAGAAAAGCCAGCTCCACCGCCTTCAGAAGACAAGAAGGAAGAGCCGGCCCCACCGCCGCCGCCACCGCCCGAGCCGGCCCCGGCCCCGGCCCCGCCAGCCGAGGGCAAGCCAGACGAGCCGCCGCCGCCGCCACCGCCAGGTGCATAGTCAACCAGGACTTTTTCGGAGGTGTCTGATGAGCAAGCACATGTGGATCCAGAAGGTGGCTGCACTGGCCCTTGCCGCCGTGGCAGTCCTGGCAGTGGGTGCCGCCGATGCCGAGGCCCAGGCCAAGCAGGGCAAGATCAAGGGCAAAGGCGACGGCAACATCCGCGTCAATGACGCCGACCGGGCGGGTGTAGAAGACCTGGGCGTGTCGAACATTGAAGGGCGGATCTACAAGCCTTCAGTGTTCTACGTGCTGGCCCGCGGCGAAGTGCAGTACCAGGGCCTGGAGTTCCGCCAGGACTTCACCGACAAGATCCTCAAGGGCGCCAAGCGCCGGCCGTTCTAACTGGCTGACGCTCTAGGTGCGCCCCAGCTTGGCCAGCAGCGCCTGCAGCACCGGCGCCGGCACCAGCGGGCTGACATCGCCGCCCAGGCTGGCCACTTCGCGCACCAGGTTAGAAGACACAAAGAAGTGCGACTTCTCGGTCATCAAGAACACCGTTTCTAGCTGCGGCGACAGCAGGTTGTTCATCGTCGCCAGCTGAAACTCGTACTCAAAGTCAGCCACGCCGCGCAGCCCGCGCAGGACCGTGGTCGCCCCTTGGGCCTTGGCCGCTTCGATCATCAGCCCTTCAAACGTCACCACCTTGACGCGCGGCTCGCCAGCGAAGACTTCTTCGATCATGGCGCGGCGCTCATCTAGCATGAACATAGCCTTCTTATTGACGTTGTGGGCCATCGCCACGACCACCCGGTCAAAGACCCGCAGGCCGCGCTCGACCAGGTTGACGTGGCCAATGGTCAGGGGATCAAAGGATCCCGGATAGAAGGCGATGGTGGGGCGTCTGGTCAAGGGGGCTCCTGGGCGCTGGCTGGCGGCGAAAAATCAACGGTGGTATGGCCATGGTCCCTGCTTCGCAGGCGCTATCCAGCTACGGCGTGCCGTCGTCGCGGTGCTTCCACTCGGTCGGCAGCCGCGGCGCCTCCCACAGGTCGCGCAGCACGTCGCCGGGGGGCTGCAGATCGCCGCCGGCGCCGGGAATCGTGTCTTCGCCAAACTCCAACTCGCCCCTCTCGCGCTGCTCGGCCTCCGCGGCCTCTTGCTTCTTGCGGTACTCTTTCTGCTTGGACTCGCTCATGCGGTCGGCGGTCGGGCGGGTCTTGAGCTTGTTGGTGCCAAAGCGGAAGGTCAGCCACACCAAGAAGTTGATCGGGTTGAAGTGGTAGAGGTGGCCATCCCACTCGCCCTTGGCGCCGCCAAAGTTGATGTGCTGGGCCACGTCTTTGGTCAACCAGATGTAGGGCAGCTGCCGGCGGATCTGCTGGGCAAACAGCCGGCCTGACCAGCCCTGGCGGCTGTCTTTGAGCAGCGCGGTAATGTCTTTGGTGCGCCCGTCCCAGTCCTGGGCCTTGGAGAGCGACTTGAACCAGTCGACCTGGTCGCTCCACTCGCTGACGTGAAAGGTGATGGCCCGGCGCATGCGCTCGACCGCCGGGTTGTCTCCGGGCATGGTCTTGAAGAAGTCGACGATCTGGTCGCCAGAAATGCGCCGGCCGGCATCCAAGAAGTCCTTGAGGCGGCGCTTGAGGCGGCCACTGACCTCGGGGAGCATGGTGCGCAGGATCTCGTCGTCGTCGCACAGGATGTCGTCCGAGGGGTCGGGATTGGCCTCAAACCAGTAGGGGGCGTGATCGCCAAGGATGTCAACGAATTCCTTGTAGTTGGCGTCGCCAAACACCTCGATGTGCACCAGCGCGGTCTTGTTGTCGAGGTCGCCGAATTCGCCGACGCGGCCAATGGTGTCGCCCACCTTGACGGGGACCGGGTAGCGGTCTTCCATCAGGGCCACCTGGCCATTTTGCAGCGCTTCCAGGTTCTTGCCTACGTCCAGAAACGGCGAGTCGTCTTCAAGCTCCTTCTTCTCAGAGCCGTCGTCTTCCTCTTGGTCGCCGGCGTCGGCAGCCTTGGCAGCCTGGTCTTTGCCGCCCTTGCCCTTCTTGCCCTTCTTCTTTTCTTCCTTGGGCGGCGGGGGCGGCGGGGCCAGGCCGGCGGCCTCGTCTTCTGGCTTGATGCCGGCCAGGGCCAGGCGCAGCAAGTGCACCCAGTCGGGGGCGATCTTGCCGCGGTCCTCGTCGCTGAGCTTGGGATTGTCAATCAGCGCTTGCACTTCGGTCTTGTCGATCGAAGCATCCCAGGGCAGCAAGTGCATGTAGAGCGACCAGAAGCGAAAGACCCGGCTCTGGGGATCCTTGTCATCTACTGGGATCTCATGGCGCAGCAGCACAAAGTTGTTGGAGCCAAAGGCTGGCTCAACTTCGCCTGGCTTGCTGGTCTTGGCGACCACGACTTTGCCGGGAAACATCGCCAGCACCGGCGAGCCCTTGGGCAGGTGCAGGTGGATGCCGCCGTGCCACTGCCCCGCCGACCCTACGGGAAAGTAGCCGCCGCTAGAGCCATCCGTCGGGTCCTCTGTGTTGCGAAAGTAGACCTCTGACAGCTTGCCGACTTCGGACTCGGCGTAGACGGTGTCGATGTTCTTGGGCTTGCCGTCGGCCGCGCGCTCCAGGATGGCCGGAAAGGAGTTGGCCTGGCGATTCAGGTCGGCTATCAGGCGGTTCCACTCAAAGCCAGGACCAGGATCGATCTTTTGGGCGTTGAGGTGGTAGTGGCCAAAGATGCCGCACTTGTCCAGGTCGAGCTCGGTCTGCTCGTTCATGACCTGCTTGTCGGGGCCAATCGGCGGCAGCAGCTTGAGCTTTTGAAAGCGCTGGTTCAACGCCCGCAGCAGCTTGACCAGGGCGTCGTACTGGGCGTCGGTATAGCCAATCGAGCGCCAGGGCTCGCCGTTGATCGTCGCCTCAAAGATGCGCCGCTTGCCCTTGGAGGCCCCCGGCACCTGATCGCCGCTCAGCTTGACCAGCATGCAGTTGACGTCGACGCCGACCGTCTGGAAATTGGTGAATTGCAGGGTGTTTTCGGTACCGCCGCCGTGCTTGGCTTGCTTGACCGGGTCACAGCCTTGGTAGATGACGCCGTTCCAGTCGATCATGAAGTGGGTCGACAAGCCGCGCTTCATCAACACCCGGTAGCATCCGGCGGAATCCTCGGTAATATCAGAGTGAATCAGCACGCCGCGCAGGTGATCCTGCAGCTCGTCGACCGTCGTCAGGATATCGCCCGTTTTGGGGTTGCGGCGCGCTTCCACGAGCGGCGAGTCGAACTCTCCATTGTGGCGCTCAAAGTCCCACGCCGGATCGTCCTTGAAGGTGATGCAGTTGGCGCCGTCGATGGTGTGGGGCTCACCGCCAATGATGATGTAGTTCTTGGCGTTGGCCGGGATGTTGAGGTTCTGCATCCCGCTGGCGATGCGCGCGTCGTTGGCCATACTCCCCCCGTCAGGCCTTCTGCGGCTTGCCGCGCAGCAGCTTGCGCACCAGCACCCAGATGAGCAGCAGCGACAGCAGGGTGGCCCCGACCGCCATCACCCAACCGACAATCACATAGATCTCATAGCCCATCAGCAGCTGGATGCGCACCAGCAGGCTCCACGCCACTTCTTTGAGCTGGGCCAGCAAAGACAGCTTGACCGGCAGCGCCGCCACAAGCGGGTCCGACGCCATCTGGGTGCCAGGGTTGTCTGGATGGTCCAGCTTGGCGTCCAGCGTGGCCGACAGACGCGCGGCAAAGGTCTCTTCGATGTCATCGGGCGCTTGGTGGGTAAATTCAATCGCCAGCTGACCGGTGACCTCGGTCATGGTGCGGGCTACGGCGCCAATGGCGGGCTGGTTGTCGCCGACCTCGCGATAGGTGCCGCCGGTCTTTTCGGCCAGCAGCCGCAAGCGATCGAGGTCATAGGGGCTGGTGACCACGCCGCTGCGGCGAATGCCCACGCCGTAGAAGCGCACCCCTGCGGCGCGGGCCATGCCGATCCACTGCTGGGCCTTGTCGTGAAAGACCGTCTGCATCAGCGCCACCCGCTTGGTCAGCACCTGCTCGCGCTCGATGCAGCGGCGCAATTCCATGGCCAGGCGGTGGCGCTCGCTCAGCTGCTGGCGGTCGTTCATGGCGGCCAGGCGGTCGACGTTGGCGGCGGCCGCTGGGTCAAAGGCGTTGCAGGGAGGCGGCGGGTGATCGGCGCAGGTGCTCAGGTCCCACACCCAGCCGTCGCGGCCATCGCTCAGCAGCACGATCGCCTTGTGGGTACCATCCTTGCCGTCGCGCAGCATCAGCTCCAGCGCGCGATCGACGGCCGAGCTCTCAAAGTCGACCGGCTGCCCTTTGAGCTTGGCGTCATCGCGCTCTTGCTTGTTGCGCTCGTACTCGTCCTTGGTGAAGGTGCCAAAGCCATCCAGCGCGCCACCTGGGGTGCCGCAGTAGCGCCCAAGGTCCCAAAATGGCGGTCCCAGGTTGAAAGGCCGCGGAAAGGCACCGGCAAAGGGCTGGTTCTTGGCCAGAGAAGCCACCTTGCCAGCGTCGCCCTGCAGGCCGCACAGGTCGGTGCCGGGATCTGGCGGCGGCGTCTCTTTGCCTGGCGGCGGGCCCAGCGTGATCGGGCCGCCTGAGCGGGCCTCGCGACGCGCGTCTAGGCATTTGGCGCGAAATTCCTTGCTCTCTACGTCAATGAGGCGGCTGTCCAGGTTGCGCAGGCCGGTCGCCTGGTAGATGCGGTCGTTGTACCAGACCAGGTTGACGCGATCGCCCTTGCCCAGCGGTTTGAACGCGGCGGCCACGGCGTCGCGAATGCGCTGCTGCATCAGCGGTTCGACGGTGGAGGCGTAGCCCTGCACCACCAGCACCACATCCAGCCCGACCCCAGCCTCGGCGCGCGGGGCCAGCTTGGCGTCCTTGCGGTTGGCCAGCGCGACGCCCTTCTCAAAGCTGACGAGGGCCGGATTGGTCTTGCTGGCGGTAGAGGCCTTCTTGGTACCGTCTAGCACGTCTAGCTTGACCAAGTGCTTGAGCTCGACGGGGGCGCCGCGGCCATCCAGCACCGTGGCCAGCATTCGCACCTTGGGCCAGGCGCTGACATCGAGCTTGTCAATGCGGACTTGCGGCAGGGCGACCTGCGGGACCACGGTTTGGACCTTGGCGCCGCCGTCGGCAAAGGCGGGGCGGATCCCCACCAAGGCCAACAAGGCTGGGGTCGCCAGGATCAGGCCCAGCGCAAGCGCTGCCGATCCCGCCAGCAGCGCCAGGGCAGAGAGCCTAGAGCGGCGCCACACGTGCGCCCATGCCAAGGTCCGGCTAGAATTCATGCGCTGAACCGATAGGGGCGCACCGCGTAGCCACCGACGTCCAGGCGCTGCAGCACAGCTCCGTCGGGTCCAAGCAGCTCTGCCCGCACCCGATAGGCACCGGCCACCAGGTCGTCAAAGGGATAGGGGGTCTCTGCGTGAACGGTCGCTCCAGCGGGGGCCGCCACCGTGGGCCCTGTGCCTTGCCCAAGGGCGTGGTGGGCCCGCAGGCGCACGCTGCAGCCCTGGGGCGCATCCGCGGCCAGCTGCAGCGCCACCGGGGCGCCTGGGCAAAAGCCCTCCGCCTCGCTGGACAGCCACGGCCGCCAGCGCTGACTGGCTGCACTGGTCAGCCCAACGGCTCCGAGCAGAGTCAGAAAGCTGCGGCGATTCAGAGTCGGGTCCTTGCGCATGGCGACAACGATAGCAGGCGAAGGCGTCAGCAATCAATGCCGCAGTGCACGCAGAGGTCAGGCGAGGCCGTGCAGCCAACCCGCGCCGGCGACCACTTGGCCGCCTACCGTGGCAAAAACCTTGCCGCTTGGACCCACCGTCACCTGCCCCACGGGCCGGCAGGCTGCCCCCAGCGCCAGGGCGGCGAGGTCCAGGTCGGGCGCAGCGGCCACCAGCAGGGCGTAGTCGTCACCGCCGGCGCCGCAGCATTCTGCGGGAGACAGCTGCTGTTCAGCCAGCCAGGCCAGGGCCTGAGGCGGCCAGTCGGGGGCGGGCAGCTCCAAAACCGCGCCGACCCGCGAAGCTGCGCACAGACGGGTGGCGTCCAGCACCAGGCCGTCGGAGACGTCCAGGCAGGCCAGGCGCCTTCCCTGGACCGCCAGGGCCTGTAGGGCCCGCCCAGCGGCGATCTGTGGCTGGGGCAGCCAGTGCGCCTGCACAAAGGGCTCTGCCCAGTGACCCGGCGGCGGCGCGGCACCGGTCCGCTGCAGCCACGCCAGCCCCACCGCGGCAAGGCCGACCTGCCCTACCAGCCACAGCCGATCGCCAGGCCGCGCCCGGTCGCGGCGCAGCGGCGGCCCCTGCAGCTCGCCCAGGGCCGTGACGGACCAGCGCTGCGGCCCAGGTGAGAACCCCAGGTCGCCGCCAGAGACCCGGCAGCCGTAGCGCTGGGCCAGCCGGGCCAGCCCGCGCGCCGCCCGCAGCACCCCATCACTGGGCGTCTGCGGCGGTAGCTCCAAGGCCAGCAGCAGGTGGACCGGCGCTGCGCCCATGGCAGCCAGGTCTGACAGGTTGACGGCGCCTGCGCGGTGGCCAATCGCCTCGGCTGGCGTTAGCAGAGGCAGCCAGTCCACGCCCTCGGTCACCGAATCAACGGTGGCCACGCAAGCGCCGCGTGGCAGCCACACCAGCGCGTCGTCGCCGTTGTCGACTTCCAGCTCTGGGTCAAAGGCCCGGGGCGGCGCTGCCGCCTCAGCATCGGCAGGCGGGCTGTCAAAGGCATGGCGCAGCAGCCGCAACAGCCGCAGCTCGCCCAGCTGGCCCACCGTGGGCGGCGCAGGTCGGGTCGCAGCGCGGCCGGTCTGAGGCAGTGGAGCCCGCGCCTCGTGGGGCCCTAAGGGGCTGGTCATAGCGCTGGCCTCATGCCCAAGCCGTCATGGGTCGGATCGCCGCGGCAAGGCCGCTACAGCGGCCGCAAACGCCCGGGCTTGAGCGAAGGGGGCGTCGCCCCACTGTACCAGCAGCTGCTGCAGGTCGCCCAGCTGGCTGGCGGTGAGTTCCTCTGGCCAATCCACTTCTAGCTGGATTCTGAGCGCGCCGCGGGTCTGCCCCACCGGCAGGCCGCGTCCGGCGATGCGCAAGACGTGACCTTGGCGCAAACCCGC
>CAIXGW010000053.1 GCA_903919145.1 uncultured Myxococcales bacterium
ACCTCTGAGATGGCGCTGGTCTTGACGAACTCGCCCAGGCTGGCCTGCAGCCCCTGCTCCAGGTGCCCCGCCGTCACGCAGCCAGAGCACGCCAGCACCTCGGCCACCCCGGCCCGCTGCGCATACAGCACGGCATGCAGCGGCTTGCGCGGCAGCTCTGGGTCCTGCCCCACCGCAATGCCCAGGTACGCCGCCGAAGCCAGGATCGCCGGGTTGACCGGCGTCACCGACCCTAGCACGTGGCTGAACTGGCCGCTCTTGACGTCGATGTTGGCCTTCTCTGTCCACAGGGCCAGGCCGCCCTGGGCATCCTTGTAGATCGCCACGGTGACCGCGTACGGCCCATCGGCCGCCGGTCCGCCGCCCGAGCCAAGGGTGCCTTCTACCAGGGCATTGTTGGGCACAGCGGCGACTGCGGGTGTCGACCACCCCAGCGCACCGGCCACTGCCAGCCCGCCAGCCACAAAGCGGGCTGGACCCACCATCTTGCTAAGCATCTTGGAGAACGTGTTCACAGGCAGCCTTCCCTACCGGCCTCTGTGGACCGGGCAGCCCTGGCGCCCAATGCGGACCCAGGGCGCCATGCCAAAGCGAAGCGTTGCCGAGCTAGAAGCTCAGCAAGCCCTTGAGCCACGCCACAAAGCCAAACTTGATGTTCCACGGCGTGCCACTGCTGAGCCCGCCGACGTTGCTGGCGCCAGCGATGACCCCAACCGACTTGCCGTCAGCCGATTTGCCGCGAATGTCGGCGGTGGCAAAGCGCGCGGAGAACTCCTTGGGCGCGCAGCCGGGATCGGCGACGCCGTTGCAGTCGTTGTCTTTGCCGTCGCAGGCGTCGGTTTTTTCGGGCACGACTTCGCCAGTACACGGACCCAACTGGCCATTGGCGTCGCAGGCCTGGGTGCCGGCCTTGCAGATGCCAACGCCATCGGTCTTGGGCGCGCCAGAGTAGCAGGCCACCTTGATGGTCGCGTCCTTGGCGTTCTTGCAGCCCGCGGCAATGTCGCAGGTGTCCAAGGTGCAAGGGTTGCCGTCGTCGCAGTTGGGGCCCTTGCCGGCCAAGCAGGTGTACTGGGAGGTCTTGGGGTCGGTGCCGCAGGCGTCGCCAATGGTGCACTCGCTGCCGTCTGAGCAACCCTGGGTCAGCTGCTTGAACTCACACTGGGCGGTGGTCTTGTTGCAGCTGTCCGCGGTGCAGGCCTCTCCGTCTTCGCAGATTTTCTTAGCGCCGGCTTCGCACTTGCCGGACTTGCAGACGTCGTTCTGGGTGCAGGCGTCGCCGTCGGCGTCGCACGAGCCAGAGGTCGCGGTGTACTGGCAACCTGCGACGTCATCGCAAGTGTCCAGGGTGCAGGAGTTCTTGTCATCGCAGGCCAGCGCTTTGCCCGGAGCGCACTGCCCGGACTTGCAGCCGTCGTCGACCGTGCAAACGCTCTTGTCAGCATCGCAAGGCAAGCCGCTGGGTTGGACCTGGGCGATGCACTTGCCGGTGGCGGGCTCGCAGACCGTCTTGGAGCACGGGTTGTCATTGGAGGTGTTGCAGGTGATCGATGAGCCCGGCTTGAGCTTGCACTGCGACAGCGCAGTCGATTTGTCGCAGAAGAGCGTGCCGTTGCACAGGTTGCCGTCGTCCTTGACTTCGCACTGGGCGTCGTTGTCGCAGGCGCAGGTGTTGGTGCCGGGCACGCACTGGCCCTTGTCGTCGCACTTGTCTCCCACGCTGCAGGCATTGCCGTCTTCGCACTGCACGCCTAGCGCAATCTTGTTGACGCAGCCCAGCGCCGGGTTGCACGAGTCGTTGGTGCAGACGTTGTTGTCGTTGCAATAGCTAGAGGCGTCAACCGCTTTGCCGTCGCACTTGCCGTTGGAGCAGGTGTCGTTCAGCGTGCACTTGTTGCCGTCGTCGCACACGCCAACCGAGTTGTTGTGCACGCAGCCGGCCTTCTTGTCGCACTGATCGGCGGTGCAGGGATTGGTGTCGTCGCAGTTGACCAGCTTGCCCACGCAGGTGCCGTCGCCGGCGTTGCACAGGTCGGCCTCGGTGCAGAGATCGCCGTCATCGCACGGGCTGGACTTGTTCTTGTAGACGCACTTGCCCTCTTGGATGATGTCGCACTTGCCTTCGACGCACTGGTCCTCGCTGGCGCAGGCCTTCTTGGCGCCCGGCTCGCACTTGCCGGCTTTGCATGCGTCGCCCACGGTGCACGGATTGTCGTCAAAGTTGCAGCCCAAGCCTTCGGCGGCTTCGTTCTTGCAGCCGTTCTTGGCGTCGCAACTGTCGGTCGTGCAAGGGTTGTTGTCGTCGCACTTGATCGGCTGACCGGTCAGACACTTGCCATTGGAGCAGGCGTCATCTTTGGTGCAGACGCTGCCGTCGGCGTCGCAGAACCCGGCGTTGTTGGTGTGGCTGCAGCCGGCCTTGGGGTCGCAGGTGTCGTCGGTGCAGGGGTTGTTGTCGTCGCAAGACAGCTCGTCGACCTGGCCGTCGCAGTCATTGTCTTTGCCGTCGCAGCTCTCGGCCTCTGGGTCGTCGGCTAGGCAGGCAGAGAGGCCGCCTCCGACCGGGGCGCCAGGCTTGCCATCGGCCAGGCAGACGCGCTTGCCAGCGCACTTGGCCGAGCCGGTGTCCTTGTAGCAGACCGTGTACGCCTCATTGGCGATGGCGGCCTTGGTGCAGGGGCAGATGCCGCTGGTGATGACGCACTGCTTGCTGATGTTGCCGGCCATGTCCTTGGCGTCTTTGCACTCGTAGCCGCCCGGGCAGTCCGCCTGGGCATTGCATTGCACGCCGCAGAAGGCGCCGCCGTTGCCGGTGTCGATGCAGCGGGCACCGCCGTTGCCGGGGCCTTGGCACTGGGTGTTGGCCGTGCAGGGGTTGCAGAGCTTGCCAAGGGCCGGCACGCAGATGTTGGCCGAGTCGCCGCCCGGCAAGGGCACGGTGCTGCACTTGTACTCAGCCGGACACTCGCCGGTTGGACACGGCTGGGCGCACTGCTGGCCGGCTGGCGTGTCCAGGCAGAAGCCGCTGGTGCAGTCATTGGTGGTGCTGCACGGGCAACCGGCTGCGCCTGGGCATTGCGGCCCGGCGTCGACCTCGGCGGTGGCGTCCTGCGAGATGTCCAGGACCTGCACTGCGTCCGTACCGGCATCGACGATGTCGACATCGACCTGGAAGCCCGTGTCATTTTGGGTAAAGATGTCTTGGTCGGCCACTTCTTGCGCGGCGTCGGCACCGGGCGTTGGGGTGGCTGCCGGCTTTTCATCGCCGCAGCCTGCTTGGAGCACCGCCGCCACCATCAGCCATGCCCACCGGGGCCGGCCCAAGATGCCGTCCTTTGACGTTGTCACGCGGTCTGCTCGCATTCCATCCTCCCGCCAGGCTGTCCTGTGCTGCTTACGGCGTGCACCGCAGCAGTCCGTTTTGCCGGTTATCGACAATATCGGCGTCCGTAGCCTACTCGCTCCCGACGCGAAAGCAAGCGACCTCTCAGACACGTCTCCAAGCGGGAGCAGATTTGTCATTTTATTGCGATTTTCAACATTCCAGCGGGTGTCTCGTCGACACGCGCTGCGCGGACCCGGGCGCCCCACCTGTCAAGAGTCGGGCGGGGGTGCCGCAGCCTGCAGCCATGGCGCCGGTGGAGGCTGGCCCCGTGTTGGCGGTGCCTACGGCGCCGGCTCAAACGACAGGTAGGCCTTGGCGAGGCTGGCAGAGACCTTCTGGTAACGGTCAAACGGGCCGGCGGCTTCGAGCACGGCCAGGTCGTCGCCAAGGACAAACACAGTCTCGGCCAGTACCCAATCCTCTCCGGCATGGGGCAGCACAAACTCGGCGGTGCAGCCCTCCAGCCCTTTGGCGGTTTTGAAGCATCGCTTGCCGTGCAGAAGGTAGCCGCGCGCCACCAGATGCCGCTCCATGGCGTCGGCCCAGAACGGCAGGTCGGCTTTGGGATAGTTGCGCTCTGTCCGGGCGCGCAGGCGCACCCCGTCAGGGGTAATGAAAGCCGGCCCTTTCTTTTTCTCGTAGCGGACAAACCCCTGAGGCGCATCCAGGTTGTACACCGGCGCGCCACAGCCCAGGGCGGTAGCGGCCAGGGCCACCAGCGCCAGAACCTCAAGCGCCCAAGCGGGCCATCGCGGGACCGTGATCATGGCAGTATTCCTTAGAAATCGCCAAGAAAGCGGTCGATGTCCAGCTTGTTGAGCCACTGAAACGGCGAATTGACGTAGCTGATGCGCTGGCGCTGGTGATACTGAAACGCCACCATGACCCGGGCGCTCTGCACGCTGGCCGTAGCGACATTCAGCTCTCCTTGCAGCTGCTCCACTTCTCCGACCAGCTGGTTCATGGTCGCCTCGACCCGCAGCGTGGAGTTGGTGTCGGCGTCATCCAGCAGGCCGCGCAGCCGGGCCAGAATCTCTCTCTTGGATTTCAGCTTGGCCCGCAGCTGCACGATCTCGTCGGTGCGGTCGACGCGCTGCAGGGTCTTCTGCAAAACGATGCCTGAGCCCGCCACCTGATCGACCACGGTGGCCAATGCGGCCAGCGGCACGGCGAGGTGCAGCTCTTGGTTGGTGACCAGCAGCGGCCATCCACCCACAGACTTGGTGTGGTCGATCAAGACCTTCCGCGCCTCGGCCGGGTGAATCACTTTGACGACGATGCTGGCGGTCACCTGCACATCGCGGTCGCCCACCGCTGCCCGGGCTTTGGCAATGGCTTCTGCTCTGGCCTTGGGATCGCCATCAATGGCGCTTTGGTCGCCGGTGGGCCGCTCGCCTGCGGCCTTGGGTGGAGGCGCGGGCGGAGCTGCCGGCAGCACTGAGGCCGGCGGTGCCGCGTTGGCCCTGGGCACGGTGACAGCGCCAAGGAGAGCCACGCCCACCAAGGCGGCAATGGAGCCAAGCCGGCCAGGACCGGCGCAGGGCAGCAGGGGCGGCATCATGGTGTGGCCTCAAAATGGCTCAAGGATTCGAGCAGCGCTTGCCCATGGGTGGTCCACGCGACCTCGCTGGGCAAGAAAGCCTCTACCACGTAGACGTAGCGCCCTGCCGTGGTCACACCGACCAGGTAGTAGCGGGGCTTGAGGTCCTTGTTGCGGTAGATGCGGACCTGCAGCTTGCCCAGCAGGCGCTTCTCAACCAATTCCTCGTCGCGCCCTTCCATTTCGTGGTCGATGGCGGCCGCCCAAAAGGCGGGA
The DNA here is from genome assembly GCA_903919145.1 of uncultured Myxococcales bacterium. Taxonomy (GTDB): domain Bacteria; phylum Myxococcota_A; class UBA9042; order UBA9042; family UBA9042; genus SXRM01. The sequence goes on from CAIXGW010000053.1 coordinate 5,202, forward strand.
TCGCCCACGGGCTCGTTGGTCACGCGGGCGGCGCGCAGCAGCGAGGTGTCGGCGGCCTGAGCGCGGAAGACCGAGTCCTCTTCAAAGAGCACAAAGCCCTTGGGCATGGGCATCCGCACGTCTTTCTTGCCTTCCTGCAGCGTAACCAGGTGCGGCAGCAGCGCCTGGACCCAGGCAAACGGCGAGCGGTGCACCACGGTGCCCGAGTCGGCGACGATCGCCTCGACGTCAATGGTGATCGTAAAGAAGCTGGCCAAGTTGCGCAGGGTGGCCAAGCTGGACTCAGCGGTCTCAATGTGCTCAGTCAAGCGCTTGATCTCCGCCAGGATCTGCAGGCGTTCGTCGGTGTCCTTGACCCGCTCCAGCAGCAGCAGCAGCCGCTGGCGAGCCTCGCGGGCGACCTGCAGGCGCGTCTCGATGTCGGAAAACTGGCGGGTCACGTCTACGGCTTTGACACGGCGGTCAAGCACTTCGCCAGCGGTGGCAAAGCGGGTCATGGCGTCTTCAAAGTCGGTGGCTGGCACCCGCACGACCACAGTAGACCCTGAGAGGGCCTGGACGTAGCCGCCGGCCGCCTGGGCCAGCTTGGTAATCTGGTCAAACGCCTCGATCTGGCGACGCACCTTGAGCTTGAGATAGCCAAAGTACACTACCAGCGGAGACTGGACTTGCTTCTCGCCCTTGACGCTGCGGTCAGACTGCGGCTCGGGGCTTGACTTGGCCAGGGGACGCGACCCGCCCGCTGACCCGCCATAGGCCTTCTTGTCATTGCTGGGCTGATAAGCGCGCGGTGGCGCCGACTGTGGCCGGCTGGCCCCGGCTGCCGGGCGCGAGTCTGCGACTGGCTGTTCTTCTTGGCTGCGGCTTTCCTCGGCCCATCCCTCGGGCGCTGAGGCAGCTTGCTGCTCGGACTGGTACTCTGAGGGAGCTTCAAGGTAGGCCGATCCGGCGCCGCAGGCCGCCAACAGGGCCGACACGCCCGCCACCAGCCACCACCGCCGTCGATTTCGTGGCCCCTTGCCCTGAGGCCTGACCCGCACACCATCCATGGCCTACCTCCACTGGCGACAACGGTACCGCGAGACGCCAGCCTCGGCAACGTCTTGCTTGGCGCTGCGCCCAGAGGCTTGGGCCGCCTCAGCCGCGCTTGCCGGTCGGGCTGCTGCGGTTGGTTCGCGCGGCGGCAGTGGGCGCCCTGGGCGTCGCAGAGCCAGCGGACGCCGCTGCGCTGCCTGCGGGAGCCGTTGCAGAAGCAGCGGCCGCCTCGGTGCCGGCGGGCAAAGGCTCAGCGGTGTTGGTCAGCCACGAAGCAGGAATCTCTGTGGGTCGCGGTAGCGTGCTGCGAGAGCGGCGACGGCGCACCTGGCTCAGGTCCTCTTCCGTTAGCTTGCCGCGGCGGGCCACGACCCCCAACAACGAGGCGAACTGCTCGGTCGCCATGCGCAATTGCCGTGAGCCAGCGACCGCGACTTGGCGCTGAAAGCGCAGCGCGACCGGAGCGTGCGACGTCAACAGCTGTTGAAACACATCGCGGGTCAGCATGACCAGCTCGCAGTCCGTTGCCGCTTCGACCGTGCCCGAGCGCGGGGCCCCGTCCAGCAGCGCCACCTGCCCGACCCAATCGCCGGCAGAGAACTTGGCCACCGACACCTGACGGCCGCCCACCTGGCGAAACACCTCTAGCGAGCCCGACAACACCAGCCAGCACACCGAGCCGGGCTTGCCTTCTTCGCACAGCCGCGTGCCTTGGCGCAGCTCTCTGACCTGCACGGCCAGCGCCAGCACGGTGACTTCGGCCAGCGGCCAGTCGCGAAATGCGCTGTTGAGCCTGAGTTTTTGTACAACCACACTGCTCATCTTGGCCCACCCCGTCTTCTCTGCCCGCCCATAACGCCTGCCCGCCCGTCGCGTCTGCCCCCACGCTCAACAGAGTCGCTCTGAGCAGCCCTACCCATGCTCCTGGCAGGACTCAGCTTCTGGTGATGCGGGCCCACAGCTTGCCCATGACCGTCACGTCTGGCCCCCCGTGCTTGGGAGTCTGTAATATTCCTGGTTCCGCATACTTGCGAATGAGCATCTCAGTTTGGCCGTTGACGCGGCGCAGCTTGCGGGCTTGCGCCTGGCTGAGCGCCGAGATCAGCCGCGACGCCACGGCGGGCGCGCGCCGCTCGACAATCGCCAGGTCATCGGCCGACAGCTCTGCCAACAAGCTGTCGGTAGAGGCGATGCACGTCGCCGAGCGCGGCGCCCGGTCAAACAAAGCGTCCTCTCCGATCGTTTCTCCGGCGCGCAGATTGCCTATGGCCTGCATGGCGCCGCGGCGGTCGCGCTGGTCCAACCGCAGCATTCCTTCGACCACCAGGAACATGCTGTCGGCGACTTCGCCTTGGTGGAACAGGAACTGGTCCGCAGTCAGGCGCCGCGGCACCATCCAGCGCGCCAGCTCGGTCAGCTGTTCGGGCGAGAGGGTTTCCATGCCTGGCAGCGCTTGCAGGGTGACGTAGACGTCGAGATCCAAAGCGGCTTCCTCCCGGACTGCTGGCAAGTCGCCCTCATGGCGACGCGGCCCAACGCTGGGCCCTGTTGGACTGGGCACGGAGCATACCGCCGGGCGCAACACCGTGACAAGGTGTGAGCCTCGCCAGGCCCTGCGGGCAGGACCTGCGCAACACTTTGTATTTACTTGGTAATCATCAGAAACTGCCCGGCTTGAGCAGTGGAGCCGTAGCGGTCCGCCAAGCCGCGTACCGGCGTGACTACCTGCAGTTGCAGCCGCAGCGGCGCTTCGCGGGCCCAGGGGCTGGCCAGTGGTGCCTGCAGGCCCCAGCGAATGGCGTCTTCCGAGAGGTGCCCTAAAACTCGGCGCGCACGCCCACCGACGGGATGATGGGCAAGCCGGTGGCGTACTGCTGGCGCGAGGCATCGTAGTTGTACTGAACGTTCTCTGGATTTCCGCGGTTGTAGACGTTCTGCACGTCTAGATACAGGTTGAGCAGCCAGGAATCAAAGACAAACTTCTTGTCGACCCGGATGTCGAGCTGGTGGAAGCTGGGCAGACGGTCGCTGTTGGGCTCGGCCGAGGCCACGCGGGTGTAGGTGTCGATCTTTTCGTTGTAGACGGCGCTGACCACCGGGGTGATCGGATTGCCGGTAACCACGCGGAAGCGGGCGCCAATCTCCCAGTTGTCGGGCAGCTTGTAAGAGCCAAGGGCCGTCAGGATGTGCGTTTGGTCCCAGCCAAACAGCCGCTCTGGCTCGCCCGGCGCGTCAATGCGGGTAGCGCGCTGCAAAGTGTAGGCCAGCCAACCGAAGAACCGCCCGACCGGCTTGTGGCGCAGCAGCACCTCGGCGCCGATGATCCGCCCGGTGCCGGCGTTGATGGGCTGGGTGGGCAGCACGCTCTTGGGAAAGGTGATGAGATCGCGCAGTTCTTTGTTGAAAACCTGGATGTCGAGGTCCAGGGCATCCGACGCTTTCCACTCAAAGCCCAGCGCGGACTCATAGCTGCGGAAGGGCAAGAGCGATGGATTGCCAAAACCCTTGGCCAGTTCTTGGGGCTGAGCCCGCTGCACGGTCATGCCAGAAGAGCCCTTGAGCAGCCACTGCTTGTCAATGTTGTAGCGCACGTTCATCCGCGGGGTCAGGGCTTCGCCGCCAGAGGCCCCGCCAAACAAGTCCATGCGCACGCCGGGAACAACTTCCAGGTCCGGTCGCAGCTTGAAGATGGCGTCAAAGTGGGCCGACGGCGACACAAAGTAGCCGCCCTGCTCTGCCAAGACGCTGCGCGCGTTGGTCGGTGGGCCGCCGCCGCCGGTGCCGCGCTCTCCGGTGTTGGCGACCTGAGGGGCATAGACCGAGATGTCAAAGGGATTGCAGAAAATGTCCAGGCCGGGCCGCAAGATGACCGGGCCTTCGCCAATGGTGAAGTCCTGGCGCAGAGTGTACTCGCGGTTGGACAGCTCAAAGCGGAACAGCTCGCCAAAGCTGGCGTTGAGGCCGCCCAGAGTCGCGCCCAAGGTGGTGGTGGAGGTCCAGCCCTCGCCGCGGTGGCGCAGCACGCCGACCAGCGTGGCAAAAGACGTCACGGTTTCGATCTCGCCGCGGGCGGCGGGAAAAGCCGCTGGCGGATCCTTGAGCAGCGCGGTGAGGCGGTCATCGGTGCCAAAAAGGAACATCGTCAAGCTGGTGCGCGGGCTGATGCGGTGGTCCAGCTTGAGCTGGTAGTCGTAGTAGGCGGGCGCCAGGGTGAACGGCAAGAGCTTGGCCACGGCGTCCAGGCCGAGCACCGCGTCGATGTAGGAGCGCCGAGCTGCAATCGCCAAGTTGGTGTCTTTGCTCAGCGGCCCTTTGACCAGAAAGCCGGTGTGGAACAGGTTGCTCTCTACATAGCCCGACCAGCGCTCTTCGTCGCGCGGGGCGGCCAAGCGAGCATTGATGAGGCCGCCGGTTTGGCGCCCGTAGCGCACCGGATAGCCGCCGGGATAGAAGTCGATGGACTCCAGCATGTCGGTGTTGATGATCGAGTAGATGCCGCCGAAGTGGTAGAGCAGCGGAATTCTTACACCTTCAACGTTGATGCTGGTGTCCTGCGGCGAGGAGCCGCGGACCACCAGTAGGCCAGAGCCGGCCGAACCGCGGGCCACGCCGGGCAGGTTCTGCACGACTTTGAAGGCGTCGCCCTGCACGCCGGGCACGCGCTGGATCTCCTCTACCCCCAGGCTGCGCCGCGCCACTTGGCCGGGCTCCGGTGGCGCCTCTGCTGTGGCCCGATAGACGGTGTAGGAAAGCCGCTCTGCGCGCAGCTTGACGGTGGCGGTCTTGCCATTGGCAATGGTCACCCGCTGGCGCAAGGGCTTGTGATCGGTGCCGGGAATCACCAGCTCAAAACTGCCGGGGCGCAGCAGGCCAAAGCGGAAGCGACCATCGCCATCGGTGACGGCCTCCGCGGCCAGCTCTGGGACGGCGACTGCGGTGCCAATGACTGGCCGGCCACTGCCGCGCTCGATGATCTGCCCTTCTAGGCTGGAGAAGCCGGATGGGGCCACCTCCAGCTCTCTGCGGTCAAAACGACCCTGAGAGCCGGCGGCACCGCGGCGCTCAGCGGCATAGCGCGGCGCAAACTGAAACCGATAACGGATGCGCACGGCTACAGCTTTTCCAGCTTGGCGGGCCGGAGAGAACACCAGCTTTGCCGCCGCCGCCAGGGCCGCGGCGTCAAAGTCGGGGCCCGCGGACTCGGCCACCGTCGCTTTCTTGACCTTGCCGTCGGCACCGATGTCCAGCTCGACAACAACACTGCCGCGCACCCCCTTGCCATCGAGATTGGCCGGATAGTCTGGTTCGACCGGAGCGATCAGCTGCGGATCAGCGATGGCTCCTGCCGCAGCTGGCTCAGCGGCCCCGGCCGCGCCTGAGCCGACCAGCGGCTGCCCGGCTAGCAGCGCCAGAGCCAAAGAAAGCGCCAGCCAAGGCTGCGCAGGCCGCGGCGCCCACGCGTGGGGGGGGGCCCCTTGGGGCTGCGTCATCGACCCCTGACTGTGACACCGCTTGACCACCTGCCACCTTGCTCCCGGCGTGCGCCGGCAATAGAAGTACGGACCTGTAAACCTGCCCCGTCTGTGGGATGAAGCGATGCGCCGCTAGGATGCGCCAGTGGATCCAAAACCGCCGGTGCCGCGCTGACTGTTCGCCAGAGCTGTCTGCTCGGCAAACTGCGCCTGCGGTGCGGCCGCCAGCACCAATTGAGCGATCCGGTCGCCGCGGGCCACCACCACGGGCTCGCTGCCCAAATTAACCAGTAAAATGGCGACCTCGCCGCGATAGTCGCTGTCGATGGTGCCGGGCGCGTTCAGCACCGTCAGGCCGTGGCGCAGCGCCAGCCCTGATCGCGGCCGGACCTGGATCTCCCAGCCGGCCGGCACGTGCAGGGCCAGGCCAGTGGGGATCGCGGCGCGCTGCAGAGGAGCCAGCTCGACAGAATGCTCCATGGCTGCAACCACATCGGCGCCGGCAGCACCGGGCGTCATGTAGCGCGGCAGCGGCAGATCGCCGTCGCGGACCGGCTCGAGGCGCAAAACTTGGACTACTGGTGCGGTCATCGCTAGTGCCCCCCGGGTGCTTGACGCGCACGGTGTACCCGATCTCGCCTGATGGCGCTACCCGCCAGGCTGGCTGCAGCGGCGGCGGCGTTGCTCCATGGACTCGGATTGCGCAGCACTGCAACAGTCGGACGGGCAGATGGTTGGTTCTGTGCGAAAAAATGGGCTTGCAAGTAAGAGGCGTGCAGCGTAGTTTGCGACTGTCTGCCACTGCGAACTTTAGACAGAAGTGGACCATTGGTGGACCGGGGAGGTTCTTTATGTACCGGCAACTTCAGCCATTGCGGGTCGCGAGACGGCCACTGACCTGGATAGCTGCGCTGCTGATTGTGGCGGCAGCGGCTGGCTGCAGCAACAACAGCGCTGGAAACGGCAGCCAGGCCACCGGCAGCGGCGGCGGCGGCTTTGCCCTGCCCGGCTCCAAAGATGGCTTTGGCAGCAGCTCTGACGTGCAGGTGCCCAAGAAGGACATCGCCCAGAGCCAGCCCGACGCCCAGCAGACCGGCAGCGACGACGCTGCGGTCGGCCAGGACGGCGATCCCGCCGGCGAGGATGCCCAGACGGGTACAGACGACGCTCAAGCGGGCGCCGAGGACTCGCTGCCCGGGACTGACGACGCACAGCCTGGCAGTGACGATGCAGAACCCGGCGCCGACACAGAACCCGGCTCAGACACAGAACCCGGCTCAGACGCTGAGAGTTCTGCCGACGCCCCGCCCTCTTGCCTGACCGACGACGACGGCGACGACTACGGCCTGGGCTGCCCCAACGGCGAAGACTGCGACGACTTGAACCCCAACTTTACGGTGACTTGCCCAGACTGCAGCAAGCCAGGGGTGCCCGGCTGCCTGTGCAAGGCCACCGAAAAACCCGTCAGCTGCTACAGCGGCGACCCGGCTACCAAGGGCAAGGGCGTGTGCGCGGCGGGCAGCCACCAGTGCAAGAATGGATTTTGGAGCGAGTGCCTGGGCGAGGTTATGCCCGACCCAGAGAAGTGCGACAGCAAAGACAATGACTGCGACGGCGAGACCGACGAGGGCGTCAAGTCCAGCTGCGGCACCTGCGACCTGACCTGCAACGAGCAGAAGATCGGCGCCACCAGCGCCAGCAAGTGGAACCTGAACAGCGAGAACTCGACCGGCCTTGGCTTGGATCCCATGGGCAACGTGGTGCTGGACTCCAGCCAGATCTCGCTCAACCTCAAGTACATCTGGATTGCCAACTCGCCGCAGAACACCGTCTCCAAGCTGGACTGCAAAACGGGCAAGGAGGTGGGGCGCTACATGGTGTGCCCGGACCCGTCGCGAACCTCGGTCGACCTCGACGGCAACGTGTGGGTAGGCTGCCGCGGCGACGGCGCTGTGGCCAAGATCATGGCGGAGAAGCAGAACTGTATCGACAAGAACGGCAACGGCATCATCGACACATCGGCGGGCAGCGCCACGTCTTGCGGCAGTGCCGGCTGCGACGAGTGCGTCAAGTTTATTGTCAACCCAGGCAAAGGCCCCTATGCGCGGGCCGCAGGCGTCGACAAAGACAACCACGTGTGGATCGGCTACTACAACAGCTCGACGCTGGTGCGCCTCGAGCCGACCGCTGGCAAGACCGTGGAGTCGGTGGCCCTGGGCTGCAATCCCTACGGTTTGGTGATCGACCAGAAAGGCATTGTGTGGCTGCAGGGCGTCGGCTGCGGGTCGCTCATCCGCTTTGACCCCGTCACCAAGCAGCTGGACAAGTCCAGCAACATGCCCGCGCTGAAGTATCCCGCTGGCGCCTATGGCATCAATGTCGACAAGTTTGGCAGGATCTGGGTGGCCAGCGGCAACAGTGCCAGCGCCTTTGACCCCAAGACCATGAAGTGGACGGTGGTCAACATGGGCAAGGGAGGCGGTCGCGGGTTGGCCACCTCCAATGACGGCTTTATCTATCCGGCGCTGGACGGCTCTGGCGGCGCCATGAAGATCGATGGCAACGTCGACCCACCGCAAGTGGTTGGCTTTATCAAGGGCGGCGGCAGCCCGGTGGGCGCGGCGCTGGACTACGACGGCTATGTATGGGTCGTCAACCAGGGCGGCAGCAGCGCTTCCAAACTGGATCCCAACACCATGACGGCCGTGGGCACCTACCCGGTGGGCTCATCGCCGTACACCTACTCGGACATGACCGGCTATACGCTGAACTATTTCACGGCGCCCAAGGGGCAGTACAGCACGGTGTTCTTTGGCGGCCTGACCTACAACCCGGTGACGACCACCCAGCCCAAGCAGGTGTGGCAGACCATCTCGGCCGAGGCGGACCTGCCAGAGGGCACTGCGCTGCGCATCCGCCTGCGCGCCGGCAACACCAAGACTGAGCTGGAAGCTGCCAAGTGGAGCGAGCCGATTGACTTTCCGCCGGCGCTGTTTCCGTACAATGTCGCCACTCTTGGCATTGTGGGCAACCTGCTGCAGGTCGAAGTGGGCCTGACCACCAAAGACAAGAAGGTCACGCCGGTGCTCAAGTCGCTGTCGGCCAAGTCCAAGCTGATGTAGCCCCTTGGGCCTGGAGCGCTTTGCAGTAGTTCACACGCCGCGAGCGCTGCCTTGACACAGACCAGCTATGCTGTGCACGAGCCGCGGTCGAACTGGACCGAAAGGGGGCGCCGTGCAAGTGCTGCTCATTGACGACGATGCCAAGCTGCCAGAGCTGCTGGGCCCGTACCTGGCGCCCCACGGCGTTACCCTTCACTACGCGCCGGATGGGCCGCGCGGGCTGGTGGCTGCCGAGTCGCGTACTTTTGACGCGATCCTGCTAGACGTGATGATGCCGGGCATGGATGGGCTGGAGGTGTGCCGCCGGCTGCGCGCCAAGTCCAGCGTGCCGATCGTGATGCTGACGGCCCGCGGCGACGAAGCCGACCGGGTGGTGGGCCTAGAGCTCGGCGCCGACGACTACGTGCCAAAACCTTTTGGGGCCAGAGAGTTGCTGGCTAGACTGCGGGCCGTGCTGCGTCGGGCCCGCCCCGAAGTCCAGGCAGAGAAGCTGCAGATTGGCCAGCTGAGCGCCGATGTGCCGGGACGGGTGGCCTCGCTTCGCGGCGAGGTGCTGGACCTGACCGGGCTGGAGTTTGACATGCTGGTGGCGCTGATGCGCCGCGCCGGGCGGGTGGTGCCGCGCGACTCGCTGCTGGCCGAGGCCGGCAGGGCCGATGTCGCCGTGGGCGAGCGAACCGTGGATGTCCACATCAGCCACCTGCGGGCCAAGCTGGGAGACGATCCAAAAAATCCAAGCATTATCAAGACAGTGCGTGGCGTTGGCTACGTCCTGGCCAGAGACGGCCTGGCGCTGGCCCATCTGGTAGTGCCTTGAGCAAGCGCGGCGCGTCGCCTATCGACAGGCTGCGGCGGACGCTGGGGGCGCGGCTGCAGCGGCGCTTGTTTGTGTGGTTTGCGCTGACGATGCTGGCGACGGCGGTGTTTGCCGTTTCGATGACCTGGCTGGTCGGGCGGCTGCTGCGGCCAGAATTCAGCGGCGGGATGGAGAGGCCGCGGCGGTTTTTTGCCCATCAGCTGGCCCGGGTCTGGGACACGCCGGCCGAGCGCGACGCGCTGGTGCACGCGCTGGCGACCGAGCTGGATACGGGCGTCAGTATCCGCGATACCCAGGGCCGCCTGCTGCGGCATGTTGGGAAAGAATGCAGCAATCCCAAGGGGATGGTTGATGCAGTTCGCAGAGGCGATCAGGTGCTGGGGCAGCTGGAGATGTGCCCCCACCACGGCCCGCCGCGGCCGCTGCTGCTGACCGGCGCGCTGGCGCTGGTGGCCCTGTGGGCAGCGGCGGGGCTGCTGGCGCGGCGGCTGTCGCGGCCTCTAGAGGACGTGGCCAGAATCGCTGAGCAAATCGCTGAAGGAAACCTGCAGATCGCGGCGCAACCCCTGGTGGGTGGGCGGCACAGCCAAGACGAAGTGGCGGTAGTCGGCGACGTGCTGCGCCAGATGGCCGCTCGCGTCGACAAGCAGCTGCGCGACCAGAGAGAGCTGCTGGCGGCGGTGAGCCACGAGCTGCGCACCCCGCTGGGTCACTTGCGGCTGGTGGTCGACAGCTGGCGGCAAAACCCCCATCCGGAGCCCAAGCTGCTGGATCAGGCCGAGCGCGAGCTGCAGGACCTCGACAGCCTGGTGGGCCAGCTGTTGGCCAATGCGCGGCTGGAGTTCCGCGAGCTGCGGCTGCAGCGCCTGGCGGCCGTGGACCTGGCCATAGAAGCCCTGGAGCGCGCCAGCCTGGACCCAACGCTGCTGGAGGTACAGGGCGAAAACCTGTGGGTCCAGGCGGATCCAGCGCTGCTGCAGCGGGCGATAGCCAACCTGATCGACAATGCCCGCAAGCACGGCGGCGGTGCGGTGGCTCTGCGGCTGTACCGGCTGGGCGAGCGCTTGCACCTGGAGGTCCAGGACGACGGACCGGGCTTTGCCAATGGCGAAGAGCTAAACGCCTTTGCTCCTTTTACCGGGGCCGGCCATCGCGCCGAGTCATTGGGGCTGGGCCTGCACCTGGTAGAGAGGATCGCCCAGGCCCACGGCGGCAGCGCCTACGCCCGCAATGCCGAAGAGCGCGGGGCTGTAGTGGGCTTTGAGCTGGGTCTGGCGCCAGAGCTGCCTGGCCGATCAGCCGTTTAGGCCCAAGGACGTGCGCGCGGACTGGTAGCCGTCCCACATCGCGTCTTCCATGGAGCTGTAGACCCACGCGCCATAGCGCCCCAGAGAGGCCACGCCCGCCGCGCGCAGATACGGCAGAATCGCTTCTTTGGCCGGGAAGTAGTGCTCGTCAAACACCACGTAGCCGTACTTCAGGTGGCGGATCTCTTCGACCTCGATCTCTTCTACGCTATCTAACCAGCCGCGCTCGCTAAGGAATTTCCGAACGGCTTGCTTGACTTCTTGGTCGCTCTCGCGGGCGTTGGCGGCGACTTCGACGTAGAGGCTCGACTTGCCGGCTGGGGCCAGGCTTGGCACGGCGTTGGAAAAAGAGCCAATCCGGTAGAAGGGGTAATGGGGCTCTGGGATGTAGAGCCACTGGACATCTCCCAGCACATCGGATCGGGCGATGCCCAGGTTGATGTAGCGCAGGGACGTGCAGCGCAGACGGGTCGCCGCCTCAGTCACGGAGGCGGGCAGATCGGCGATCAGGCCCAGCAGCTCTGGCAGCGGCAGGGACGAGACCAGATGTTCCCACTGAACGTGGGTACCGTCGCTCAAGGTGCAGGTCTTGGCGACCAGGTCGATGGCCACCGGGGTGGTCTCTAGGCGGATCTGCTGCGGAGACAAAGGCTTGGCGATGGCCTTGGCGAACGTCTCAATGCCGCCAGTGCGCGGATAGACAAAGGTGGCGTTGTAGCCGGCCTGGTCGTCGATCATGCCCAGGGCACCGGCGGCGATCTGCGACAGGTTGGGGCGCGGCAGAAAGCGGCTGCACCAATCGGCGGTGATCTCTTCTGGCGCGCAGCCCCACAGCTTGGTGTTGTAGGGCACCATGAAGCGCTCGGTGATGCCGCGGCCAAAGCGCTGCAGACAGAAGTCGCGAAAATTAGTGGGCGGTTGATGCTCGCCACGGGCTTCGGCCAGGGCGGCCTCCACAGCGCCCATAAGACATTCATGGGCCACGTCCAGCGGCAGGCCGTGAAGATTCTGCTGGAAAGGAAAGGGGGTCATCGCCCCGTGCGACCAGATCCGCGAGCGGCGGGCGACCCGCAGCATCTCATCGCCCATCACCTGGGCCACCATCGCCTTCATCTCTGGATGGCGCAGGTGCAGCCAGTGGCCGGTGTGGTCAAAATGGTAGCCGTGCAGCACCTCGGTGCGGGTCAAGCCGCCAACCCGCTGGTCTTTTTCTATCAGCAGCCAGCTGGGCTCGGCCACGCCGGCGTCGCGGGCAAGCTGGCCAAGAAACCACGCCGTAGACAGGCCGGTGAGCCCGCCGCCGAGGATCAGGGTATTGACAGCAATCAAGGCGACCTCTGGAAGCTGAGCTGCAATGGCAGCAAGGAGAGGCAGGGGGGCAGCACCCTGCGCGAGCCGGCTCTATTGTGTGCGACGCAATCCAGCGAAGGGAGCCAGGCCTACCCTTCGACGTTGGCCAGCCAGTGGCCCATGCGATCGCGCTTGGTCTGCAGGTAGCGCAGGTTGTCGACCGTAGCGGCTACCTCAATGGGAACGCGCTCTACCACCGTCAAGCCCAGACGCTGCAGCGCCCACATCTTGGTGGGGTTGTTGGTCAAGAGCCGGACCCGCGTCATGCCCAGGTCTCGCAGCATCTGCGCCGCCACCGCGTAGTCGCGCTCGTCTGGGGCAAAACCCAAAGCGACGTTGGCCTCTACGGTGTCCTGCCCGTGATCCTGCAGCGCATAGGCGCGGATCTTGTGCAGCAGACCGATGCCGCGGCCCTCTTGGCGCAGGTACAGGACGGCGCCGCAGCCAGCTTGCGCCACCAGGGCCAGCGCTGCCTGCAGTTGCGCCCCGCAGTCACAGCGCTGCGAGTGCAGGATGTCGCCGGTGAGGCACTGGCTGTGCATCCGCACCAGCGGCACGGTCTCGCTGTGGCCGGGCTGGGGGTCGCGGATCAGCGCAACGTGAGACGTTCCGTCGATCTCGTTGGCGTACAGGCGCACCCGCAGCGGCCCGTGGACGGTGTTGACCATGCCCTCTCGGATGACGTGGACCAGCCGCTCGTGACCGGCGCGCCAAGCGAGCACCTGCGAGACCCGCACCACCGGCCAGCCGAGCTGGGCGGCCACCGCATCGGCTTGGGCGCTGGTGGCTTCGTCCATGCCGACCAGGACGTGGCTGATCAGCGCCGCCGGCTGCATCCCCGCCAGGACCATGAGATCGTGGGCCGCCTCTGGCCCGTAGGGCGCGTCCAGCACGCCGCGGTCGGCGACAATCACCGGCATGATGTGGCCCGGGCGGACCAGCTCGCGCTCGCTGGCGGCCGGGTCGGCGAGCAGACGGGCCGTAAGCCCTCGGTCTTCTGCAGAGATCCCGGTAGAGACCCCTTCGGCAGCCTCGACGCTGACCCCATAGTGCGGCAGCCATGCGGGAGCGCGCCGCCTCTCCAAAGGCATACAAGCCAGGGCCTGCGCGCGCGCCGCCGACAAGGTGACCGACAGAATGCCGCGGGCAGCGCTGGCCAGCAGATTGACGGTCTCTGCAGTGGCTAGCTGCGCTGGCGTAACGGCCCACACGGCCTTGCCCAAGGCCATGTCCTCTGCGATCAAGATGGGCTGGCCCAGGCGCACGGCGTCCATGGCTGCGGCGACGGCCGTGTCACCAACAAAAGCTAGCGGCTCTGCGGGGTTATCAAGGGAAGTCACAGCAGTCCTTCAAGCGCCGCTGGCGGTTGGCCCTGGGCAGCGCAAAGTGCGGAGGGGCACGGACGCTGGAGGGCGCGGCCCAAGACGCAGGATTGTGGCGATCAGCCGCCGCGGCGTCAAACCTCAGTGGCCAACCGGCGTTATTGCGGCCGAATTGGCGGGCCGGGCAGATTGAGTTTTGATGCGGATTCGCGTAGATTCTCGCGCCCCTGGGTGACGGTGCTGCAGTCGCATCGGCTCTGCCCAGGTCCAGCGACCCCGTCAGTTCTCCACGGCCCAGGTCGTTGGCGGTGCAGACGCAGCGGCGCTGCCTCCTATCTAGCGTGCGGAGCCCTTGGCCATGAGCGGACACAACAAATGGAGCACGATCAAGCACAAGAAGGGCAAAGCCGATGCCATTCGCGGCAAGATCTTCACCAAGCTGATCAAGGAAATTACCATCGCGGCCAAGCTGGGTGGTGGGGATCCAGCAGGCAACCCGCGCTTGCGCAAGGCGATTTTGGACGGCAAAGCCGCCAACATGCCCAATGACAACATCAACCGGGCCGTCAAAAAAGGCACCGGCGAGCTGGAAGGGGTCAACTACGAAGAGCTGACCTACGAGGGCTACGGTCCGGGCGGCACCGCCATCTTGGTCGACGCCATGACCGACAACCGCAACCGTGCCATCACCGACATCCGCATTGTCTTTGGCAAAAAAGGCGGCAAGATGGCGGAAATCGGCGCCGTCTCTTACTTGTTCAGCACGGTGGGCCAGATCACGGTGCCCGCCGGCAAGATCCAAGAAGACGACCTGATGATGCTGGCGTTGGACGCGGGCGCCAGCGACGTCTCCAAGGATGAGGACGACGACACCTTCACCGTCACCACCGAGTTTGGCGATCTGTGGGCCGTGCGCGAGAAACTGGAAGCCGCCGGCGTGGTCTGTGGCGACACCAAGGTGGCCAAGGTGCCCTCGACCAACATCACCTTGTCTGGCAAGGACGCAGAGACCATGATGAACCTCATGGAAGCGCTGGACGACCTGGACGACGTGCAAAACGTCTGGTCCAACTTCGACATCGACGACGAGACCCTGGCAGCCATGGCCGACCAATAGCAGCCCTGCCCGACCAACGGCACCTTGCCCGACGGATAGCTTGCCGCGCCGCCCCACCCCAAGACCCGAACGCCCAAATGGAGTACGCCATGAAGTTGCTACAGAAAGCCCTGATCCTGGGCCTGACTGGGGGGACCCATGGCCGCCGCGGCCCCACGCTGAAGGCCTTGCTGGGCAGCGCGGTGCTGGCGACCCTGGCGATGGGCCAGAGCGGCTGCAAGTCGTGCGGCCAGGAAGCGCCCCCGGCAGAAGCAGGCAAAGCAGCAGCGGAAACGCCGGCAGCCGCGCCAGCCGACGGGGCCGCAGTGGCAGCGCCGGAAGCCGCTTCGGCCGCCGCTGTGGCCGCCCCAGAGCCGGTGTCGCCCGATGTCTACCCGGGACCGCGCTCGGAGTCGCTGGAAGGTTGGCGGATCACCACCGGTTTCTCTACCACCAAAGACGAAGCGCTGACCCAGCCCAACGCCCTGGAGGACACCCGCATCTACGTGACGGTCCTCAACGCCGACTCGCGGCCGGTGGGCCAGTTTGACAAGCTGGAGCGCGCCGAGCTGCACGTCTTCTTGGTGCCTCGCGACCTGCGCTATACCGTCTACTCTTCTGGCTCTGGCCCGGTTCGCGAAGGGGCCGACGCCCGCAGTGTGACGCTGCGCTCACCCGAAGGCGGCGATCACGCGATGGTGGCAGTGTTCAGGCCGGCTGGGCAGCGGCCCAAGGTGGTGTCCGCACCGCTGTCGATCAAGGGAGTGCTGCCAGAGGTGATGGGGCCTGGCCTGGGCAGCCTGTCTAACCGCGGAAAGTCTGAGGCGGAAACGCTGGTGCTGACCACAATGCCCGGCCAGCTGATCGTGGGCCAGCCAGCCCAGCTCTTTGCCCACGACCTCAAAGGCGACCAGGCTGCCGGCGAAGTCAAGCTGCCCTTCGTGGTCATCCTCAATGATCAGATGGGCTGGGGCGACGTGGTCGAGTGGAACGAAAGCGGCAAGGCCACCTGGATTCCGCGCAAGGCCGGCGACTACCTGGTGTTGGCGCCACCGACCCGCGGCGTGCGCGCCCTGGCCTTTCGGCTGCACGTCGACGCAGCTCCTGCCGCCAATTAGCCGCCTGGGTACGCAGACCTCGTTTCCAGTCAAGCTCTTCAGAAGTGGACCTCTTCGAAGGCACAGCCAGGAGGGGCAATGGCCCTGGATATCCTAAGCGATCTGCGGTGGCGCGGCCTGTTGCATCAGCTGACCGATGAGACCGTAGCGGCGGAGGCTCTAGCTGCCGGTCCGGTGACGGCCTACATCGGCTTTGACCCGACCGCGGCCAGCCTGCACGTGGGCTCTTTGCTGCCGGTGATGACGCTGATCCGCTTGGCGCTGGCAGGGCACCGGCCCATTGCCCTGGTGGGCGGCGGCACGGGCATGATCGGCGACCCTTCTGGCAAAAGCTCTGAGCGCAAGCTGCTCAGCGACGACCAGCTGCAGGCCAACGTGACAGCGCTGGACGCTCAGCTGCAGCGGCTATTTGCCAACGCCGGTGCCAGCGTGCGGATGGTCGACAACGGCGACTGGCTGCGCAGCCTGACTCTGGTGGGCTTCTTGCGCGACATCGGCAAGCACTTCAGCGTCAACGCCATGATCCAGCGCGACTCGGTCAAGACCCGCCTGCAGGCCCGCGAGCAGGGGATCAGCTACACCGAGTTCAGCTACATGCTGCTGCAAGCCTATGACTTCTTGGAGCTGTACCGCCGTCACGGCTGTACGGCCCAGTTCGGCGGCTCAGACCAGTGGGGCAACATCGTCAGCGGCATGGATCTGGTGGACCGCTTGGCCAGAGACGAGGCCGGAGAGCTGCCCGGTGGCCGGCCCTTTGGCGTGACCATGCCGCTGGTGACCACCAAGGCCGGTCAGAAGTTTGGCAAGAGCGAGGCGGGCGCGGTGTGGCTGGACGCGGCGATGACCTCGCCCTACCGCTTCTACCAGTTCTGGATCAATGCGGAAGATGAAGACCTGGAGCGGTGGCTGAACTACTTCACCCTGCTCGACCAGCCGGCCATCGCCGCCATTGTGGCCCACCATGCCCAAGCGCCCCACCTGCGCTCTGGCCAGAAGCGCCTGGCCGAGGAGCTGTGCAAGCTGGTCCACCCCGGCGAGCTGGCAACGGTGCAAGAGGCCAGCGCCCTGCTCTTTGGCGGCGACCCGCTGCACGCAACGCCAGCGACGCTGCAAGCCCTGGCCGCGGAAGTGCCTAGCTTTGCCGTGGAATGTGGCTGTACTGTCGAGCAGCTGCTGGTCGGAGAGGGGCGGCCCTACACCAGCAACGGCGAGGCGCGGCGGGCTATCCAGGCCGGCGCTGTCAGCCTGTCTGGCCTGAAGTGGTCGGGCGATCTCAAAGCGGCCCTGCCCGACGACCGCTGGCTGCATGGCCGGTATGTGCTGGTGCGCAAAGGCAAGAAGGACTGGTCCCTGGCGATTGGCGCGGTCTGACCGGTGGCTGTGTTCAAGCCAGAGGACCTGCGGCCATGGCTGCGCGAACGGCTGAGCCAGCCGCCGCCGCAGCAGCTGGAGCTGGAGGGCAACCGCGCTTCAGCGGTGCTGATTCCGCTGCTGCGCCGCCCGGATGGCCCTACCTTGCTGATGGTGCGCAAGTCCGCTCAGCTGCGCAAGCACGCGGGCCAGGTCGCCTTTCCCGGCGGAGCCCTGGACGCCGGAGAGAGCGCGACGGCCGCCGCCCTGCGCGAAGCCTGGGAAGAGATTGGCCTGCGGCCAGAGAGGGTGGCTATTGTGGGCGCGCTGGACGACGAGCGCACCTATGTGACCGACTTCCACATTCGCCCGGTGGTGGGCTGGGTGGCCGAGCCGCCGGCCGAGTGGCAGCTGGATGCCGGCGAAATCGACAGCGTCATGGAGATCAGCCTGGCCGAGTTGCTGGCCACCGAGCCGTGCAGCTGGCTGGAATTCACCGCCCTGCGCCGCACCTGGCGGATTCCGCGCTGGGAGTTTGGCGGCGACCGGGTGGTGTGGGGCGCCTCGGCGCGGATTCTGCACGGGCTGCGCCAGCGGCTGTTGTAGCCTTGGACCCGCCGGACGGCGCCAGGGCTGTTGCCGGATGACGCACTGTGTCATACGATGACGCGGCCACAACTGGCTCTTTCCTGGCCAGACAGCTGAGGCCGACTATGGGTGAACCCCGCGTTATCAAGCGCTATGCCAACCGCAAGATGTACGATACCGCGCGATCGTGCTACGTCACTTTGGAAGAAGTGGCCGACATGGTGCGCGGCGGACTGGAGATCCGCGTCATCGACAACAAGACCAAGGCGGACCTGACGGAGGTCACGCTGGCCCAGGCGCTGCTGGACTCAGAGCGCAAGCGCCGCGGCACGGTGCCCCTGAGCGGGATCCGCACCCTGATCTCGCAAGGCGGCGATTTCCTGCAGAAGCGCGTGGCCGAGCCGGTGACGCGGACTGCCGAGATCGCGCAGCGCTCTGTGACGGCCTGGCGAGACGAGGCCGAGCGCACTGTGCAGACCCTGGTCCACGAAGCCGAGACGCTGCTGGGGATGGCATCGCAAGAAGGTGGCGAGGCCCCGCCGGCGACGGCTGCGGCGACTGGCGAAGGCGAGGCCAAGAATGGCCGATTTTGGCCACTGCCGGGGCAGTTTCCGCCCGAAGACTGGCAAAAGCTGTTGGACGAGCAGGTCAGGACCGCCCTGACCGCCTGGTGGGCCAAGCACGACGTGACCCCGCCGACCGCCCAGCTGACCCAGCAGCTGGAGCAGCTGGAGGCCCGCGAGAGCGACCTGCGCGGCAAGATCGCCGAGCTTGAGGGTCGGATCGCCCAGTTGGAGCGCCGGCGTGAATGATGCGTGACGGTGGACCGTTGCAGACGCGACGGCAACCTTGAATCTGGCCGCTTGACCGTGCACGATGACCCCCGCGCCGCTGCAGTCTTGGGCAGAGCTGGCGCCCCAAAACGGAGGAACCTATGTCTATCCATCGCACCCAACTGGCCCGCGCCCTGGCAGGTCTGACCGCCCTGGTTCTGGCGGCCCACGCCGTCCCCGCTGAGAGCAAGGGCAAGGCCGCGCCAAAGGAAGAGGCGCCCGCCGCCGAGCAGATCGACGAGAACGAGGTCCTGGGCGAGGCCTACATCGCGACCAAGGTCGAATTTGTCAAGTTTGAGCTGGACGGGAAGAAAGAGTGGGACAACCACGACTACCTGGACAGCCGCAAGACGCTGCTCATCAAGGGCCTGGACCGCAGAGAGGATCACACCGTGGTCCTGACGCCGCGCGAGCCCGGCTACGAGTCGGTCACGCTGACGCTTAAGGGCAGCGACTTCAAGCGCAGCGTGGTCAAGACCAAGGGTCGCACCCAGACCATTACCTTCAAGGCCCACTACCGCGCCGACTTCAAGAAGGTGGAGACCCCCAAGGCTGACAAAGCCGCCGACAAGCCGGCCGGTCAGTGATGGCAGAAGCGACTACCGCGCTGGGTGCCCCGCCACCCGAGGGTGCCGCCCGCCTGGAAGCGGTGCTGCGCTTTGCCGCCACCCGCGGGATTACCGACGTCCACCTCAAGGCCCAGCAGCGGCCGCTGTACCGCCGCAACGGGCTGCTGATCTCCAGGCGCGATGAGGCATTGCTTGACCCCGAAGAGCTGCTGGCCGTGGCTGCGCAGGTCTTGCCGCCGGCAGAAAAGGCCCAGTGGCAGGCCCGCGGGCAGGTGACGTTTCTGATGACCCTGGTCGGCGCTGGGCGTTTTCGCGTGACCATGTATCTGGTGCGCGGGGTGCCAACGCTGGCGGTGCGGGTGCTGCCGCCGCGGGTCCTGAGCCTGCGCGAGCTGAACATGCCCAAAGTCACCCATGGCTGGCCAATGGCGGGTCAGGGGCTGGTGCTGGTGGCTGGGCCGGCGGGTGCTGGGCGAACGGCCACTTGGCTTGGCATGCTAGAGGGCATCAACACCTCGGCGGCTGTGGCGCGGCAAGTCGTTACCCTGGAAAGTCCCGTCGAGCAACTGCTGGATGACAAGGTCGCGGTCATCCACCAGCGCGAAGTTGGCAAAGATGTGGCCAGCTTGGCCGATGGCGCGCAGTTTCTGGCCCGCCAGGACGCCGATGTGGTGGGCCTGGCCGACGTCAAGCCCGACGAGCTGGGCCTGGCGCTGGACCTGGCCGAGTCCCGCTACCTGGTGATTGCCAGCACCACCGGCAGCTCGGTGGTGGCGGTGCTGCAGCGGCTGTTGGACAGCGCACCTCGCGAACAGCGCCAGTCCTTGCGCCGGCGGCTGGCCAAGAGCTTGCGCGGGGTGGTGTGCCAAGTGCTGCTGCCGAGGGCCGACGGCAAGGGCATGGTGCTGGCGTGCGAAGTGCTGGTGCCGGTGGCAGCCGTGGCGGAGTTTCTGAGGTCAGAGAGGGATCTGGAAGAGCTGCAAGTGCTGATGGAGTCGCCCCACGGCCGCCAGCTGGGCATGGGCGGCATGGAGCAGGCGCTGCAGGATCTGGTCCAGACCGGCGCCGTGACGCTGGAAGCCGCCCTGACGCGGTCGCGAGATCCCGAGGCCTTTCGCAACAAGATGGCGATGGTGCGCTCGACCGCGCCGATTATGCCGATCGCGGCGTCGGGCCATGAGCCCGCTGCGGGCATGCCCTTTGCTCCACTGGGTGGCGCGCCGCTGCGCACCGGCTCGGTCCCGGCCATGGACGCAGGCACGCTGCCCGACCCCTTCAAGCCACAGTAGATTCCAGCAAGCGCACCGATCAAACCCTGTCTCGGATCAGCCGCGACCTAGATGTTGGGACGCCGAGCCCGCCGAAGCGGACGCACCGGCTCCATCCCCTGCGGACCTTTGAATGGGCTCAGTGTGGCATCTAGCGCTATCTACTTGGGGGTGTAGGCCGTGTAGCCCTGGGTCTGCTGCAGGCCTTGCAGGATGGCCAGGCCAATGGTCTTGCGCCAGCTGTCGCTGCCTAGCTTGGCCGCATCGCCGGGGTTCTGGATAAAGCCGGGAAGCGTGAGCACGGCCGGAGCGTTGGTCTGCACCAAGATGGTATAGCTGCCGGTCTTGACGCCGCGGTTGGACACGCCGCCCAGGGTGGCAATCCGGTTGTTGATGTTCTTGGCATAGGTCAAGGTAGCGGCGGAGTAGGCGGGCACGATGTAGGACTCAACGCCGTTGACTGTGGTGTCTCCCTTGATGTCATTGACAAACAGCGAGACCACCCGGTTGGCTCCGGCGTCGTTGCAGGTGGCCACGCGGGTCAGCAGCGGCACGTAGACGTCTGAGGTGCGGGTCAACACGACCTTCCAGTTGCCGCCGCCGCTGGGATCAGAGCTATCCAGGTCCAGCCAGTATTTGAGGTGCTGGGCCAGAGAGAGATTGAGGTTCTTCTCGATCAAAGCCCCGTTGACGGCCCCGCTCTCATAGCCGCCGTAGCCGGGGTCGATGCAGACGGTGGTCACGGGCTGGGTCTTGCAGCTGCCGTTGGCGCAGCCGTTGGTGCAGGTGCTGCAGGCAGCGTTGCCCGCGGTCCCGCCGCACAGCTGGTTGGCCGAGCAGGTCTGGACGAGGCCCTTGGCCACCGGTTTGACGTTGGTGGTCCCGCAGGTCGAGGAAGAACCGTGCAGTAGGCCCAGTTCTCTGTCAGCAGGATGCCGCCGCCGCAGGTGCCGCTGCAGGCCTTGCTGGTGCTGACGGGAGCGGTGCCGCACAGGGTGGTCGATGGCTTGAATTTACAGCCGTCACAGCACGGGCCGCTGGTGCACTGCGGGGTGGTGGCGGAGCAGCTGCCCCAGCTGCCGGCCGAGCAGACCTGGGTGCCGGCGCCGCAGGTGGTCGAGCAGGCTTGGGTCATGCCGTCGGTCTTGCCGTCGCAATTGTCGTCCTTGCCGTTGCAGGTCTCGATGGCGCCGGGGTTGCGGGTGGCGTCGCTGTCGCTGCAGTCGCCTTTGCCCTTGGGGCAGGCTTTGCTGCCGGTCCAGGCCTTGGAGGCGTCGCAGTAGTCGTCGTTGTCGTCATCGCAGCCGTCGTCGGTCACGCCGTCGCAGTCGTCGTCCAGGTCGTTGCACGCTTCCACAGTGCTGCCGCCGGCCTGGGCGCTGCAGGTAGTCGACTTGCCGTCCAGGCTGCAAACGATCTTGCCAGTGACCTTGCAGCCACCGGTGCCTGAGGTGCAGCTGGCGCCGAGGGAGAAGCCCTCGTCGATGCCGCCGGCGCAGTTGTCGTCGATGCCGTTGCATTGCTCTGCAGCGCCGGGCTTGGCCGCAGCGACATTATCATTGCAGTCCGAAGAGTTGCTGGAGGTGTAGTCGCCCGCTGGCCCACACAGGCACTTGGAGGCCGCCGAGCCAAAGCCATCAGCGTCGCTGTCCAGGTACCAGGCCTTGCAGCCGCTGGCGTTTTCTTCGTCTACCTGGCCGTCGCAGTCGTCGTCGACGCCGTTGCATTTCTCCTGGGCGCCGGGGGCCTTGGTCTTGTCCTGGTCATTGCAGTCGCCGCCAAGCTGGACGGGAAAGCCGTTGACCGGCCCGCAGGTGCAAGCACTCGACTTGGTGTCGCCGTAGCCGTCGGCGTCCTTGTCGGCGTAGTAGGTGGTGCAGCCCTGGGCGCCGGTTTCGTCGATCTGGCCGTCGCAGTTGTCGTCTTTGCCGTTGCACAGCTCGGTGGCGCCAGGAGCGACCGAGGGGCTCTGGTCGTTGCAGTCGCCGGCTTTGGTGGCCGAGTAGACGCCCGACGGGCCGCACTGGCACTTGGGGGCGCCGATGCCCCAGCTGTCTTTGTCGGCATCGGTCCAGAAGCTGCTGCAGCCCTTGGTGCCGTCGGCCTCGTCGATGCCGCCGTCGCAGTCGTCGTCTTTGCCGTTGCCGCAGACTTCGGCCTGGCCGGGGCCGACCAGCGGGCCGGTGTCGTCGCAGTCTCCGGTCTTGGCAGAAGGCCACGACTTGTCTGGCGCGCACAGGCACTTGGAGGCCGGTCCGCCAGCGCCGTCGCCGTCGGCATCTTGGTACCAGATGGTGCAGCCCAAGGCCTCGGGCTCGTCGATGGCGCCGTCGCAGTTGTCATCCTTGCCGTTGCATTTCTCTGCTGCACCGGGGAATACCTTGGGATCTTTGGGGGCGCAGTCCTTGTCATTGGCTACGCCGTCGCCGTCCTGATCGCCATCGACGCAGTCGGCCACGCCGTTGGCGTTGGCGTCGGCAAAGCCTTCGTCGGTCTTGCCATTGCAGTCATTGTCCGCGCCGTCGCACAGCTCCACGGCCTTGGGGCTGATCTTCTTGTCGAGCGGGTCGCAATCCTGGAGGTCGGGCACGCCGTCGTTGTCGTCGTCGGGGTCGATGCAGTCGGCCTTGCCGTCGCCATCGGTGTCGAGCTGGCCCTCGTCGGTCAGACCGTCGCAGTCGTCGTCTTTGCCGTTGCAGTCTTCCTGGGCGCCGGGGTGGATGTTCTTGTCTTTGGGGCCGCAGTCCTGGTCGTCGTTGGTGCCGTCGCCGTCGTCGTCGGGATCGGTGCAGTCGGGGTCTTGGTCCTGGTCCAGGTCCGCCAGCTCCTCGTCGGTCAAGCCGTCGCAGTCGTCGTCTTTGCCGTTGCAGTCCTCTGCTGCGGGGGTGGCCGCTGTGCAGTCGCCAAGTCCGGCTGCAGCGCAGGTCTTGGTGCCGGTGCAGGTGCCGTGCTGATTGGTGACCGAGCACGCCGCCTGGGCCCCGGCCGCGCTGGCTTGTTCAGAACAGCTGCAGGCGCCGCTGGTGCGCACGCACTGCTTGCCGCCGCCCTGGGTGCCCTGGGCGGACTGACAGGTGTACCCGTCTGGACAATCCTCTGCGGCGTTGCATGCGCCTCCGCAAAAACGCCCGTGGGTGCCGTAGTCCAGGCACAGGGCGCCCTGCGCCTGGGTCTTGCAGTCGCCATCGCTTTGGCACGGCCAGCACAGCGCCATCGACTTGGGCTGGCACAGAAAGCTGGAGTCCCCGCCGGTCATGTTCTGGATGCACGCGTAACCACTGGGGCAGCACTGCTCGCACTTGCGGGTGCAAATCTTGCCCTGGGGCGCCTGCACGCAGAAGTTGGAGTCGCAGTCCTTGGCTTCGACACAGCTGGCGCCGGCCTCGCCGGGCTTGGGAGCTGCGGGAAATTCACAAGACTGTGCGGCCGTATCCAGAGGCGGCACGTCCAAGCTCTGCCCCGCCAGGTCGCTGCCGGCCATCCCGTCTAGCGTGCCCAGGCCATTGCCGTCGGTCCCCGCTCCTTGGCCAGGCTGGTTGCGGATTCCGTCGCCGCAGGCTGCCAGCGTCGCGCCAACCAGGACGCTCAGGGCAAGAGCAAAATTGCGACAACTCATGGATACTCCGCCGCTTTACCGCCAAGCGGGCGGCTGCAGGGTGCAAGATCATAGCAGGTCTGGCCGGGTCGATCGAGGGCGCGGTGCCAACTGGCTGCGCGGCTGGGGCTGCCAAGCCGCAGCGACCGCCGTGGCAATTTCCGGACACGCAGCGCTTGCACGCCAGCCATGCCGTCTGGCAATTTGGCGCGGCACCGGACCGATGCCGGCAGCCCCAGGAGCCCCTCAATGTCCAATGCCCCGCACTACAAGAGCAACCTGCGCGACCTACTGTTCAACCTGATGGAGGTCAGCCAGATCGACAGTCAAGTCCTGGGCAAAGCGCCTTTTGGCGCCATTGATGCCGACCAGGTGCGCGAAGTGCTTCAAGCGATGGACGAACTGGCGCGCACCGAGCTGGCAGCGTCGTTCTACGAGTCCGATCGGGTCCCTCTGGCGCAGAATGAAAAGGGCGACGTGCTGCTGCCGCCGGGGCTGAAGAAATCGCTCAAGGCCTACTACGACGCCGAGATGCAGCTACTAGAACTGCCTGAACACCTAGGTGGTTTTGGTGCACCGCCCAGCGTGGCCTGGGCAGGCTTTGAACTGGTCGCCGGCTCCAATCCAGCGGCGGCGTTCTACCTTTTTGGCACGTTCATCGCCCGGGTCATCGACCGCTTGGGCACGGCGGCGCAAAAGAAGCGTTTTGCTGGGCGGATCATCGAGCGGCGCTGGGGCGGGTCGATGGTGCTGACCGAGCCCGATGCCGGCTCTGACGTGGGCGCCGGGCGGGCCAAGGCCGTGCACCTGGGCGGCGATGAGTGGGAAATCACCGGAACCAAGCGCTTTATCACCAACGGCGACTATGACGCGGTAGAGAACATCGTCCACCTGGTGTTGGCGCGGCCAGAAGGCGCCGACGTGGGCACCAAGGGCCTGAGCCTGTTCATTGTGCCCAAGTGGTGGGTGGACGAGAACGGCAAGCTTGGCGAGCGCAACGGCGTGCGGGTCTCCAAGGTCGAAAAGAAGATGGGTATCAAGGGCTCGGCGACCTGCGAGCTGGTGCTGGGCGATGAGGGGCGCTGCCGCGGCCTGCTGATGGGCGAAGTCCACGACGGCATCCGCCAGATGTTTCACGTGATTGAGCAGGCGCGCATGGCCGTGGGCATGAAGTCGATGGCCACGCTGTCTACCGCCTACCTCAACGCGCTGGAGTACGCCAAGGAGCGCGTGCAGGGCCCCGACCTGCTGCAGGCGGCCGACAAGCGCGCGCCGCGGGTCCGCATCATCCAGCACCCCGACGTGCGGCGCATGCTGCTTTCCTGCAAGGCCCACGCCGAAGGCATGAGAGCACTTGCGTTTTTTACCACCCACATCCAGGACCAGGTCGAGTTGCTGGGCGGCCACGGCGACAAGCGCGCCGACGAGCTGGATCGCCTCAACGACCTGCTGCTGCCGCTGGTCAAGGGCTGGTCGAGTGAGCGCGGCTACGAACAGCTGGCGATCGCGCTGCAAGTCATTGGCGGGTCGGGCTATGTGCAGGACTACCCCTTTGAGCAGTACGTGCGCGATCAGAAGATCGACAGCCTGTACGAAGGCACCACCCACATCCAGGCCCAGGACCTGATCTTTCGCAAGATCGGCCGCGACGGCGGCAAGACGCTGCAGGCTCTGCTGGCGCGGGTGCAGGAGACGATCCAGACCGAAGCCGGCGGCGACACCCTGGCCGCCGAGCGCAAGGCCCTGCTCAAAGGACTGGGAGAGCTGCAGGGCATCTTTGGTGCGCTGATGGCCAAGATGCAGGACTCGCCGTACCACGTGGGGCTGCAGGGCAACCGGGTGCTGCTGGCGCTGGCCGATCTGGTGGTGGGCTGGCTGCTGGTCAAGCACGCCGCCATTGCCGCCGATGCGCTGCCCAAGGCCAAAGCCTCTGACAAGAACTTCTACCAGGGCAAGATCGCCTCTGCCAAGTGGTGGACGCGCAATGTCCTGCCCGGCCTGGCGCTGACCCGCAAGCTGATCGAAGCCAGCGACCTGAGCCCGCTGCAGGTCGACGAAGCGCATTTCTAGGGCCGCGACCGCCAGGGTGGTTTTGGGAGCTGCAGCACAAGCCAAGGCCTGGGACTCTGTCCCTCGGACAGTACGGTAGGCAATGTCTGATCCGCTTGGCCATTGGGGAATTCGCGGTTGACGGCCCCGGAGCCGTTCGAGACGTGCGGCAACCTCGTGATTGCCCCCGCCGGCCTCGGACAGTACGGTAGGCAATGTCTGATCCGCTTGGTCATTGGGGAATGCGCGGTTGACGGCCCCGGAGCTGTTCGAGACGTGCGGCAACCTCGTGATTGCCCCCGCCGGGCTCGGACAGTACGGTAGGCAATGTCTGATCTGCTTGTTCATTGGGGAATTCACGGTTGACGGCCCCGGAGCCGTTCGAGACGTGCGGCAACCTCGCGATTGCCCCCGCCGGCCTCGGACAGTACGGTAGGCAATGTCTGATCCGCTTGGTCAGCCGACCTGTCCCTGGGTCGCGCTGGAGCTGCAGGTCCACCAGCTTGGTGTCGTCGGCAGCGTGCAGGCTGATCGCGGTGGGCAGGTTGTCGTGGTCGTAGGCGACTCTTTTGCTAGTGGTGGCGGCTGCGGTGGCGGCGGCCGGCCACCCCACCCGCCCCAACCGTCTCAGCCGCGGTATCGCGGTCTACCGCAGACCGGCGGTGAGACGGCAGCGGCGCTGCCACCCACCCCACAACCATGCTTGGCCCCTTGTAATTTCTAACCTTCAACCTTGGCACGCCTTGTGCTGAACCGCAAGCGCCGGCGCCACGCCGGTGTGGAGGTCGGCATGAACAAGGTCAGGTGGGTTGTGGCAGGGATGGGCTTGTTGCTGGCGGTTGTGGCCAGCTGCGCGCCCCAAGTCCAAGAGTCCGAGCCGGGCAGCTGGACGCAGCGGCGCGCGCCGTCGCTGCGCCCAGGATCGGTGCCAGCAGCGGCTGGGCACCTGCTGGCGATGCAGCCGGAGCCAGCGGCGCCAGCGCGGCCGCAAGGCCCACAGGAGCCGCGCACGCTGGCGCGCCGGGCCCTGGTCACCTGGGCAGAGGGGCTGGAGCCGCAAGGGCTGGCAGACAGGGCCGTCGAGCAGCGCTGGCTGTTGCCGGCAGGAGCGGTGGTTCGCCAGCTGCCGGCGGTCGGCGGGATGGTGGTGGACCTGGATGCGGCCCAGTGGCTGCGGCTGCAGGCCGACCCGGCAGTGGCGGCTGTGACCGCCGACTACGCCGTGTACAGCCAGATGCTGCCTGCAGAACTGGTCGCGGCGGTGGGGCCGGGGCCTACGGGGCCCAGCCAGCTCAAGGTCAGCGGCGCCGGTGTCGCCGTGGCGGTCGTCGACACTGGCATTGACGCCAACCACCCGGCCCTGCAGGGCAAGGTCGTCAAGCAGCTGTGCTTTGTCAGTGGCGGCTGCGGCTCGCCGGCCGTGCAGGACGGCAATGGCCACGGCACCCATGTGGCCAGCCTGATTGCCAGCTCTGGCAAAGGCGCGCCCTACGGGATCGCGCCCGGGGTGCAGCTGCTGGCCCTGCGGGTGTTTGGCAAAGGCGGCAGCGGCAAGGCCTCTGACGTGCTTGCCGCGCTGGACTGGCTGGTGACCAACGGCCCCGCCGCCAAAGTGCGGCTGGTCAACCTGAGCCTGGGCAGCGACGCCGTGTTTGCCGGCACCTGCGACAGCGCCGATCCGCTGACGGCCAAGGCCATTGCCAAGCTGCGCGCCAAGGGCATGGCCGTGGTCGCTGCCGCTGGCAACGGGGCTTCCAACCAAGGCCTATCTGCGCCGGCCTGCCTGCGCGGCGCCATTGCCGTAGCCGCCGTGTACACCGCCGACTACGGCGATGTGGCCTTTGACGGCCTGTGCAGTGACCTGCCGGCTCAGCTGGGTCACCTGACCTGCTTTTCCAACTGGTCAAAACGCTTGGACTTGACCGCACCGGGGGCGATGCTGGTCGGAGCCAAGCCGGGAGGCGGCACCGCCGTGATGGCGGGGACCTCGCAGGCCAGCCCGGTGGTCGCGGCGGTGGCGGCGCTGGTGCTGCAGTGCGCGCCCAAGCTGACGCCCGCCAAGCTGGCGAGCTTGCTCAAGTCCACGGCCAAGCCGCTGCCTGCAGCTGCCGGACCCGCGGGCCTGCGGCTGGTGCAAGCGCTGCCCGCGTTGGCCAAGGTGTGCCCCAAAGAGCTTCTGTAAGAACCCGCCGGGGCGCGTGCCTAGGGCCATTATGAATCAGCTTGAATCCTCACAAGGGCCCCTAGCCTGCGGGGTGGGTCGCAAGTTGGCGTCTTTGCAAGCCGACTCACGGCTCCGCTCGCAACACAACGCGAGCGAGTGGTGGTTGGACGAGCCGCTAAGCCTGAGAGCTGGCGCCGCGGGGACTGAGAGGCCCGCTTTGGGTGCCGCGCTTGGGCAGGCGCACGGTCATGCATGTGCCGCCGCCCGGAGGACATTCTGCGGCGATGGTACCGCCAGCGGCGTGGATGACCCGGCGGGTAATGGTCAACCCCATACCCATGCCGCTGCCGGGGCCCTTGGTGGTAAAGAATGGCTCAAAGATGCGTAGTCGGTCGGCTTCGGCGATGCCAGCGCCGTTGTCTATGACGCGGATCACGATGAATTCGCCGGACTGTTCGCCGTCGATCAGCACTTTGGGCGTGGCGGCCTCGGCGGCTTCGGCGGCGTTTTGGATGAGGTTGCCCAGGGCCTGGTTGAGCTCATTGGGCACGCAGCGGATCCAGCCATCGCCGCGGGTGGCAATCGTCAGGTCGACGCTGCGGCCAGTGGCCGGGACCACCAGCCCGGCGATGTCTCGCACGGCCTGCCAGACGTCGTAGTCGTGAGGCTGGCGGCTGTAGCCTTCGCGGGCATAGCGACCCAGCTGGTCCACGGTGCCGGAAATGCGCGTGACGCCGGCATCCGCGGCGACAAACATCCGCTGGGCGCGCTGGTCCAGCCGGCTCAATTCCTCAGCCGAAAGAGGCGGCTGCGAAGGACCGTCTGTCGCCTCGGCCGGCGTGCCACTGGCCTGCACCATCTGCCGCCAGTCCAGCTGCAGCCGCTGCAGGGCGTTGTGGATATAGTTGAGAGGATTGTTGATCTCGTGCGCTACCCCGCTGGCGATCGACTCCAGCGAGTCCAGGCGCTGGTCCAACAGCCGCTGGGCCTGCTGTTCGCGCTGGTTGAGCAGGGAGCGAGCCGTGGTGATGAGCTCGCGCGGCGAAAACGGTTTGGTCATGTAGGCGTTGACGCCGGTCGCCAGGCCCAGGACCCGGTCGTCGACGGCGCCGCGGGCCGTCAGCATGATGATAGGCACATGGGCGACGCTGGGCTCGGCGCGCAGCCGCTCGACCAGCTGGTTGCCGTCCAGCTCGGGCATCATCAAGTCGGTGACAATCAGGTCCGGCCGCTCGCGCAGGGCCAGCTCCAGGCCTTTTTGACCGTCTGGGGCCGTCAGCACTTTGAATTCCTGGCGCAGGGCCAAGTGAACCACGCGGATGACGTCAGGGGTGTCATCGACGATGAGCACGGTCCAGCGGCGCAGGTGCTCGTCTTCGTCGCGCTCGACCACCCGCCTCTCTGTGGCTTCTGCCAGGTCCAACCAGCGAAATTTCTCGCGGGAGTCCAGCTCGACCGTGTGGCCAAGGATGTCGCCGGCAGGGGTCACCGCGCTGGCTGGTCGGCCGTGCGCCGCTCGGGACGGTGCGCCTGCCACAGCGGCGGTCGGCAATTGGCTGCCCAGCCCATCGACCGCAACAGCGCTGCCCAACGATTCGCTGCTGGCAGCCAGCTGGCCAGGGCGCAGGTGCGAATTGCCTTTGAGAAACTCGACGGTGAAGGTAGCCCCCTGCCCTGGCTCGCTGTGGGCAGAGATGCGTCCGCCGTGAAGCTCAATCAGCTCGCGGGCCAAAGCCAAGCCGATCCCGGCGCCGCCGTGCTGGCGAGTGCCGCCCATGTCGACCTGAAAGAACCGCTCAAAAAGCCGCAGGGCGTGCTCTGGCGGAAAGCCTGGCCCGTTGTCCGTGACCACGACTTGCACGGCATCGGGCCGCTCGACCAGGTGGACCTCTACCTTGCCGCCAGGGGACGTGAACTTGAGGGCGTTGGACAGCAGGTTGATGACCACCCGCTCGATGCGCTCCAGGTCGCACCACACCAGCGCCGATGGCACCGCCGAGGCAAAGGTCAGAGAAATCCCCTTGCGCTGGGCCAGCACCTCGGCCTGCCGCACCAGGCCCGTCAGGTATGCCACCAGGTCCTGCTCTTGCGCCGTGATGCGGATACGCGCTTGCTCGATGCGACTGAGATCCAGCAAGTCATTGATAAGCTTTAGGAGCTTCATACCGCTGCGCAGCATCGAGCTGATGGTGGCCCGCTGCGGCTCGGTGGTGGGGCCCAGGTCGCCCTGCAGCAGCAGTTCCATGGGAGACAGGACCATCGCCAGCGGCGTCTTGAGCTCGTGGGTGATGTTGGCAAAGAACTGCGACTTGAACGCATCCAGGGTCTTGAGCTGGTCGTGGGCGGCGGCCAGGTTGGCGGTTGTGCGCTCCAAGACGCGCTGCCTCTCGACCTGCTCGCGGTAGTTGCGAAAGCCAAAGTACTGGGCGGTCGTCACGACCGTCGCGGTGCTGACCACAAAAAGGACGTTGGCCGCGCCGCCCGCCGTCCACTGATCGGTGGTGGCCGCAAAGGCGTTGGGCAGGATGTAAGACAGGGTGATCAGGCCGTGGGTCAGGGCGGCCTGGCGCAGCGACCACACAAACAGCAGACCAACGCCCATCATAGAGAGGTTGAGGCCGGCATAGTAGGGCGTAGAGATCCCTCCCATCGCCACGACCATGACCGAGATGCCAAAGCCCAGCATCAACGCGTGGACGGTGGTCATCACCTTCCAATAGCGGACAAAGCGCGGCTGGTTGAGCGACGCCAGCAGGAACAAGCTCCAGCCCGAGACAAGCACCCGGGTGCCCAGCAGCACCGGCAGGTTCTCTGGGGCTGCGGTCAGCAGGTCCAGCACGGCAAACGCCGGGTAGATCACAATGGTCAGCCAAAAGGCGATGCGGGCACCGCGGCGATTGCGCTCGACCAGCCAGCTTTGCCAAGCGTCTTCAGTAGCTTGAGAATCCAAGAGGTCGGACACGGCGCGTCAGCTCCGCTGCACAATCAGGTAGGGGTTCAGAGCGGTGGCGTCGTTGATCACCTGCAATTCTGCAGTCGGTGCGCCCAGGCGGCCAAATTCCAGCATCTGCTCGTGGGTGCGGTACAGCAGGTTCCAGTCCAGGTGGTGCTCAAAGACCCAGCGAGCCGGATTGTGCGGCGCCATGTTGCCGATGAGGGCCCGCCCCGCAGGCGCCAGGTGGCCCACCAAATTGCCGGTGAGTTGGGCGGCCAGGTCGAGCCGCAGGTAATCAAAAAGCCCAGAGCTGAACACGATATCGAACGGGCCAAGCGCAGAGAACAAAGAGGGATCGTGCAGCAACCTTCGGATAGAGTCCTGCAGGACCACCAGCTTGAGCCTCTTGCCGTGGCGCTCTACCAGAGGCGCCAGCCGCCGCTGCGCAAAGGACAGTGCCGCCCGGTCCTGGTCGAAGAGCACTACCTCCATGGCGTGCGGCAACACCTTGCACTCGCTGAGCATCTCAAAGACTTCTTGCGAGGGGCCGGCGGCAATCGAAGCGATGCGCACCGGACGCCCGGGGCGCCCTTGCTGGACCAGCCGCAGGATCTCTTGCTTGACCAAGTCTTTGCGGGCGCGCACCGCACACGCCGGCAGGGATGCGCAGGCGGCCAGGTGAAGGGCCTTGCCGTAGAGCGTCGCCCCCTCAAACGGTCGAAAGTACATGTAGTTCATGCACTCAAAGTCGCCGGGGTAGCCAAGGGGCTTGGACCAGGCCCGCTGCAGCAGCGGCGCCGGCATCAGCAGCTCGTGCAGGTGGCGCACCGAGTAGTGCTTGAGCGCCGGCATTTCCTCAGGCGTGGCGCGGCGCATGGCGCTGTCGATGGTGCCAAAGTGACCCAGGACGGCGGGCACAAACTCGCTGAACAGGCGCTCTACCAGCGCCCTGCGGGCATGGCTGTCGCACGGCACCCAGCCAGAGCGCGGCAGGTAGTGCACCGCGTGACTCTGGTCCGCCGGCGGACCGTCGCCGTGGATGACCGACCACGGCAGGATTCTTTCTAGCTGGTGCAGGTTGTCTCGCGCATCCTCAAGGAACAGCCGAAACGCGCCCACGGCCGCGCGAAACTCCTGGTGGCCCTGGACCTGCCACGGGCTGACCGCCAGCCCAAGGTCGCCGCCCTGATGGGGCTGCCAGCGCTGCAGGTCGCGAACCTGCAAGAGCCCATCGACATCCAGCGGACTGCCGACCAGCGCCAAGCCCACCACCTGGCCTTCCTCGCTGGGCCGCAGCACTGCCACCCGCGCCTCGCCGCGGTGAAAGACCGAAGCCTGCACCAGCTGGCTGGCGACAACCAACTCCACCGTGGCGGCTGCGTCCACGGCCGGCGGCGGCTGATCGGCGGGCCAGATCACTGCGACGCCACCCTGGGCAACATCGACGAGGGCTGGCTGGCTCCACTGACCGGCAACAAGCACCCGAACGGTGAACGCGATCGGCAGCAAGTCTGCGGGGCGATAGCGCTGCGGTCGAAAGAAGACCTCTCTGCCGGCGGCGCCTTCAAGTTCTTCATAACTATGCGGGACGCTTGAGCTCATTGAGGAGACTCCTGCGTTGACGGCGCGGTCAACAGCGGCAAAGTCAAGGTAAACACTGAGCCGCGCGGGCTGCGGTGCCCGGCTCTGAGGGTGCCGCGGTGGTGCTCGGCCACCAGCTTGGCCATGTACAGGCCCAGGCCCAGGCCCTGATCGCCCTTGGTAGAAACATAGGGGTCAAAGACCTGACTTACCAATTCCTCTGAAATACCAACACCTTCGTCCTCTACCCGCACCTGCACCGCGGCGTGGTCGAAGCGGACGTCTACCCAGATGCGCTGGCCCGGCTCGGTGGCCTGCACGGCATTGCGCAGCAGATTGACCACGACCTGCACCAGCTTGGCATTGTCGCCGATGATCGTCGGGCAGCCTGGATCGGGCGCCGAAGACGAGACCACCCGCCGCCGCAAATCCATGTCGAGCCGCAGCAAAGCCAGGGCTTGCTGAACAGTCTTGGCCACATCAATGCGGTCCAGCGACATCGATAGGCGCTTCTGCTTGGCAAAGGAACCAAGGGTCTGCAGCTGATCCAGCAGGTTGCGCAAGCTGGCCATGCCGATCTGCAGGGTCTCTAGCAGCCCGGCGTCAGGGGTGCCCGCGGCCATCTCCATCTCGACCAACAGCAGGCCATTCATGGCGTTGCGCAGGTCATGGGCAATGCCCGCCGCCATCCGCCCGGTGATGACCAGGCGCTCAAGCTCCAGCAGCTGGGTCTGGGCGGTGTGCAGCGCGTCAACGGTCTGCTGCAGGTGGTGGTTTTTGGTGCGCAGTTCTTCTGCCAGAGCCACGATTGCCCGCCGCTGTCCTACGTACTCGCGCGCGGCGGCCACCGCCTGCACCAGATCGGCGGCCAGCCACGGCTTGCGCAGAAAGCGGAACGCGGCGGCTTCGTTGATGGCGGCCAGCAGCGCCGCGGTGTCGGTGTAGGCCGTGACCACGATGCCGGCGACATCGGGGCGGATCCGCTTGGCCTCCTGCAACAGCTGCACGCCAGACATGCCAGGCATGCGCTGGTCGGTGATGATGAGGTCGAGCGCCGGATCCTGCAGGTGGGCCAGGGCCTGCTCGCCGCCAAGGGCCTCCACCACGCTCAAGCCCGGCTCCAGGAAAGAGCGCATCACGTCGAGGTTGGGCTGATCGTCATCGACGATGAGCACCGTACCGCCCAGGTAGGTGAGTTTGGCCGGCGGATTGTCGAGGAGAGAAGAATTCACGCGGCGAGGATAGCGCACTGGGCTGGCGTGGCTACTTTTTTCGGCCCTTCGCTTGGTTGGCGGCCCAATACCACTAGACGGCCAAGCACTTATCTAGGCGATGGCCAAAGAGCCGCCGGGCGTTGGCGGTGGTCTCGTCCGCCAGCTGCTGCGGAGGTATTTCCAAGATTTCAGCCACTTTTGCCAGAGTGTAGGGCAGATAGGCGGGCTCATTGGTGCGGCCGCGCATGGGCACCGGCGCAAGGAAGGGGCTGTCTGTTTCTAGCAGCAGCCGGTCTCGCGGCGCCGCTCGCAGCAGATCAACCAGCTCGCCCGGCTGCTTGAACGTCACAATCCCTGGAATAGAAAGATAGAATCCCAGCTCGGCTGCGCAGCGCAGGCCAAAGGCCGCCGTCCCCGAAAAGCAGTGGATGACGCCACCGCACTGTGCCGCCCCGTGATCGGTCAGCAGCTCTAGCGTCTCTGTTTCTGCTTCGCGGGTGTGAATGCACAGGGGCTTGTTCAGGCGGCGCGCCAGCTCGATGTGGCGGACGAAGACAGCGCGCTGTTGCTGGCGGTCAGAGAGGTCGTAGTGGTAGTCCAAGCCCGTCTCGCCCACGGCGACGCAGGAGGGATCGGCGCACGCGGCCTCCACGCCCGCCCACAGGTCCGAGCCGTCGCCATCTGCCAGGCGCTTGGCATCGTGGGGATGGATGCCGCAGATGGCGCTGACCCCAGCGAATTGCCTGGCCGCCTGCAGCGCAGACTGCACCTCGGCCAAGTCGCCGCCGGCGCCAACGCAGATCAGGTGGCGCAGGCCGGCGGCGATGGCTCGTTCGACGACAGCCTGCGGACCGCCGGGATAGCCTCCGCGGTGCGCGTACATCAGATGGGCATGGGTGTCGATCATGGGCTTGTCCGCTGGCCTTTTGGGATCCCGAGGCCAACCAGTCGATCCCTTGGCGGCTCGTCGGTACAACCCGCATAGCTCAGCTTGGGGCGTCGTCTGACAGCGCAGCGCAAGACCCTGTGGTTTGCAACGTGATTGAGCCAGCTGGCGCCTTTACGGCTCGTAGCGGTAGCCCCAGCCGCGCACGGTCACAATGTAGCGCGGATGTTCGTGATCCGGCTCGACCCAGCGGCGCAAGCGCACAATGAAGTTGTCGACGGTGCGCTCGGTGGGGGTGGCGTCCATGCCCCAGACTTCTTCCAGGATGTCGGCGCGAGACAGGGCCCGACCCGGGTTGCGGGCCAGGAACTGCAGCAGCACGGCCTCTTTGTCAGAGAGCTCGTGCCACTGGCCGTCATGGGTGCGCAGGGCGCGACGCTCCAGGCTGACCACGGCGGTGCCCAGGCGCAATTCCTGGTCGGTCGGAACCTCTAGCGCGCCCTGGCTGCGGCGGATGTGGGCGCGAACCCGAGCGATCAGCTCATTCATGTCAAACGGTTTGCACAGGTAGTCGTCAGCGCCGCCATCAAAAGCGGCGACCTTGGACTCCACTTCATCGCGGGCCGTCAGCATCAGAATCGGCGTGCCGATGCCGTGGCGGCGGGCATTGCGCGCCACTTCGGTACCGGTCATGCCGGGCAGGCCAATGTCGAGCAACACGCAGTCAAACCTGGAAGATTTGAGCACCTGCAGTGCGGCTTCGCCAGAGCGCTGCCACTCGACCTGAAAGTTGGCCTGCTCCAGATTGAGCCGGACCATGGTGCCGATGAGATTATCGTCTTCGACTAGAAGGACGCGCATGGAACTCCGCTTCGCATGGCCGCAGCGGTTGCCACGGCTTCGTCACGTGCGCAGGATAGCGCCGAAAGGGCGCCATGCAAAGGGCGGTTGCCTTGCGCAGGGTGCTGGACCAAGTTGGGGCCCCTACCCCAAGTCCACTG
Source organism: uncultured Myxococcales bacterium (assembly GCA_903919145.1). Classification (GTDB taxonomy): domain Bacteria; phylum Myxococcota_A; class UBA9042; order UBA9042; family UBA9042; genus SXRM01. The sequence goes on from CAIXGW010000053.1 coordinate 40,874, forward strand.
GCCGGGGGTCGGGGCGGTGGCGCGGAGCCGCATCGCTGAGCTTGGGGGCCCAGCCAGCGACGCAAGGGAAGCCAACAATTTGTTGGCGGTAGCCCTAGGGCAGCTGGGCTGCGGCGCTGACCCAGGCGGCGACCAGGCGGTCGATGTCGGCCTCTGTGTGGCGAGAACTAAGGAAAAGTACTTCATAAGCCGAAGGCGGCAGGTACAGCCCCGCCTGAAGCATCAGGTGGTACATGCCGTTGAAGCGCTGCACGGCCACCGGCGAAATGGCATCCGCGCGATTGGGGATGGGGCCGACATCAAAGTACGGCCAGAAGATCGAGCCGACGCGCCGGCCACGCAACCACTCGATTCCAGTGGCCTGCAGCTTGTGCTCCAGGTAGGCGCCCAGCTGATCGAGGCGGCGGTACAGGGCCGGATCGCGCAGCTTGGCCAAGGTCGCCAGCCCCGCGGCAATCGACACCGGATTGCCTGACAGCGTGCCTGCCTGATAGACCGGCCCCACCGGCGCCAGCAGCGAAAGCAGCTGGGTCGAGCCGACGATGGCGCCAAGGGGCATGCCGCCGCCGACGATCTTGCCAAGGGTGATCAAGTCGGGTTGCACGCCAGCGCCCTGGCCATAGCTGCCATAGCGCAGGCGAAAACCAGAAATCACCTCGTCAAAGATCAGCAGCGCGCCGTGCTTGGCCGTGATCGAGCGCAAGCCGGCCAAGAACGCATCGGTCTGAAACAGCAGGCCGTTGTTGGCCGGCAGCGGCTCTAGGATAATTGCGGCAATGCGCTCGCCGTGCTCGGCAAACAGCTTTTCGACGGCCGGCAGGTCGTCAAAGGGCAGCGTGATGGTCAGGCCGGCCACTTCTTTGGGCACGCCTTTGGTAGAGGCCTCTGAGCCGGAGTCGGCCAGGGTCACAAGGCCTGAGCCGGCCTTGACCAGCAGGCTGTCGACATGGCCGTGGTAGCCGCCCTCAAACTTGACGATGAGTGGCCGCCCGGTGGCGCCGCGGGCCAAGCGCAGCGCGGTCATTACGGCTTCGGTGCCAGAGCTGACCAGCCGCGCCATGCCCATGCCCGGAAACGCGCCGACCAGCGCCTCGGCCATGGCCACCTCGCCCGGGTGGCAGGCGCCGTAGGTCAGGCCAAGGGGCGCCGCCGCCTGCACGGCAGCCACCACTTCGGGGTCGGCGTGGCCGAGGATCAGCGGGCCCCAAGAGAGACAGAAGTCGGTGTAGGCGTTGCCATCGACATCGGTGACGATCACGCCGTGGGCCTTGGCAAAGTAGATGGGCTTGCCACCTACGGACTTGAAGGCGCGCACCGGGCTGTTGACGCCGCCCGGGATGAGCTCGGTGGCGCGATCATACCACTGATTAGAAAGGGTGCGCTGGTAAGTCATTAGATCTCCCAATTAAAATCGTGGGGCCAGCGGCGCAGGGCAGCCGGCTGCTAGTCAAAGTTGGGCCTCTGGCGGGGCCATGGCGTCCAGCAGAGTCTGCCCAACCACAGCCAGGTCAGGCAGCGGGCAGACGGCAAAAGCCTGCAGGCCTTGATCGACCAGGGCCTGGGCAGTGGTGGGGCCAATGGCTGCCCACTGGCACTGACGCGCCTGGGGAAACCACTGCAGCAGGCGCGCTACCGCTGAAGGGGCGGCCGCGTACACCAGGGTCTGCGGCCCCAGCCAAGCCGGATCGACCGGAGGCAGCGGCGGCTCGCTGTTGGCATAGACAGTGGCGACGCGCACATCGCAGCTGCGGCGGGCCAGGCCTTCGGACAGATCGCGGCGGGCCAGGCGACCCTGCACCACCAGCACCGTCTTGTTGGGCAGCAGCTGGTCGGCCACCAGCTGGGCCAGGTGGGCGGCGGTAGAGGGCTCGTTGGCGACGATAGCGACCGTCAGGCCGGCCGATCGCAGGGCATCGGCTGTGCCTTCGCCAACCGCGGCCAGCAGCAGACCCGGTCGCGCCAGCCCCTGGGCGCCCATCTGCCGCAGCCACGCCGACACGCCGTGGCGACTGGTAAAAGTGACCGCGCGGGCCAGGCCAAGCCAGTGCTCTACCGCTTGGCGGTCGGGCTCCACCGGGATGTCGACCAAGGCCGCCGTGGGCCACTCGGCGATGGCGAGGCCCTGCCCGGCTGGCGCGTGGGCGGCGAGCCACTGGCGCAGCGGCAGGTTGTCTTCGGGGCTGCGGGTCAGGGCTATCTGCCGCGGATGGGGGAAACCGATCGCCAAAGACATCACAACTCCGCCGCAGATGCCGCGTTCACGCCAGAGATTCCAGGGTCATGTCGAGATCGGCCATCCGCGGCCCGCGGTCGTGGCTGTCTTGCGGTCGTTCAAAAATCGGCAGGGGCTTGCCTGCGTCGGCCACCAGCGCCTCGGCCAGGGCCAGGCAGGCCAGCAGCTGCACGGGCTCCAGCGCTTGCTCCAGGGTGCGGCCAAGCGCGGCGGCGATTCGCAGGCCCAGGGCAATACCCTCTTGGAGTTCAGCGTGACCGCGCTCTAGCGACTGGTCGCGGTCCAGCGGAATCGCAAAGTAGCGCAGGGCAAGGTAGGCCTCTAGCGCCATGCTGGCCACGCGCTCAGCTGGCGCTACCCACAGCCGCAAGGGCTCTCTCCAGTCTTCGCCCAAGGCCTTGCCCAGGGTGCGCAGCTGATCCTGGTCCAGGTCCAGATCTGGAAACAGCGGAGCCGCCTTGGCAACAAACGCCGCCAGCGCCTTGCCGTCAGCCGCCGCCATGCGCACCTCAAGATGCGAACGAAAGGCCAAAAAGGCCCGCGGCGTCAGCAAGGCCGGCTGGGTGGGCACGGTCAGCTCGCCAATGACCTGGTCGACCAGGTGAGCCGCGCGCGCCAAGCGGGCCAGCAGCGACAGTGTGGAGTCGGCGTTGATGTCGAGCAGGAGCTCGCGCAGTTTCTGGTAGGAGCGCCAGGGAATGACCGCAGCTCCGGCCAGAGGCACGGCCTTGGTGATCCCCGCCGGCTGAAAAACCTGAAGCGGGGCGCGCCATCCCCCTTCCGAGTGCGCCAGGTCCACCGCCTCTTCCGCCGCCACCACATAGGCGCGAACCATCGGGCACAGCGTGGAAAAGTACAGCTCTGCGCCAGAGGGCGTGGCCAGGGCGGCGATCGGAAAGTCGCCGACCAGCACCGCCGGCTTGGCGACCGGACCGTTGCCAGCGGCCAGCCGCGCCGCGCCGCGCAGCAGGGCTTTCTCTGTGTCGCGGAAAGGAAATTGGCCGGGAACTGCCCCCTTGACCGCCGCAGCCGCGCGCATCGCCTCGCGGCAGGCACAATCCCCATCGCCACATTCAAATCCGTCTAGAACGGCCGGAAAGACGACGCGCATCCAAGGCTCCTGACGCCGCATTGAGGCGGGCAGCGCTCCGTTCTACCCCAGACTAAGGATCAGTGCCAAGCGCTGGCCCCAGCCAATGGCCCTGGCGGTCCAGTAACCCCAAGGTATGCAGCACCAAAAACCAGCCCAGCGCCTCGCTTTCGTGCAGCAAGAACGCTGGCGGCAGTCGCTCGCGCCGGCGCAGGCACGCGGTGATCAACCCGCCGATGTCGCGCATCAGCAGCAGCATCTCGCCGGCTACTTCTCGGGTCTGTGCTTTGAGCGATTCCAGGTCCATGGGCGGCGCTGGCCCTTCTTCCAGCGCCCACAGCCGCGATCGGTTGGGTACGCGCGGATGACGGCTGCGGCGCTGGCCTGTGCCAAGCGGCGGATGGCGCTCGCGGTTGTCGACGTACAGGGAGCCTGTGCCGGTGCGGGTGCGGAACATCGGATGCACGCCACCCCCTCAGGTCCGCAGCTGGCCGGCGCCCGGGCTCAGGCCAAGGCGCCAACCGGCGGTGAATGTCCAGGCCATTCATTGCCCAGCACTCTGTGCAGCTAACTGACCAGGTGTCTGTCCGAAGATTGTATTCGGACGGGCGCCTCAGCTCTTCTTGGTCGCGACGCGAGCCGCTTCCTGGATCCACAGCAGCTGGCCGTTGGGGCCGGGGACGCTGCCGCGCAGGACGACCAGGTTCTTGTCGGCCTCTACCTGGACCACGGTCAGGTTCTGGATGGTCACCTGCTCGTCGCCGTAGTGGCCGGCCATCTTCTTGTTCAACCACACGCGACCCGGCGTGGTGCGGGTACCGAGCGAACCACCGTGGCGGAACACTTCGTGGGTACCGTGCGAGGCCTTGGGCATGTGGTAGTTGTGGCGCTTGATGACGCCGGTGAAGCCGCGGCCCTTGGTCTTGCCAACAATATCGACCAGCTGGCCGGGCTGAAACGAGGCAGCGGTCAGCACCAGGCCGACTTCGATCGCCGCGACGTCTTCGGCCGACACGCGCATCTCGCGGATGTGGGCGCAGGCCTCGACATTGGCCTTCTTGAACAGGCCGGCGTCGGGCTTGTTGATGTGCTTGGCCTTCTTGGTGCCAAAGCCGATGACCACCGCGTTGTAGCCGTCAGCGCCGTTCTCGCTCTTGACGCGCACGATCGGGCAAGGTCCGACTTCGAGCACGGTGACGGGAATGCGCTGGCCTTCCGGGCCAAAAACCTGGGTCATGCCGACTTTGCGGCCGTAGAGTCCCTTTGCCATGATTGCTCCTGATACGCGCCAATTGAATGCGCGCCGAGTTGGAGTCCTACCCTAGAGGCGCCTGCACGACTGGCAGGGGCGATGGGGCAGACCTCGCCGGGCGTGGCGAGGGGGCGGAAGTGTATGCGCCCGCCCGCCAATCGTCAAGGGTGACAACGGGCTCACCTCCAGCTAGCCTGCCCCAGCCGGCTGCATTCGACACCACAGCAGCAGACGCCAGTGCACAGGATGGCGGAGCCTGCGGGGCCAGAGCCACGGATGCCACAGGGAGAGCGCGGCGGGGAGACGGAAATGGACAGATTTCATGGTCAAAGGCAGAGCTGCGCTGCCGTTGGGCTGCGGGGCCTGGCCGCGCTGCTGGCAGCCCTCAGCTTGGCGACTGCCTGCAATGCCACCTACCAGCCGCGGCCAAGCAAGCTGCTCAAGTGGACGCTGATCGATGGCAGCCCCGCGGTGGTGCGCCTGGGAAGGGCTTATCCAGTCAATGGTTTTGGCCAGGGCCTGATCGAAGCGGTGGCCGACAATCCGCGCGCCCTGGAACACGCAGAGGCCCACCGCGAAGGCACTACCTGGGGGCTGATCACAGCGCTGGGCGGCGCCGCGGTGATGTTTGGCAGCCCCGTGCTGCTGCTGGCGGACTCTGACAATCCCGGCCAGGAGCCCTCTGCGGGCTCGGTGAGCCTGGCCATTGGCGGAGCCGTCACGGGAATCGTGCTCTACGGCCTGGGGCTGGGCATGGTCGCGTCGGCCCAGCCGCGGATGTACGACGCCGTCAACGTCTACAACGACGACCTGGAGGTCCTACTGCCGCCGCTGGCCGCACCTGTACCTCTGCCGGCGGCGGCTGCGGCGACGCCGACCGATGCGGGGCAACCGTGACGCTGCGGGACGGTCACCCCAGTGTGGCGGCGGCGGCAGGCGAGGCCGTGATCCTGCCCAAAAGCATGTCTGCCCTAGAGTATCGCACCCTGGTTGGGCAGCTGGGCCGCTCGCCCAACGCGCTGGAGCTGACGGTGGTGGCGGCCCTGTGGTCCGAGCATTGCTCCTACAAGTCCACCCGCCACCTTCTGCCGCTGCTGCGCGGCGAGGCTCCGCAGCTGGTGCTGGGTCCGGGGCACAACGCCGGAGCCGTGGCCATAGGCCAAGACCCCCACGGCCACGACTGCTGCGCCGTGTTCAAGATGGAGTCGCACAACCACCCGTCTTTTCTAGAGCCCATCCAAGGCGCGGCGACGGGCGTCGGCGGAATTCTGCGCGATGTGCTGGCCATGGGCGCCCGACCCATCGCCCTGCTAGACGCGCTGCGCTTTGGCGACCCGCAGCTGCCCCTGACGCGGCGGCTGGCCCAGGGCGTGGTCGAAGGTATCGCCTGGTTTGGCAATTGCGTAGGGGTTCCCGTGGTGGGTGGCAACCTGGCTTGCGCCAGTGCCTACAACGGCAATCCGCTGGTCAATGTGCTGGCCTTGGGGCTGGTGCGCCGCGATCGGCTGCAGAGGGCGGTGACGGGGCCGCCGGGCAGCCGGCTGGTGCTGCTAGGGGCCGCCACCGGCCGCGATGGCGTCGGCGGTGCCACCATGGCCTCGGCGACGTTCTCTGCCGAGCCGCAGGACAGCGCCCGCCAGCGGCCTTCGGTGCAGATCGGCGACCCGTTTGTGGCCAATTGCGTGATCCAAGCCACCCTGGAGGTACTGGGCGCCGAGCTGGCCCTGGGCCTGCAGGACCTGGGCGCTGCAGGGCTGACGTCGGCGGCCTTTGAGATGGCCGTCCGCTCTGGGACCGGCCTGCACCTGGATCTGGACAGGGTGACCCTATGTCAAGCGGGCATGACACCTGAGGAAATTCTAATCTCAGAGAGCCAGGAGCGCATGGTGATAGCCGCGGCGCCCGAGCAGGTGGCGGCCGTCTGCGCCGTGGCGCGGCGTTGGGGACTCGCGGCAGAGGAGATCGGTCAGGTGATCGCCGAGCCGGTGGTGCGCTGCAACTGGCGTGGCGCGCAGGTGCTGGAATTGCCCACGGCTGTGGCCGATGGGTGGGTGCCCCAGGTGCTGCGGCCCTCTGCCAAGCCCGCACCTTGGGCTCAGCCGCCCCCAGTGGCGCCGCCACGGCTACCAGCACGGGCGTCTGCAGCTCAGTGGCTGGCGCTGCTGGGCGATCCAGCGATTGCCAGCAAGGCGGCGCTGTGGCGCAACTTTGACTGGCAGGTACAGGGCGGCACCGCCGTGGGCCCAGGGCTTGCCGAGGCGGCCATCGTGCAGACCTGGCCGGGCGGGCCCTCTTTGGCGCTGACCGCCGACTGCTGCGAGCGCTATGCCCGCGCCGCGCCACGCGCAGCCGCCCAGCACGCCGTCGCCGAGGCCTGTCGCAACCTGGCCTGCACCGGCGCCGCCGCGCTGGGTCTGACCGATTGCCTGAATTTTGGCAGCCCAGAAGACCCTGAGACGATGTGGAGCATTATCGAGACCTTTGAAGGTCTCGGCGACGCCGCCCGCGCCCTAGGCTGCCCGATCGTCTCTGGCAATGTCTCTTTGTACAACGCCACCGGCGACGTAGCGGTGCCACCAACGGCGATGATCGGCGCCGTAGGGCTGCTGCCAGCTGGCGTGGCGCCCTGCCCCGCTGGCTTCCAGGGGTGCGGCGACGAGATCTGGCTGGTGGGGCGCTTTCGCCCGGGATTGGCTGGCACGCTGTGGGCACGCTGCCAGGGTCATCCAGAACAAGCACCAGCAAATGAAGTAGATTTTGCTGCAGAGCTGGCCCTGGGCCAGTGGTTGTGTGGTGAGGTGGCGGCCGGGAGGTTGCGCAGCGCCCTGGATGTCTCGGCCGGCGGTCTGGCCATTGCCCTGGCCAAAGCCTGCCTGCGAGGTGCCGCTGCTGGTCTGGGCTGTGACTGCGCCGCCGCCGCGCTGGCCCCTGGGCCCCATAGCGCCGACTCGGCTGAGCTGTGGTTTGGCGAAACTTCGGCCGCTGCAGTCGTTTCCTGTGCGCCAGACACGCGGCTGGGGCTCACGGCCGACCAGCAAGCGGCCGGGCTGACACTGCAGCGGCTGGGCACGGTGCTGCCCGGCGAACAGGGGGTGCGCGCAGGCCCTTTGCACCTTGGGCTGGACGAACTGGCGCGGCCGTGGCGAGAATCCGTGGCCCGGCTGTTGTCGGTGCCGCCCGTGGGCGCGGATTTTCCCTTGTATGTGCGGGATCTTTGCAATAGTTGACCACCCAGAGGCCGCACACCTGACGGGCATTGGCTTGGCGGCGCTGCAGCACCGCGGCCAAGAGAGCGCCGGGCTGGCGGTGGCCAATGCCGGAAAACTCGCGGTCTGCCGCCAGGTTGGCAGCGTGGCCCACGTGCTGCGGCCCGACCTGCTGCAGCAGCTGGTCGGCACCTCAGCGATTGGCCATGTGCGCTACGCCACCAGCGGCGATCAGCGCGCCCGCGACGCTCAGCCGCTGATCAGCGCCCAAGCCGGCCACCAGCTCGCCATCGCCCACAACGGCCACCTGACCAACGCCCGGCCGCTGCGCCGGGCCCTGGACCGCGGCAACAGCCCGTTTGCCACCGGCACCGACACCGAAGTCATCCTGCACCTGCTGGCCCGCCACCCCGGTCCGGATTTGGCCAAGCGCCTGGCGGCGGTGCTGGCCGATGTGCAGGGGGCCTATACGCTGGCGGTGAGCGACGGCGTGCAGACCGTGGTCGCCCGCGATCCGCGTGGCTGGCGACCGCTGGTGCTGGGGCGCAAGCCCTCTCGCCTGGGCACGGCGTGGCTGGCGGCCTCCGAGACGGTGGCGCTGAGCGCTTGCGGCGCGGAGGTGGTGCGCGAAGTCCAACCCGGCGAAATTGTCACCCTTGGCCGCCAGGGTGTGGGCGCCTCGGAGTTCCTCAGTCCCCAGCTGCCGCGGCGCGCCTGCGTCTTTGAGCTGGTCTATTTTGCCAGGCCCGACAGTGACTTGTTTGGCCAGGGCGTGTTTGCCACCCGCCACCGTCTGGGCGAGCAACTGGCCAGCGAGCAGCCGGTAGAGGCCGACGTCGTGGTGCCCATTCCAGACAGCGGCACCGCGGCAGCGCTGGGCTATGCACGGCGTTCTGGCCTGCCCTATGAGCCTGGGCTGCTGCGGGCACCGGAAGGGGGCCGCACCTTCATCCAGCCGACCCAAGCCCTGCGCGAGCTGGGCGTGCGCCGCAAGCTGCAGCCGGTACCCGAGCTGGTGCGCGGCATGCGGCTGGTGCTGGTCGATGACAGTCTGGTGCGCGGGACCACCTCGCGCCAAGCCATTGCCTTGCTGCGCCAGGCCGGCGCCAAGGAGATCCACCTGCGCATCGCGGCGCCGCCCATGCAGTGGCCGTGCTGGTACGGCATTGACACCCCAGACCGCCAGGAACTCTTGGCGGCACGCCTGGATGCGGTGTCGATCGCCCAGTGGCTCGGCGCCGACTCGATTGGCTACCTCAGCGAGCCGGGTCTGCTGCGCGCCGTGGGCGGCGATGGCTGGTGCACGGCCTGCTTCTCTGGCGTCTACCCGCTGCCCCTGGAGGTCTGAGGGCGGTCTTGGCGGGCCCAGGGCTCGGGGCGTGCGTCTTCTGCCAGGCAGGGCAATGCCCCGACTTGGGCGACCGTACTTGCCCCCGTGGACCTGCACGGTTGCATCGCAGTCAGGGGAGGCTATCATGGGCGCCTATTATCGAGCATGGCGGTAGTTCACGGCGCGAGTGGTCTGGCCTGAACCCTGCAGGGAGAATGGTTGACGTGTGGCGGATCTGCCAGGAATGCGGTCACCGTGGGGAGCAGCACGCTTGCCCCCAAAATCACGGCCCTTTGGTCGAGATTCGCGCGGACACGACCTTCCCAGGGCGCCTGCGCCGCGACGACGTACTGCTCAACCACTACATTGTCCACGACCTGATTGGCGTGGGCGGCATGGGGGCCGTGTACCGCGGCCAGCAAAGAGAAACCCATCAAGCTGTGGCGATCAAGGTTCTGTGGCGCGATCTGGCGACGGATCCGGTCGAGGTCAAGCGCTTTACCCGAGAAGCGCGGGCGGCCTCCCTGGTCGCCCACCCGAATTCCGTGAGGGTATTTGATTTTGGCACCGACCCTCGCTCGCACTCTCTGTTTATTATCATGGAGTTTCTGGCAGGGCACAAGCTTTCTGATGTTCTGCGCCACACCCCGGCCCTGGACCCAATCCGCGCCGTTCACATTTGTACACAAGTTTGCAAAGCCCTTGAAGAAACCCACCGCCACGGCATCGTCCACCGCGACATCAAGCCAGACAACATTTTCCTGCAGGAATTGGCCGGCGAGCACGACTTTGCCAAGATCCTGGACTTTGGTCTGGCCAAGTTTGTCACCGGCAGCTACGAGCGCAACGACTTGACCCGGCCCGGCTTTGTGGTGGGCTCGCCAGAGTACATGGCACCAGAGCAGGCGGCGGGCAGCGCGGTGGGCCCAGCGGCCGACATCTACGCGCTGGGCGTGGTGATGTACGAGTTGCTGACCGGTCGCCTGCCTTTCAACGCCCACAACACGGCCGACTTGCTGCGCCAGCACATCCTGGAGCAGCCTGAGCGGATCATAGGCCTGCCCGGCACGGAGGCGGTGCCGCTGGCCCTAGAGCAGGTGGTGCTGCGCTGCCTGGCCAAGGACCCTGAGGAGAGACCCGCCACCGCCGACGCGCTGAGAATTCAGCTGCTGCAGGCCTGCGATCGGCGGCGCCACTCGCGCATCTTTGAAAGCAACGCCCATGCGGCGATGGTGGTGGCGCCAGGGTCCCTGGAGGAAAGCGGCATTACCGCGCGAATCAGCGGAATCGCGGTGCTGGAGGAGCTGCGCCACACGGCACCGATGGAGGCGCTCACCACCACCGAGCCCGACCAGCCTGGCGCTTTGTATTCAGGCTCCTCTACCGAGGTCGAGCTAACCGCGCCGCACCTGACCGACTCACCGTGGAGCGAAGGCGACAATTCACTGGCCGATCGCACCCCGCGCAACCGCGTTGCCCCAGTGCTGCCGCTGGGCGTGCAGCCCATGCCAGCCGACAGCGGACGGCCGCAGAAACCCATGCCCCTGCCCAGGATGGGCCACAGCGGCCCCGACATGGGCAGAGCGCTGCGACCGCTGTCAGAAGCCTTGGACGCCGAGCCTGTGGATCCCCTGGCGATGCGCAACCGCCCCGGTGCGGCAGGTTCAGGCGCCTACGACTCGTACGCCAAGCCCGCGGCGACGGCCAGAAGTCCGGAGCCAGCCCGCAGCGCCGATCCGTCGCACCAGCCGGCCATGGCCAATTTCGCTGGCGCTGGCCCTCGCCCAAGCGCGGCGGCGTCGCCCAGGCCTGCGCCAGCCACGGACGCGCCGCCGCTGGTCCTTAAGCCCCATCGCATCGCCATGCGGCGGCTGTGGACGGTGGCGGCCGGGCTGGCCGTGACGGCTGCGGCCCTGGCGGGTTGGTGGCTGCTGCGTCAGCCGTAGCGCCACAGAGACAGGATCTCGCGCGGCTCGGGATCGCCCAGGAACGACGCTCCGACGCGGCGACACTGCTCCTCCAGATCGGCCATCAGGCTGTCGCGGGCCGCCTGGTCGGCGCGGAGCAATCCGCGGGCCGCGTCCAATTCCTCTGCGTCGTGGACCAGGTCCAGGGCATCGCCGTCCTCTTTTTCTCGGACTGCGACCGCCAGGATGCGGTGGCCTGCCCGGCGCGCCGCCTCAAAGCTGCGCATCAACGGCTGGGCATGGGCACCCAGGCCGCGGTAGTCGGACACCACCAGCACGGCAAACGGGCCCCTGCGGGCGGCCAGGGCGGCCCTGACCCCCGCCTCCAGACCGGCAATCCGTTGCGCTGGCGGCAGCGCGGCTCGGTAGCCCAAGGCGATGTCAGAAGCTCGGCAGAACCGCCGCAGAATCGCCAGGTCTGAGCGCTGCGAAGGCTCAGGACCGCGCAGCAGCGGCAGGCGCTCGCGCTCGGGCAGGTGGGCCAGGGCCGCCATCACCACCCGCTGGCGGGCGTGGTCGCTGCCGTGCCAACCGGCAGCAGCGCGCTGGAGGTCGGGCAGATCCACGCGGTTGACGGCGCTGAGGTAGCGGGCCACGGCGCTGATCAGCGCATCTTCGCCCATCGGCGCCAGATCCTCGGCTACCGGACGGCGCAGGTCCAGCAGGGCCCGGTCGGTCGACTCCACAGCTGCCAGGCCTTCAAGGATCGGCCGCGCCTCAATCACCCGGCCGTCAACCAGGGCCAGCCCAAAGGGATCGTGGGTCCGGGCACAGGCTTCGGCCAAAGAGTGAACCAGGTCCACCGCTTGATCGAGGGGCCCGCGGCCGGGCACGCCGTCTCGCATGGTCGCACCGGTTTCCAGAACCACATACACCGCGCGGGTCTGCTCGCGCTCAAAGGTCCGCGACATCAGCCGGCCGCGCGCCGCAGAAGCCTTCCAGGCGATGTGCTTGAACGGGTCACCCGGGTGGTGCTCGCGCAGCTCGCGCAGGTCATCGCCCGTGCCGGGGACCTTGTCTGGCCGCTGCCCCATGCCCGACCGCGGCGAGTGGCGGCGCGTCTCAGCCACCGCCTTGAGGTCCATGGGCAGCGACCGCGGCAGCGCGGCCAATTCGCAGGGCGACGGCAGAAAAATCTCAGCGGTGACCAGCCCCAGCGCATCGGTCAGGCGCCCGCGCAGCCCCACCACCTTGTGCACCGCAGCAGTGCGCGGCAGCACCCGCAGGTGCAGCTCCGTCAGCGGAGCCCGCAGCATGATCGAGGCCATGCCGCCGCCGTCAAAGTCCAGGCCCGCGCCGCAGGACCAAGAGTCGACGTCAAGCTGGGCTCCAGCTGCGCTCTCTGGCACGGAAAGCCGAAGCACCAAAGGGACTTCTTGGCCAATCCGGTGAGAGCGCTGCCCGGCGCCGAGCCAGGCCGCGTTGCCGCGCACCTCCAGCCGGGCGTGCAAGCCCAGCGGCGGACGCTTGGGCCGTAGCTCACCGCGCAACCGGCGCATCTGCAGGTGCAGCAGCCCAGCCATCAGCGTCCCGGCCAGGGCCGCCCCCGACTCGCCCGTGGCTACGCCAGCCGCTACCAGCGACAGGGCCGTCCAAAGCAGGGCTCTTCCGTGGGGTTGCAGCATGGCGGCCTAGGACCTGCCGCCCAGAGAATCCAGGGCGCCGGCGGGGGATCGGCCAGCAGAGGGCCCGACGTCTACCCGCAATTCGCTGGCCATGACCGCGCCGGGGGTGCTGTCGACCAGCTTGGTGCGGGCGGCCACATCGGCCACGACGGCGGCGGCCGTGACTCCTTCGATGGCGGCATCGGTCGTCACCATCACCCGGTGCTCCAGCACGGGCCCCAGCAGACCGCGCACATCGTCGGGGGTCACAAACTCGCGCCCCGCCAGCAGTGCCCAGGCCTTGGCCAGCCTCATCAACCCCAAGGAAGCGCGCGGACTTGCCCCCAGGGCCACCCGCGGATGATGGCGGGTGGCGTGCACCAGTCGCACGATGTAGGCCATGACTTTCTCTTCGACGTGGACGGCATCGACGAGATCGGCCACGCGGATCAGGTCATGCACGCTGGCCACGGCGGTCACGGCCGGCACCGGTCGATCATAGGTGCGCAGCATCCGCGCCTCGTCAGCCGCGCTGGGGTAGTCCAGGCGAATCCTGACCAAAAACCGGTCGATCTGCGCCTCTGGGAGCAAGTAGACGCCCTCCTGCTCTACCGGATTCTGGGTCGCCAGCACCAGAAATGGATCGGGCAGGGCCTGGGTCTCGCCCTCGATGGTGACCTGCCGCTCTTGCATGGCCTCCAGCAGCGCCGACTGGGTCTTGGCCGGGGCGCGGTTGATCTCATCGGCCAGCACCACCTGGGCAAACAGCGGACCGCGGCGCAGCTCAAACTCATGAATCTTCTGATTGAACACATAGGTGCCGGTGATGTCTGCGGGCAGCAGGTCCGGGGTGAACTGGATGCGGCGGAACTGGCAGCCCAGCGACGTCGCCACGGCCTTGGCCAGGGTGGTCTTGGCCAGGCCGGGAACGCCTTCTAGCAAGACGTGACCGCGGGCCAGCAGCGCCGCCAACAGCAGCTGGACTACGTCTGGGGGGCCGATGTACACCTGACCTACGGCCGCAACCACTCGATCACGCAGGGCTCCTGCCTCGGCCAACTCGCGGTGGCCCAAGGTTTGCCGCGGCGCAGGCCCGGCGGGCGCTGGCGGCGCGGTGGGGTCGGGGGATGGGGCACCTTGATCATGGGTCAGACTCATGGGACTCCTACGGTTCTGACTCAGAGGGCATGGACCCGGCTGCGCTGTTGCGCTGGCGCGTCTGCTGAGTGTAGCGCAGCAGCGACTCTGCCCACTCTACCTCGGCCGCCAGCTGGCCAAATTGCAGCCGCGTGACCTCCGGCGCGTCATCTTGCGACACCTGCTGCAGATCGCTCAAGACCTGGCGCAGCCGCTGACCGGCGTGGGGCGAACAGCGCCCGCCGCGCACCAGGTCTTCGACCAACCCGCCGCTGCGGCGCAACGGTGAAGCCCGGCGCGCCCCAGCCGGCTCGTGCGGGCCACTGGGCAGCGGCTCTGCCGTGACCCGGTCCAACAGGCGCGACAGCTGCAAGGCTAGCAGCGAAGCCGGCTTGCGGTAGTCAGCCCTGGGCTCCTGCAGCCAGGCGGCCACGGTCTCTGCCAGGGTGCTGGCGGCGCGGCGGCGCTCTTGAGGCGGCGGCAGGGCCGGCCCCTTCTGGCGGGCCAGCAGCGCCACCGGCAGGCCGATGAGCGCCAGCGCCAGGGCCAACAGCGCGGGTACCAGCAGCGGCCCTTGCAACAACCTATTGATATCCCTTAGCCACTTCTCCAGCGCCTCCAGCCCCGAGCGCCAGCCTGGCGGCGGCGGCGCATAGCGGGCGGCAAAGGTGCCGGTCGCCGCTGTCGCCGAAGTCACCAGCTGCACCTTGCACGGCCGGTCCATCACGCAGTAGTAGCGCAGCACGTTGGCGGCAAACTGGCGGTTCTCATAGACGCGACCAATCATATGGTTGATGAGCCAAGAGGCATCGGCGATCGCCAGCACGCGGCCGCCGCGGTACTCAGCTTCGGCCAGCCAGCCGGTCTCTGCCCCAGGATCTGGCTCGCCGGCCAGGGGTGCCCGCCCCCACAGCGCCGCTTCCGACCCAGCCTCCAGGCGCAGCGACGCGGGATGGTTGAGCACCACCGGCTTGCGCAGGTTGTGCCCCAGGAATTCCTGAGGGGTAAAGCGGGCCTGGATCGAGGTCCAGCGCCGGGAGCGCGCCAGATCCTGCGCACTGCCAGCGACTTCTACCATCGGCAGGTGCGGACTGCCCTCCAGCAGCTGGCGGCTTTGTACAGCAAGGTCACTCCACACGATGCCAAACGGCGCCACCCAGCCGCGGCCTTGGCGGAAGTCGTCAGCAACAATGAGCCGCCCACCGGCGGTCAGAAAGTGGCGAAGCTCGGCCAGTTGCTCTGCTGTTGGGCTGATTTGCGGGGCCACCAACACCAGCACCGTGCGCTCGTCGAGCTGGTCCCACTGCACGGCGCTGCGCGTCTCCAGCTCAATGTCGACTTTCTGGGCGGTGGCTACCAGCGACGCCAGCCCATTCCAGGCCTTGGAAGCCGGGTCGTAGTCAACGGTTGGCCCCGTCGGGGCAGCACCCGCGTCATCGCCGGCAAAGTCAGCCCCCGGATCCCCAGCAGAATCTCCGGCAGAACTACCCGCAGAATTGCCCGCGGATTCGCTGCGGTCGCCGGGCGCCGCGATCGCCGCTGCAGCGGCCAGGAAGGCGCCAACGAGCCCTAGCAGCCCCCATAGCTTGGCCCGCCGGGTCATTTCTGCGACTCCTCGACGCGAACCAGGGCGCCCTTGACCTCTGCCACTGTGGCTGCAGAAGTGTGGGCTCCGTAGAGCGCTTTCTCAGAGGTCCGAATAGCTTCGCGAATTTCGACGCGACCGCGCCGCGCGTGCTGGGCCCAGCGCGGCTCGACCAGCCGCGGCGTCTCGCGCCCCCAGTCGACACCGACACCGGTCATCCGCCGCAGGGCCGCCCCCAGGCTGCCGCGCACCACCGCCCGGCACGAAGCCGGCCTCAGCTCGCAGCCGTCAAAGGCTCCCTGGTGAGGAATCTCCAGGGCTAGCGTCAGCAGCTCGTGCTCGGCGACCTCTACCTGCAGCGAGTAGCTGCCGTCTTGCAGGTCGCTGGTGTCGAACTGACCCTGGGGGCAAGCGATTGGCACCCGCTGGCCATCGCTGCGTACCAGCGCCAGCAGCGCGGCGCAGGGCTGGCCCGTCTCGCCGTGCAGGACCCAGCCGCGCAGGCCTCGGCACGGCTGGTCCGTGGGGGCTCCCGGCACAAAACTCTCTGCTGGCAGACCTGCTTGCTCGGCCTCTGCTTGGCGGACCTGGGCCTCGCGCCGCCGCCGCAGCAGCCACTGGCGCAGCGCTGCCGCCGCCGCCAACACGGCCAGGGCCACACCGCCGCTCCACTCCATCCAGCGCGTGGGCTCGGGCAGGCGCAGCGTGACCACTTCGCTCCAGCCGCTGTCGATCCACGGCAGGCCAACGCTTGCCTGGGCGGCGACATCGACTTGGGGCTGGCGCAACAGCTTGCTCAGGACGTCGCCGCGCAACACCGCGGCAAACCGCCCATCGGCGTCGGTGGTCAGGGCTCCCAGCTGGCGCTGGGCGGCAAACAGGCTGACCGCCGCATTGGCCATGGGCTGCTGGGTCCCAGCCAGCACCACCCGCCCGGTCAGGCACCAGTCGTCTTGACCGCACTGCGGCTGTGCCGCTTGAGCCGGCTGCGGCGCGGCCTGCTGCCCTCCAGCCCGGGCCTGCAGCTGGACCTCTAGCGCGCCCACAACTTCGACAGCCCACGCCAGCTCAGCCGCGTTGATCTCGGCCGTTTCTTGCAATCTTGCCAGGAATTTATGCGGCCCCAGCGCACCCAGCGCCGCGACCGGCCGCTGCATAGCGATCTCGCCGCGCGCGTCAGTGTACAGCCTCTGCCAGACCTTGCCGTCTAGCAGCACCTGAACTTCGGCGCCGACCAGCGGCACGCCGGCGACCAGGGCCCGCACGGTCTCCGTCCACAGCGGACCGCCCAGCAGCCAGCGCTTTTGCTGCGAGGTGACCTGTAGCTGCAGTTGCTGCTTGGCCATGTTGAAGGTCTGTTCGGTCCGCGCCTCTCCGCGGCTGGCGTCGCCTTGGTAGGCGGCTTCTACGTGAACCTCAGCGCCTACGGCCACGTCGGGCAGGTCGGCCGACCAGACCCAGCGCCCGTGGGCATCGGTGAGTGCCTCTGCGGTGCGGCGCTCTC